>NZ_SMKO01000060.1 GCF_004348685.1 Nonomuraea deserti | reverse complement strand
TTCGTCGACTCCGGCGGCGGCTACTACCGCATCAAGTCCCGCCACTCCGGCAAGGTCCTGGACGTCCACAACTGGTCGACCGCCAACGGCGGCGCGATCGTGCAGTGGACCGACCACAACGGCACCAACCAGCAGTGGCGGCTGGCCGACAGCTCCGACGGCCACGTGCGGTTCATCTCGCGCCACAGCAACAAGGCCCTGGAGGTACAGGGCGCCTCCACCGCCGACGGCGCGAACATCGTCCAGTACGACGACTGGAACGGCGCCAACCAGCAATGGCAGCTCGTCCCGGTCAACGGCAACAGCGACTACACCAACCCGGTCGTCTGGCAGGACTTCGCCGACGGCGACATCATCCGGGTCGGCGACGCCTACTACTACTCGGCCTCGACGATGCACTACTCGCCGGGCGCGCCGATCCTGCGCTCCTACAACCTGGTCGACTGGGAGTACGCCGGCCATTCGGTCCCCAGACTCGACTTCGGCTCGGGCGCCTACGACCTCGACGGCGGCCGGGCGTACGTGAAGGGCATCTGGGCCTCGACCCTGAACTACCGGCCCAGCAACAGCACCTACTACTGGATCGGCTGCGTCGAGTTCAACCGGACCTACGTTTACACCGCCCCCGCCGTGGACGGCACGTGGAGCAAGCGCTCACAGATCAACAACTGCTACTACGACGCCGGCCTGCTGATCGACTCCGACGACACCATGTACGTCGCCTACGGCAACGGCACCATCAGCGTGGCCCAGCTCACGCCCGACGGGCTCAGCCAGGTGCGTGCCCAGCAGGTGTTCCAGACCCCGAGCAGCGTCGGCACCCTGGAAGGCGCCCGCTTCTACAAGCGCAACGGCTACTACTACATCTGGCTGACCCGCCCCGCCAACGGTCAGTACGTGCTCCGCTCCACCTCGCCGTGGGGTCCGTACGAGATGCGCCAGGTCCTGCTCGACATGCCCGGCCCCATCTCCGGCGGCGGCGTGCCCCACCAGGGCGGGCTCGTCCAGACCCAGAACGGCGCCTGGTACTACATGTCGTTCGTCGACGCCTACCCCGGCGGCCGCGTCCCCGCACTCGCGCCGATCACCTGGACCGGCGACTGGCCGATCGTGCGTACCGTCAACGGCGGCTGGGGTGTCAACTACCCGAAGCCGGACATCCAGACCAGCCGGACCGTGGCGTCCATGATCGGCCCCGACACCTTCGCCTCGGGCGGTCTCGGCCACCGCTGGGAATGGAATCACAATCCCGACACCAGCCGCTTCTCCACCGGCAACGGCCTGCGCCTGCAGACCGCGACCGTCACAGGCGACCTCTACAACGCCCGCAACACCCTGACCCACCGCATCCAGGGCCCGTCGTCGACGGCGACGATCGAACTCGACTACTCACAGATGACCAACGGCGACCGCGCCGGGCTCGCCATGCTGCGCGACCAGTCGGCCTGGATCGGCGTCAAACGCGACAACGGCGTCAACCGGGTCGTGATGACGAACGGGCTGACCATGAACAGTTCGTGGCAGACCACCGGCACCGGGGCCGAGGCGGCGAGCGCGAACGTCTCGGGCGGCCGGATCTGGTTGCGAGTCAACGCCGACATCCGGCCCGGTTCCGGCAGGCAGGCCCGCTTCTCCTACAGCACCGACGGCAGCACCTTCGTGAGCCTCGGCCCGGCCTTCACCTTGAACAACGCCTGGCAGTTCTTCATGGGTTACCGCTTCGGAATCTTCAACTACGCCACCCAGTCCCTCGGCGGCGCGGTCACCGTGCGCCGCTTCGATCTCACCACCCCCTGACCGAAAGGCACAGACGTGAAAACCAGATCCCTGGCCGTCGTCGCGACGGTGGCCACCTTACTGGCGAGCCTGTTCGTCGGCCTCCAGACTCAGTCCGCCCATGCGGCCACCGTCGACACCAACGCCTGGTACGTCCTGATCAACCGCAACAGCGGCAAGGCCCTGGACGTCTACAACCTCTCGACCGCCGACGGCGGCCGCATCACCCAGTGGTCGCGTAACAACGGCAACCAGCAGCAGTGGCAGTTCGTCGACTCCGGCGGCGGCTACTACCGCATCAAGTCCCGCCACTCCGGCAAGGTCCTGGACGTCCACAACTGGTCGACCGCCAACGGCGGCGCGATCGTGCAGTGGACCGACCACAACGGCACCAACCAGCAGTGGCGGCTGGCCGACAGCTCCGACGGCCACGTGCGGTTCATCTCGCGCCACAGCAACAAGGCCCTGGAGGTACAGGGCGCCTCCACCGCCGACGGCGCGAACATCGTCCAGTACGACGACTGGAACGGCGCCAACCAGCAATGGCAGCTCGTCCGGGTCGACGGCGGCAACCCGGACCCCGGCCAGTGCGATCTTCCGTCGACCTACCGCTGGACCTCGACCGGCCAGCTGGCCACCCCGAAGTCGGGCTGGGTCTCGCTCAAGGACTTCACCGTGGCCCCCTACAACGGCCGGCATCTCGTCTACGCCACGACACACGACACGGGCACGAGGTGGGGCTCGATGAACTTCAGCCCCTTCACCAACTGGTCCGAGATGGCCTCGGCGAGCCAGAACACGATGTCCTCCGCCACCGTCGCGCCCACGCTGTTCTACTTCGCCCCCAGGAACATCTGGGTGCTCGCCTACCAGTGGGGCGGGACCGCCTTCTCCTACAGGACCTCCAGCGACCCCACCAATCCGAATGGCTGGTCATCGGAGCAGGTGCTCTTCTCCGGCAGCATCTCAGGCTCCGGAACGGGACCCATCGACCAGACGCTCATCGGTGACAGCACCACGATGTACCTGTTCTTCGCCGGGGACAACGGCAAGATCTACCGCGCGAGCATGCCCATCGGGAACTTCCCCGGCAGCTTCGGCACCACCTCGACGGTGATCATGAGCGACACGACGAACAACCTGTTCGAAGGCGTTCAGGTCTACAAGCTCCAGGGCCAGAACCGCTACCTCATGCTCGTCGAGGCGATCGGCTCGCAGGGCCGCTACTTCCGCTCGTTCACCGCCACCAGCCTGAACGGTTCGTGGACACCGCAGGCCGCCACCGAGAGCAACCCGTTCGCCGGCAAGGCCAACAGCGGCGCCACCTGGACCAACGACATCAGCCACGGAGAGCTGATCCGCACCGGCGCCGATCAGACCTTCACCGTTGATCCCTGCAACCTGCAGCTGCTCTACCAGGGACGCAGCCCCAACTCCGGCGGCGACTACGGCCTCCTGCCCTACCGGCCGGGCCTGCTGACACTGCAGCGCTGACGGCGTGACACGGGTCCGGCTCGGGAGCCGGCGTGGCGGGCTCGGTGCGAGGCCGAGCCCGCCCACCGTCCAGGACGGCACCCGCGCCTGCCCGTACTCCGTGATTAGACTGCCGCCATGACCGCGGAGTCGTCTCCTCTCACCATCGCTCAGCTCGCCGAGCTGGCGGGCGTTTCCACCGCGACGGTCTCCAAGGTCGTGAACGGCCGGTCCGAGGTGTCGTCCGAAACCCGCGCCGCCGTGGAGGAGCTCATCCGCCGGCACGGCTACCGGCGACAGCGCCGCCGCTCCACGCCGACAGCCCTGGTCGAGCTGGCCTTCCACGCGCTGGAGGGCGACTATCCCGTCGAGATCACCAAAGGTGTGGCGCGGGTCGCGCGGGAGCACGAGCTCACGGTGGGGATATCGGACCTGTGCTGTGACCGCACCGCCGCAGACGCCTGGCTGGAGGGCGTGTTACGGCGCCGCCCGAGTGGTGTGATCGCGGTGTTCTCGGGCCTGACCGAACGTCAGCACGAACAGCTCGCCCGCCGCGAGATCCCGCTCGTCCTGCTGGATCCGGCCGACGCCCCCGCGAGGAACATCCCCTCGGTCGGCGCCGGCAACTGGAACGGCGGGCTCACGGCCACCCGCCACCTCCTGGAGCTCGGGCACCGCCGCATCGGCATCATCACCGGGCCGGACTCCGCGCTGTCCAGCCGGGCCCGTCTCGACGGCTATCGCACCGCCCTGGACATGGCCGGCGTGCCCGTTGATCCGGAGTTGGTCGGCCGGGGGGACTTTCTGATCGAGGGCGGCCTGGCCGAGGCGCACCGCATGCTGCGCCTGCCCGACCGGCCGACTGCGATCTTCGCCACCAACGACGGCCAGGCCATCGGCGTCTACCACGCGGTCCACCAGCTCGGCCTGCGCATCCCGGACGATCTCAGCGTGATCGGCTTCGACGACATGCCTTCGGTGCGATGGGCCATCCCACCGTTGACCACCATCCGCCAGCCCCTCGCCGAGATGGCCGCCGCGGCCACCTCCATGCTGCTGAAGCTGGCCAACGGCGAGCAGCCGCCACAAAGCCGCGTCGAACTGGCTACCGAGCTCGTCGTACGCGAGAGCACCGCGCCTGCCGCGCCCCCGCCCGCCTGAGCCGAAGCGCGGGGTCATGTGCTCCGAAGGTGTGCTCGATGTCAGGGCGTCATGAGGCGCTCACTCTCCGGCTGCTGGGGTCCTGGAAGCCGGTCAGGCCGGGGGTGTCGTCCGTGGTCAGGACGATCTGGTTGAGCACCAGCCCCGCCTCACGGGGCGCCAGCGAGATCGTGTGCTCGCCCGGCGCGAGCGCCAACGCGGCCGCGGCGACGCTCGTGCTGCCGTACCAGGTCTCGAACCCGGTCTCCGGCCCGGACTTGCTCGAGTGGTATCTCCACTGCCCGTCGACGAGCACGTGGTAGGAGTCGGCGTCGGGGTTCGGGTTGCTCGTGTTGGCGAACAGGTGGTACGTGCCACCGGTCCGGATGTCGACGGTGAAGTCGAGCCGCGGTGGTGCTCCTGCCGCGGAGCTCCCGTTGACCTTCTGTGTCGGGCCGGCCTTGAACAACGCCTCGGCCTGGGCCGGCGAGGTCGCCAGCCACTGCGCCTTGGCGCCGGCGTCGGCCGGCGGGACGACCTGGAGACCGTTACGAGCCAGTGCCCAGCCGTGCGTCCCGTTGTTGCTGCCGGTCGCGTGAGCGGCGGCGCTCTTCTCGAGCGCGTCGGCCGCATCGATGACCGCCAGACCGTCCTGCTCCAGGTACGGGCCGGTCGGCGCGCCCTCGGCCCGGCCCACCGCGACCGGCGCCACCCAGGCCTCACCACCACCGGCGGTGATGGAGAGCTCGGCCATCCCCACCCTGTGCCCGGTGACCCGCAGGCGGCCGTCCTTCACCGCGACCGACACGGCGGTCTTGTTGTCGGACTCCGCGGCCTTCACATCCCGCACACCCTCGACCGTGCTCGTCTCGCCCACCGACGTCTGGATCGCGGGCAGCCGGTGGAGCTCCGGCATCGTGTCAGGGCGAGGCGCCACGGTGGCCTTCTGGGGCGCGGCGATGTTGTTCGGGCTCTCGGGCGGGCCGACAAGGCCGTCACCGGCCGCGCCGGCGCGCGTCTCGATGATGATCCGGTCGAAGAGGATCGCCGCGTCCGAGCGGTAGACCACGAGGTCGTGGTACCCCGGGGTGGTCACGTCGATGGTGAACTTCAGGGGTTCGATTCCCTGCATGATGTTGAATCCCCAGGGGCTGGTGCTCGTACCGGCGACTGAGTTGCCGCGCAGCAGGCTGGGGGCCTGCTCGTCGAGCCCGATCGCCGTGCGTGCGGTTCGCGGCGTGCCGTCGTCCTCTGTGCCTTCGTTCAGCGTCGGAATCCGGTAGAAGGTTCCGGTGAACCTCCCGGTGGAGGTGAAGTAGACCCGGTATCTCAGGCGGGCGGTCGTCTCGAAGCCGGAGTCGACCCGGGGCGCGATCTCCGGGAAGCTGCCCATCGATGCCCCGCGCTGGCCCACGCCCGCAAGGGGGGCCCACCGGCTGCCGTCGGCGCCCGGCACGTTCTCGGAGAAGTGCTCGGCCTCGAGGGCCACGTATCCGTTGGCCTCCAGGTGCGCCGGCTCGGCGACACGGCGCAGATCCACGGCTGCCCGCTCCGCGTCGACCGTGAACGTCGCGACCGGGTCGCCGACCTTGGCGCCGTGGGCGGCGTTGAAGACCCGGATCGTCCCCGTCGTGGCCGGGTGGTTCCTGGCGACCGTCACCGTGACCCGTTGCTCTGTCGCCGTCGTGCCCGAGCGCCGGGAAAGGGTGATCCACCGAGCGTCCGCCTCGGCGACCCACTCCTGCGGGCCGGCCACGTCGTCCCGGGAGAACACGTCGAAGAACCGCTTGTCGTCGGGCGCGGCCGAGTTGAACGTCAGCGTGCCGCGCCCAGGCTCCTTGCTGCCCTCGGCGGCGGCGCCCACCCCATCGGTAGGGGTGGCCACCCGGGCATACCGGTCGTTGGTGAGCATGACGGCGCCCTCGTTCGGGAAGCCTTCTGGGTGGCTGTGGCCGATGGCATGGTCCCACTTGCCGCCGCTGATCGTGTTCCAGTAGTCCTCGTCGGTGAAGATGCGCTCACGGGCCTGCTTCGAGAGCAGCTCGTAGCTTCCCGCGCTGGCGTAGCGGCCTTGGGCGGCGGCGAGCCGGTTCTTCCAGTAGTAGCCGATCTGCTCGGCCATGTTGCGGTAGGACCGGACCCGGTGGAGCACCTGCTGATAGAACGCGGAACGATAGCGGGGGTCGAGCCTCCTGGAAACACCCTCGAGGATCGCCACCAGTTCGTTGGACTCGTTGATGTGGCGCTGGAGCTCGTCACCGTCCGAGGTGGCGCTGAACGGGAAGACCTGACCGTTGTGGATTCTTCCTGAGTTCGCGTTGGACGAGTTGATCTCTCCCCAGGACTCGGCGCGCTTGGTGCTCTCGAGTACGTCGAACCTCTCCAGCGCGTCCGCGACGACGGCAGCGTTGTCGCCCCTCAGCCGGAAGTCCCTGTGCACGTGCTCGGTGAGGAACTTCGTCCCGATGTTGGTGTCGTCATAGCCCTTGACGTCCCACGCGAGCTTGGCGAACAGGTCGAGCTTGATCTCGCCGGGCTTGATGTCCCCGACATTGAGGATCCAGTAGCGCCCTGCGCCGGAATTCCACGCCCGATGCAGTTGCTGCACCATCAGGGACATGGGCGTCGAGTTCAGCCACAGGTAGCTCTTCGGCTCGCCCCAGTAGGAGATGTGATAGTAGACGCCGTTCCCGCCGGACCGGGCCGCTTCGGCCCGCGTGGGCACCTGGCGCAGATAGCCATGGTTGTCCTCGGCCCACATCAGGGTCACGTCGCCGGGGATGTGGTCCTTCAGCCCGGCGTTGTAAAGGTCGTTCATCTCCTTGTAGGGGATGAACACCTGCGGCACGGCGTCGACTCCGCCATAGACCTGCGCGATCAGCTCGCGCTGCTCGCGAATGACGTCGGCCACCATCTCGATCTTGTCCTTGAACCCGTACGGGTTACCGGGCGTGAACACCGGATCGCTGTCGTGCACACCGCGGATGCCCAGGGCGAGGATGTTCTCGAAGCCGGCGTTGGCGACCACACGCTGGCGCCAGTACTCCAGGATCGCGGGCTTGTTGATCGAGTAGTCGAAGGCCGACACGGCGTCCGGGCCCTTGATGTCGAGCGCGTCCTTGTTGCGGGCGTACCACTGTCGCCACTCGCCCTCGTTGTTGCGCAGCATCAGCTCCGCGTGAGAGGAGGACGCGACCACGCCGAACGCTGCCGCCTCGCGAGCGTTGACCGGCGTTCCGTTGTCGTACGTCCCGGTGTCGGTGACCGCGTTGAACGCCGTCGAGGCCAGGTGCATCGCCGGCCACAGCGTGTTCAGCCTGAGCCGCAACATCAGCTCGAAGACGTGCCGGTAGTAGTGGACATCGGGCGTGCCGTCGCCGGTGGGGAACTTCTTCTTCGCCCACGCGATGGTGCGTTCCTCGTCGTTGACGAAGATTCCGCGGTACTTGACGTCCGGCCCGTCGTCGACCCGGGTCCTGCCTTCGACCTTGATGTCGTCGCGCTGCTTGACCGGCACGTCGGCGTACCAGTACCACGGCGAGACGCCGATCTCCTCGGAGATGGAGTAGATCCCGTAGATCGTCCCGCGGGCGTCGCTGCCCGCGACCACCAGTGCCTTGTCGACGCCGGGCACCGGGTTCTTGACGGTCTTGGTCGCGTACGCCTCCCACTTGCCCTGGATCCCGGCGGCCTCGTCGAACTTACCGGCTCCGACGATCTCGTCGATCAGCCGGCTCTGCCCGAGCTGGCCGACGATGATCGCGGTCTTCTGGCCCGCGGCCTCGGTCAGCAGGGCCGGCAGTCTGCTCTGGTCGGCCTCCGCCAGCCGCGCCTCCTTGGCCGGCTCGTCGTCGACGAACAGGCTCTGCACCTCACCGGGATCGATCGCCCCGGTCACCATGGCGACATCCTGACGCAGGTCCTGGACCGCGCGGCGCACCTGCATGTAGTCGCGATCGGTGTGGTCGCCGCCGTAGGACGGGTCGATCAGGATCGGCGCCGTCGTGCGACCGTTGAAGATGGTGAAGTCGCTCGATGCTGCCTGCGCCGGCGTCACCCCCACCGACGTCAGCGACGCGGTCAGCAGAGCGCCGGCCGTCACAACCGCGGACCACCGCCTGACCCGACTCGCGATCGTGCGCTCGTCGTGCTGCACAGTTCGATCTCTCCGCCCGGGCTGCGACATCCCTCGCTCCTCTCGCCCGACACGTCACCGTGTGGCCGGCATGATCGAAACGTAGGTATGTGTGACAACTTCTGCAAGACGTTGCCAAAATTTCCATTTGGTGACTAGATGCGTTCGTGGAGCCCACCATCTTCGACGTCGCGCAAGCCGCCGGCGTGGCCGCGTCGACGGTCTCCCGGGCGTTCAACAAGCCCGGCCGGGTCAACGAAGCGACGCGACAGCGGATAGTCGCCGCCGCCGCGCAGCTCGGCTACCAGCACAGACCGCAGAACCGCGCTCTCTCGGGTCTACGCCACCGAACGATCGCCATGGTGCTCGCCGACATCACCAATCCCCACTTCTTCGAGCTGATCCGCGGCGCGGAGCAGCGCGCGAGGGCGTCCGACGCCACTCTGGCGATCGTGAACGCCGAGGAGTCCCGGCGCATCGCACGCCGGTCGGCTCGCGGTGGAGCTCCTGATCGAGCAGCTCGCCGCACGATCACCACGCGAGAGCGAGGCGATCCGTCCGCCCACCGAGCTGGTACTTCGCGATTCGTCAGGCCCGGCGGAACGCCGCGACTGAGCGCGACGCTGCGAACGCCACGCGCTGCGCAGCAGGGCGTTTCCGGCAGCGCTTCTAGCCGGTCAGCACCGATTGCACGGACTTCGTCACCATGTCGGAGGCGCCGTGTGAAGGCAGGCGTCCCGCGCGTACCTCGCTCGCCGCGCCGTGCAGGATGTAGTGGACGAGGCTCACCAGCCAGGGTGTGGGAAGATCGGCGCGGAAGACGCCTTGTTCCTGGCCGCGGCGGATGAGCTCGGCCATGCGCCGAGCGGGTTCGGCGTGCAGTTCGCGCACGCGTCCCGCGGGGAGCACTGTCTCGGCGGCGGTCAGCAGCGCCGCGGATTCGGCCACGATCTCCCAGCTCGACGCCAGCAGGCGGGTCATGGCTTCGTGGGCGTCCCCCGTCAGGTCGAGGGACGACAGGGTTTCGTCGCCGGCTCGCAACGCGTCCATGAGCGCCGCTTCGACCAGGTCGGCCCGGGTGCGGAAGTGCCCGTACAGGGTCATCCGGCCGACACCGGCGGCCTGCGCGATGTCGTCCGTGGTCGTGTTCGGATCCGAACTCAGCGATGCGCGCGCTGCGGACACGATGCGGGCGATGTTGCGCTCGGCATCGGCGCGACGTCTGGAGCGCGCGGAGGGTGCGGCCATGCCACCAGTCTAACTCGTATGCACATATACAGGTTATAGTGACGGCTAGATCTCGTATATGAGAGTACGAGTTGTTCGCATGGAGGCAACCGATGGCCCAACCAGCAGTACGCCAGACCTCACCCCACGAGCCGCATCCGGCACGGTGGCGCATCCTCGGCTTCCTCGGGGTGGCCCAGCTCATGCTGATCCTCGACGTCACCGTCGTGGCGATAGCACTGCCCCACATCGGGACGGACCTCGAGCTCAGCCGCGAGGCGCTGACCTGGACGGTCAGCGCCTACACGCTCACCTTCGGCGGACTGATGCTGCTCGGCGGACGCATCACGGACCTCGTAGGAGCCAAGCAGGTCGTGCTCGCCGGACTGCTCCTGTTCACCGTCGCATCGCTGGTCACCGGGCTGGCCGGGTCCGCAGGCATGCTGGTGGGCGGTCGCGTGGCGCAGGGTGTCGGGGCGGCGCTCCTGTCGCCCTCCGCCTTGTCGCTGGTGGTGGCGCTGTTCGACGGAGAGGAGCGGAACAAGGCTCTGGGCGTCTGGTCCGCGCTCGGCGGCGGTGGCGCCGCCCTCGGCGTGCTCCTCGGCGGCCTGCTCACCGCGGGCCCGGGATGGTCGTGGGTCTTCTACGTCAACGTGCCCATCGGGCTCGTGATCGCCGCGGTGCTCGCCGCTCTGCTGCCGGCCCGGCCGGCCACGTCCGCCGACCGGCCACGGCTCGATGTCCTCGGCGCGATTCTGGTGACGTCCTCATCCGCGTCGTTGATCTACGCCCTCATCGCCGCAGGCGAGCGGGGCTGGCTCAGCGCGCTCACCGGATGGCTCGTCCTGGCGGCCGCGGTGGGCTATGTGCTGTTCGTGCTCTGGCAGCGGCGGGCCCGGTCACCGCTGATGGACGTCCGGCTGCTGGCCAGGCGGCCTGTGGCGACCGGCGCTTTCCTCATCCTGCTGGCAACGGCGCTGATGATCGCCGTGTTCTTCCTGGGCACCTTCTACTTCCAGCACGCTTTGGGGTACGGCGCCTTGCAGGCAGGGCTGCTGTTCCTGCCAGTGGCACTGGCGACGATGCTCGGCGCCAACCTGACCGGGCGCCTGCTCGGCCGATGGGGTGGACGCCGGCTGGCCGTCACGGGCTTGACGGTCGCGGCGATCGGCATGGCCGTGCCGGCGGTGTCGATGAACACGGTCAGCGTCGTGATCGGCGTGGCCGTCGCGGCGGCGGGCACCGGCGCGATGTTCGTCATCGCCTCAGCGACCGCGCTCGGCCAGGTGGCGCCCCACGAAGCCGGCATCGCCTCCGGCATCGTGAGCACCTTCCACGAGTTCGGCGCCTCCGTCGGAGCCGCGGTCGTGTCGAGCGTCGCAGCCGCGAGCCTGGTCGGGACCACGCTGAGCGGCTTCACCAACGGGTTCGTCGTGGCGGCCGTCGCGGCAGCGGCCGGCGCCGTCGTTGCCGCGCTGCTGACACCCGGCCGCACGAACCGACAGGACCAACCGCAGAGCTCGCTCCCGGACTGATCCCGTCCTCCCTACTCTTCCGGCACCGCGGGTTCGAGCCCGGCGAGGAGGTTGAAGGTCCCGGTGATCTGGTTCAGGGCGACCAGTCCCGGGACTTCGGCGATGATCCGGTCACTCCAGCCGTGTGCGCGCAGCTCCGCCACATCGTCGTCGCCGATGGAAGACGGCTCGGCCAGGATGCGGACCGCCATCGCGATGAGGGCCGCCTCACGCGTGTCCGTGGCCGATCCCTGACGAGCGAGTGCGATGTCGCTCTCGCTCAGCCCCGCCGCACGGGCCGCCTCCGTGTGCGCTTCCAGGCAGTAGGCGCAGCCGATCCACTCCTGCACGGCGAGCGAGATCTTCTCGCTGAGAGCACGAGGCAGCTTGACGCGCTTCATGGCACGGGACAACTCCAGGTAGCCCTGCAGCAGGGCCGGCGAATGAGCCATGGTGGCGACCATGTCTCCCACTCCGCCCCTCCTGGCGACGATGTCCTCCAGCAGCTCACGGGATTTCCCTGGCGCTTCGGCGGGCTCCAGCGCGGTAAGGCGTCGCATACGATCTCCTTAGCTCTGTTAATACCCCCTAAGGGTATAGGAGCGAGAGATATTCCTGCCACCTCACGGAGTACTGCGGCCGGGCGGATCCGGGGCTCCAGCGGCTCTGGCTGGTGCCCATCACGCAGCCTTGGCCGGGCAACTGGTCCTGGCTTCGGACGGGTGAGCGGCTCCGCCGTCGCGCGGGCGTGGCCGGCGTCTCCCCGGCCGGGCCGCGATCGCCCGGCCGGTCGGTACGGTGCGCTCGGCGTACTCGGGTCAATCCGCCGACGGCGGCGAGGTGTGGTCGAAGTACCAGGCAGCGATCTGGGTGCGAGAGGTCAGGCCGAGCTTGGTCAGGATGTGTTCCACATGGCCCTCCGCTGTCCGGGTCGATATGACCAGCCGCGCGGCGATCTCCTTGTTGCGCACACCCTGAGCGATGAGGCCGGCCACCTCCAGCTCGCGGGGAGTCAGTACCGTCGTCTCGGCCCGCCGTCGTGGCGCGGCCCCGGTGTCAGCCTTGTCCGGATCTCTCGCATCCTCCACGGCATAGGCGACGGCCTCGTCGAAGTCGAGGCCAGCCCCCTGCTCGACAGCCGCCTCGAACGCCTCCCCACCCAGCCTGGCGCGCAGCGCCGCCTCGCAATCGTGATGCGCGTCGGCGTAGGGCTGGAAACCGGGCAACGACAGGCCCAGGATCTCGCGGATCGACGCAGCCGCACCGAGCAGGCGGGCGGCCCGGTCATCCCGTCCTTGCGCAGCCGTCGCCCAGGCCAGGCACTCGATGGCCCATGCCGCGCCGTAGCGGTACCCGATGGCGCGGCCGATGCGGATGCTCGTGCGGAACAACTCCAGCGCGGCCGCCGTCTCACCCGCCAGCCAACGCTCTATACCGCTGGCCCACACCCCCATGGAGATCTCTCCCTGCGCCCCGGCGTCCTCCGCCGTCCTCCGGCATCGGTCCGCGAACGCGGCGGCACGTGGATCACGTCCGAAGGCGGCTGCCAAGGCCAGGTAGAACGCGGGCAGGAACGGGCCCTGCAGCACGTCCTCCTCGGCAAGGGCGCCGGCGTTCTCCTCGTACCAGCGGACGGCCTCCTCCAGCTGGTCGACCGCGCTGCGATAGTCGCCGAGCAGGAGAGCGACCCGGCCCGACAGACACTTCTCCATCGCCTGCGCGCTGCCGTCCTGCCAGTCACGGGCCAGCGCGGAGCAATCGGCGATCAGCGGCATCGCCGCATCGAGTTTCCCCTGCATCAGGGCGAACAGCGCCGCCGTCGCCAGCGCCCTGAACCGCGCCGGTCGCGCACCCTGCACGAGCTGGAGCGCGCGGTCGAGCCAGTAACGCGCCTCGCTGAAGCCGCCGGAGTAGACCCAGTATCCGTAGAGCCTGGTGATGATCTCCAACCCGGTCTCGGCCCTGGCCGGATCTCCGAGCGAGGTCTCGAGCGCCACCCGGAAATTGGGCATCTCGCGGACCACGCCGGTGAAGTAGTCCACCTGCAGGGGGGTGAACCAGCCGGCCTGCGTCCGCTCGCTCAGCCGCCGGTAGTGATCCAGGTGGCGGAGCCGGACCTCCGCCTCGGAACCGCTCGTGGCCAGTCGTTCCAGGCCGTACTGACGGAGCAGCTCCAGCATCCCGTAGCGCAACTGAGCGCCGCTGCGGTCACACGTCAGGACAGACTTGTCGATGAGCGCCCCGAGCAGGGGCAGGAGTTCGTCACGCGCCAGCCCGCCACCCGAGCACACCTCTTCGGCCGCGTCCAGATCGAAGCCGCCGGAGAAGACGGTGAGGCGTTGCCAGAGCGTCTGCTCCTGAGGCGAGCACAACGCGAAACTCCAGGCGACCGTCGCGCCCAGCGTCTGGTGCCTGGGCACAGCGGTCCGGTAGCCCTGCGTGAGGAGATCCAGGTGATCACCTAGCCTCTCGACGATCTGGTCGAGAGAAAGGACCCGGAGTTGTACCGCCGCCAGTTCGATGGCCAGCGGAATGCCATCGACGAGCCGGCACAGCTCGGCCGCACCGTCGTGGTCGGGCACCAGCTTGAATGACGGGTCGATGGCTCTGGCGCGTTCCAGGAACAGCGCCACCGCCTCATATCGGCCCGTGTCGGCGGCCGTCAGCTCCTGGCCCTGCGGCGGCATGGACAACGGTGGCACGACATACCGAACCTCGCTCTGGACGCCCAGCACTTCCCGGCTGGTCGCCAGGATCCGCACCTCCGGAACCGCTCGGATCAGCGCATCGGCGAAGGCGGCGCACGCGTCGATCAGGTGCTCGCAGTTGTCCAGCACCAGCAGCGTCTGATTGTCACGCAAGTGGTCAATCAGCGCATCCATGGAGGAACGAGATGTCCTGTCATGCACTCCCAGCGTTTCCGCCACCGCGCGTCCCAGCAGCTCGCCATCCTGCAGTGAGGCCAGTTGCACCAACCACACGCCGTTGGAGAAGGCACGACGCATCGTGGCCGCCATGTAGAGGGCCAGGCGGGTCTTGCCCACCCCTCCGGGGCCCGTGAGCGTCAGCAGACGCGTGGACGACAGCAGTCGCTTGATGTCGGCGGCCTCGCGTCGGCGCCCGACGATTTCCTTCGCGTCGGCCGGAAGGTTGTCGGTCGCCCGCCTCGACACCGTCTGTGAAGCCACATTTCATGCTATCAACGCAGCTCAGATACGCTTCTCTCCGCAACGGGAGGACTTCACCATCATTCCCTCCGATGAGCGTACGGTTCGCGTCCGGGCGACCCGCCCCGCGTGCATCATCGGTCGCGGCCGTACGGCGCCGCCGCCGCACCACGTACGCGGTCCACTACATACGTGCACGTACCCGGAACAGGCAGTTTCCCGGTTATGCCCCGTAGCGGACCACCCGACGATGGAGATGTATGAAATCCGTGCAGGTCA
The DNA here is from genome assembly GCF_004348685.1 of Nonomuraea deserti. Lineage (GTDB taxonomy): Bacteria > Actinomycetota > Actinomycetes > Streptosporangiales > Streptosporangiaceae > Nonomuraea > Nonomuraea deserti. Next base: position 33,101 of record NZ_SMKO01000060.1, on the reverse strand, counting down.
CGGGAAGCGGGCGCCATGTGCCGGCAGCGGGCTCGATGCCCGTCAGCGACCATCTGCACGTGAGACACGACCAGGAGGTCGGCATGAACACGTTCGACCGCGAGGTGCCTCACCGGACCCGGAGAGAGCCGCGGCGTCCTGCCCCGTTCAGTCCATCGAACCGTCACACACGAACCCTGCCCTTGCGGGTCCACGCCTGCGGCGCCCCTAGCGACTGCGCCAGGCGCGGCAGGTGCCGCCAGGCGTCGTGGTTCTTCCCGCCCATCGTCGCTTCGGTGCCGGCGGCGCGGCACAGCGTGGTTGCGCAGGCGCGGCGGTGGGGGTTCGCCGACGAGAGCACCACCGCCGAACTGCTCGTTTCCGAGGTGGTCACCAACGCGCTCACGCACACGGACGAGCCGGTGCACGTCCGTCTCAGCGACAGGGACGGTGTGCTGCGGGTGGAGGTCGAAGAGCACGGCGCATCCACGCCGTTGCCTCCCGCTCGGCTGTCCGGTCCTGACGAGGAGAGCGGGCGAGGCCTGTTCCTGCTGGAAACGTTGTCCCGCGAGTGGGGTGTGGACTACACGAGGACGGGCAAGGTCGTCTGGTTCGAGGTCGCCGACGACTTCGGAGTCGAAGACGCCGCATGAGAGGCCGCCCACGTGGCCTTCTTGTGGCGGTGCCCGGAACCCGCCGGACTGCCCGGCCTCCAGCGACGTCACCCATGCGGTCCACGGCGAACGCGTATTTCTACGGTGTCGGGAGCGGCTTCGTGACCGGCATGCTGAAGGTCAGGACTAGTGGAGGATCCCATGACCACAGTTTATGACTGCGGCGAGGTCGTCACCCTCGTCACGCGGATGGAGCGCCTGGTAGAGCAGATGCGGGCCCAGAAGCGACAGTTCGTCACTGACGCCTCGCACGAGCTGGGCACTCCTCTGGCCGGCCTCCGGCTGCAGCTGGAGGAAGCACGCATGCATCCCGGCCAGACCGACCTGAACGACCTCGTCCGCCACGCCCTGCGGGAGGTGGACCGGATCCAGGCCATCATCGGCGACATGCTGACGCTCGCCAGGCTGGACGCCGGATTCCCGGACCCGCTCCTGCCCATCGACGTGGCCGATCTCGTCAAGCAGGAGGTCGGCAAGCGGCCCTATGTCCTGCCCATCCATCTGGACCTGGAGGAGGACTTGGTCGTGGGAGGCGTCAACGCCACCCTCGCGCGCCTGCTCGGCAACCTGCTGGACAATGCCGAACGACACGGCAGGTCGGCGGTGCGGGTGTCGGTGAGCAGCGAAGGCGGTGAGGTGATGCTCATGGTCGACGACGACGGCATGGGCGTTCCCCTGCCGGAACGCGAACGGGTCTTCGACCACTTCGCCAGGACCGACAGCGCCCGCAGTCGCGGCCACGGGGGTGCCGGGCTCGGCCTGTCCATCGCCTTGGCCATCGCCGAAGCCCACAGCGGCACGCTGACCGCCCATGAATCGGACCTGGGTGGCGCCCGGTTCGTGTTGTGCCTTCCGCTGCTCCAGCTTGACGCGATGACGGGCCAGGCGGCTTGAAACTCTCGGCGGTAGTGGTCCGGCCACCGGCCCACGGGTCCTTGCCGCCGGGAACCCCTGCTCTCGACGGTGCCCTTGCGCTCGCGGGATCTCCGGGAGGCGCGACGCGTCGTCGCCCGAGTCGAGCGGGTGCGAGGTTTGTTCTCCATAGCAGAATTAGATACGCCTCTGCGGAACAGTCGGCTTAACGTGTCTCCATGTCGAGCACATCTACGCACGTAGACGGCGTGCGGAGGGACTTGCCCGCCCGGGCGGGCGGCTCGCCGGGATCGCCGAAGCAGCGCGTGCACCACGGGCTCGAGGACACCACGGTGACGACTGATCCGGTGCTGAGCCACGGAGCGCTCACGACCGGGCTTGTGACCGACTGTCGGGACACCGACTCGATCTACGGCCGGAACCATGCCGTGGAGCCGTGATGGGAGGCAATCCATGGACCCGTTCGTGTCCGCGGTACAGCTAGCCGAGGCGATCCGTGCCCGCGAGCTCAGCCCGGCCGAGGTCGCCACCGCGTACCTGGACAGGATCGACCGGCTGGACCCGGAGATCAACGCGTTCGTCTGGCGCGACGACGAGGCGGTCATGACCGCCGCCCGCGCGGCCGAGCGAGCGCTGGTGTCCGGCGACCGGATCGGACCGTTCCACGGGGTCCCGATTCCGGTCAAGGACCTGACCTCGGTGGCGGGGCAGCCCAACACGATGGGGTCGCGAGGTGTCTCCGACGCCCCGAGGACGACGAACGATCTGGTCATCGACCGGCTCCTCGACGCCGGCTTCATCCTGATGGGGAGAACCAACACCGCGGAGATGGGCACGCTGCCCGTGACGGAGAACGCCCGATACGGGAAGACCGCCAATCCGTGGGATCTCACCCGTTCCCCCGCGGGTTCGAGCGGCGGAGCGGCCGCCGCCGTGGCAGCGGGCATGGCCCCCGTGGCCCACGGCAACGACGGCGGCGGATCGCTCCGGATGCCGGCCTCCGCCTGCGGTCTGGTCGGGCTGAAGCCCAGCCGGGCTCGGATACCGCAACACGTCCAGTCCTGGTGGGAGTACTGCACCACCGAGGGTGTCATCTGCCGCCACGTCGAGGATGTCGCGGCGATACTGGACGCGCTCTGCGCGCCCGATCCGCTCGCCTGGTTCCAGGCTCCCGCCTCCGGCCACCCGTTCGCGGCGGAACTGGGCCGCGAGACGGAGCGGTTGCGGGTCGGCCTGCTCCTCGAAGCCCCCACCGGGCTGCCGGTCGATCCCGAATGCGTCAACAGCGCCCTGGCCGCCGCCGCCCTCCTCGAAGACCTGGGTCACGAGGTCTTCCCCGTCACTCCCTTCCTCCTCAGCCCCGAAGGCGCGCATGCCTACGTGGAGAAGGTCATCGCCGCCTCCCTCTATGTCCATCCCTTCGACGACCCGAAGGCCGCCGAACCGTACAACCGACACCGATGGGAACGGGTGCGGGGCATCGACGCCGGCGATTATGTGCAGGCCGTGGCGCGGCTGCAGGTCGAATCGCGGCAGGTGGTCGCCCAGTGGCGACGCGACTTCGATGTGCTGCTCACTCCCACCATGGCCGGCCCGCCACCACGCCTCGGCACCGTGCTGGACGACGCCAACCAGCATCCGGAAACGGCGATGCCCAGTGCCCTGGCCATGGTCTCCTTCACCGCGGTGGCCAGCGTCACGGGCCTGCCGGCCATCAGCCTGCCCGTCCACATCGCAGCCGACGGGCTTCCCATCGGCGCGCAGTTGATCGGCGCGCCGTTCGACGAGGCCACGCTGATCCGCCTGGCCGGCGCCATGCAGACGATGGCGGGCTGGCCCGCCGCACGCCCACCCCGCTACAGCTCCTGAACCGCTCTCCCCCACGCTCAGCCGTCCCTCCGGCTGAGCATGGCCAAATCAAGGAATCACCGACATGGTCAACACTCCAAGGTATTCCCGCACCCCCCTCCTCGGCCTCCTGCTCACCGCCTGCCTCGCGCTGGCGGCATGCGGCACAACCGCTTCGCAGAGCGGCGCGGACACCTCGTCGAGCACGTCCGCCGCGGTGCTCGACGCCGCCACGAAAGCCGTCGAGAGCGGCTATGCCGGGGCCTACTCCGAGCCTCCGAAGTCGGGGCCCAAGCCCGCGACCGGCAAGAACATCTGGGTGATCACAGCGTGGCAGCAGGTCCGCGCGCTCGCCTACCAGGCCGAACAACTCACCGAGGCGGCCACCACGCTGGGCTGGAAAGCACATACGTGCGACGGCCTGAACAACGCCAACGGCGGCATGGCCACCTGCGTCCGCCAGGCCACGGCGGCGGGCGCCAGCGGCATCGTGCTGGTCTCGGTGGACTGCGCCCCTGTACGGCAGGCCCTCGTGGAGGCGAAGAAGGCCGGAGTGAAGATCGCCTCCTTCAGCGGCTTCGACTGCGACGACCCCACGCAGGACGGCAGTTCGCCGCTCTTCGACGCCCCGGCCGGCTACAGCGCGGACATGCCGAACCTGGCCAGCTTCTACACCCGGCTGGGCACGATGAGGGCCGATCTCGCCATCGCCAAGACGCAGGGCAAGGCCAAGGTGCTGCACATCGCCTTCCACGGCATCGCGTTCGGCAGCTACGTGGCCAAGGGGTTCGCGGACCGCATCGCCGCCTGCGGCGGCTGCGAGATCGTCAGCACGGTCAAGATCGCGCCCGCGGACGTCCCGAACATCCGGCAGAAGTTCGAGACCGCGCTGGTGCAGGTGCCGCAGGCCAACGTCGTCGCGGTCGACGTCGATCACTTCTTCGTGGCGGGCATCCAGCCGGCGTTGGTGTCCAGCCCTCGCAAGGACCTGGTGGTGATCGGCAATGAGTGCCAGATCGACAACCTGGACTACATCCGCAGCGGCAAGGGGCAGCAGTTCTGCCTCGGCGCTTCGAACGCCTACCGCGCCTACACGACGGTCGACGCCCTGAACCGCGTCTTCAACGGCGAGAAGATCGTCCCCGGAGGCGTCGGCATCCAGATCGTGGACAAGGACCACAATCTCCCCGTCCCCGGCGCCGAGTACGTCGGCCCCGTCGACTTCGCCGGCCTGTACGGCAAGACGTGGAACGGCTCGTCGCGATGAGGAGCGGCCCGTCCACGACAGCCATCCGGCTGACCGGCATCAACAAGACCTTCGACGGCATACCGGTGCTGCGGAACGTGGACTGCAGCATCGCGCCCGGGTCGGTGCATGCTCTCCTCGGTGGCAACGGGTCCGGCAAGTCGACGCTGCTGAAGATTCTCGCCGGCGTTCACCCGGCCGACCAGGGCGGGACGATCACCATCTACGGCCGGGCGTACGCCGCGGGATCCTATGGCCCGGCGATCGCGCGCCAGTCCGGGCTCCGCTTCGTGCATCAGGACCTGGGGCTCGTCCCCGATCTGACGGTCAGTGAAAACTTCGCGCTCGAAAGCGGCTATCCACGGCGGGCCGGGATGGCCATCTCCTGGCGCGGGCTGCGCCGATCGACCCGTCAGAGCTTGGAGAGCGCACACGTCGACGTCGATCCGCAGACTCTGGTGCGGGATCTCCGGCCGAGCGACCGCACCCTGGTGGCCATCGCCCGGGCGCTACGCGACAGCGACGAGGGCAGTCATGTGACGCTCGTGCTCGACGAACCCACCGCCAGCCTGCCGCAGCACGAGGCGGGTGTCCTCCTGGAGGCGATCCGCCGGTGTCAGAGCCGGGGCCAGACGATCGTCTATGTCAGCCATCGCCTGTCGGAGGTGCTCGAGATAGCGGACCGGATCTCGGTGCTCCGCGACGGGGTTCTGGTCGCGGAGCGGTCCACCGCCGGCCTGGACGAGGCCCAGATCGTGGCGCTCATGACCGGTCAGGAGGCGCGAGAGCCGCTTGCCCGCGGCATGCCGGAGGCCGACGCGAGACCGGTGCTGACGGTCAGCGGCCTGGTGGCCGGCCCGCTGCGCGGCGTCGACCTGACCGTGCGGCGCCATGAGATCGTGGGGGTCGCCGGCCTGCTGGGCTCGGGCCGTTCCACCCTGCTGCGGACCCTCTTCGGCAATGCTCGTATGGAGCGCGGCGGGCTCGAGGTCGACGGGGCCCCCGCCCGGCTCCGGTCTCCCCGGGACGCCATCCGCCGCGGCATCGCCCTGGTGCCCGAAGATCGCGGCAAGGATGCCGCCTTCGCCGACCTGCCGCTGTGGGAGAACGTCTCCGCGACGGCCATCAGGTCGTACTGGTCCGGCTGGCGGATGGCGCGCGCGACCGAGCGGCGCGACGCCACGCGCCTGATCAGGACCTTCGGCATTCGCACGGCCACCCCGAACGCCCCCTTCACCCACTTGTCCGGGGGCAACCAGCAGAAGGCCGTACTCGCGAGATGGCTGCGACTCGATCCGCGCCTGCTCCTGCTCGACGAACCCACCCAGGGCGTCGACGCGATGGCGCGGGCCGACATCCACGAGCTCATCAGGGAGCACGTGGCCAGGGGCAACGCCGCGCTGGTCGTGTCGTCGGACTTCGAGGAGTTGGAGTCGTTGTGCCATCGCGTGATCGTTCTTCGCGGCGGTTCGCGGGTCGCCGAGCTCACCGGGCCGCGGCTCACGGAGGCCGCCATCGCCGAACTCACTCAGATCACTCCCAAGGAGCCGACCCATGACTGACGTTTCCCCCGACTCGGCCGTGCTGCCGGACCAGGCCCCGGCCCCGCGCAGGACGCCTGTCGCGGTAGTCGGCCGGGACCGGTCCGTGGCCGGTGTCATCGAACGCTACGGCCTGCTGCTGTTGCTCGTCGGGATGGTCGTGTTCTTCGCCCTGCTGCCGTCCTCAGGCGAGGCGTTCCGCAGTGCGGCGAACATCAACTCGGTGCTGGCCAGCCAGGCGGTGGGCCTGACCGTGGCGCTGGCCCTGCTCTTCCCCATGGCGGCGGGGTCCTTCGACTTCTCCGTGGGTGCCGTCACCGCGACGTCGTCCGTCATGGCAGCGGCCGCGGTGTCCCACTTCGGGCTCCCCCTCTTCGTGGCGATCCTGCTGGCCGTCGCATCCGGCGTCGTCGCCGGCGCCGTGCTCGGGCTCCTGGTGGCCCGGTACGGGATCAACCCCTTCATCGCGACGCTGGGCATGGCGACCCTGCTGGGCGGTGCCATCTTCGCGTACACGAACGGGTTGCAGATCAGCAAGGACATCCCCGAGACGCTCACCGACCTGGGCTCCCTGTCCGTGTTCGGCATCCCCCGGATCGTGCTGGCGGCGGCGTTGATCGCCGTGGCGGTGTGGTTCGTGATGCGGCACACGCCGCTCGGCCGGCACCTGTTCGCCGTGGGTTCCAACGCGAGCGCGGCTCACCTGGTCGGCCTGAACGTCACCAGGATCAAGTTCCTGTCGTTCGCGCTGTCGGGCCTGGTTTCCGGTGTCGCCGGCGTGCTGCTGCTGGCCCGGCAGGGAGCCGCGACGTCGGACAACGGGATGAACATGCTGTTCCCCGCGCTGACGGCGGTGTTCCTCAGCACGATCGTCATCGAGGTGGGACGGCCCTCCGTGCTGGGGACCGTCATCGGGGTCCTGTTCGTCGCCGTCAGCGTCAGCGGTTTGACCCTTGTCGGCGCGCCCTCATGGGTGAGCCAGGTCTTCAACGGCGCGGCGCTGCTCATCGCCGTCGGCCTCGCCGGGATCAGCCGCCGTGGCGCCGACCCCGCGAGGCTCTGAGAGCCGGCGCGGCACAGAACGACGGTGCGGGCCGATAAACCTTCCCATCGGCCCGCACCGTTGCTTGTTTCAGCCGGCCACCTCGTTGCTCTGCCGGCCGGCCTGGGCGAGGATCTCGTCGGCATCGTCGAGCGGAGGGTGGATCACCTCCAGGATCGTCCCCTTCAGCTCCTTGGCCTGCTGTCCGGTCAGCGCCACCGCGCGGTCCCATCCGGTCGTGAACACGGCGCCGGCGGCGCCTAGGTCGAGGCACGTGACGTACGGGTCGGGGGCGAACTCGACCAGCGGCAGGCCGAGCAGGTCGGCGGCGGCGTTGTGACCTGCCACCTTCCCCATGGGGGTGGCGAACTGGCAGCTCTGCACCCCGTGGTGATCGGCGTCGACCAGGGCGGCGGCGACGTCGCCGGCGGCGAACACGTCGCCGGCGACCCGCAGGTGACGGTCGACCTCCAGCCGGCCGAGCCGGTCGCGCTCCGCGGGGATCTGCTCGGTCATGGGGTGGGCCCGCATCCCCGCCGTCCAGATGACGGCGTCGGCCTGGACCTCGCTGCCATCCGTCAGGACGACGCCCCGGCCGGTGACCGACGCCGCGCTCGCTTCGAGGCGTACTTCGACGCCCAACTCGGCCAGCGCCGCCGTGATCACGGGACGGGGGCCTGGGCCCAGTTCGGGGGCGACGACGTCGGCGCGCTCAAGCAGGATCACTCGCCCGCGGGCGGCCAGCTCGGTGGCGATCTCCAGCCCCGTGAAGCCGGACCCGATGACCACGGCGGTGAAGCCCACGCGGTTGCCGAGGTGGGCGTTGAGCCTGGCCACGCCGTCGGCGGTGTCGATGTCGAAGAGGTGTTCCGCGCCCGGCAGCGTGGCCCGGACAAGCCGGCTGCCGGCCGCCAGCACCAGCCTGTCATAGCCGATCGAGCGGTCTCCGGCGGTGACCGTCGAGCCGGCCACGTCGATGCCCGTGACCTCCGCTCTCAGGTGCGTCACGCCGATCGGCTCCAGGACCCGCTTGAGCGCGACCCGCGACCACTCGGGATCGAGCTTGTGCAGGCGTGGCCGCAGGACCATGTCCTCGTTGGGCGCGACGAGCGTGATGCGCAGATCACTGTCACCTCGCACGCGGGCAGCGGCGGCGGCGCTCCACACTCCGGCGAAGCCGCCGCCGACGATCAGAACTTCCGACATCATGTTCCCTTCATCATGGCCGGGCTCGGTGCGTGCCCGGGTGTTCGTGAGGCCGGCGGAGCCGCTGGACGTCGTTTTCGCGGCGATGGCCCGTTATCGCAACTTGTCGCGGTGGATCTTTCCGGACCCGGTCCGGGGCAGTTCGTCCATGAACCGCACCGTCTTGGGGATCTTGTACCTGGCCAGCCTGCCGTCGAGGAAGGCCAGCAGGTCCTGTTCGGTGATCCGGTGGCCGGAACGTACGCGGACGAAGGCCTGCCCCACCTCGCCCCACCGGTCGTCGGGCACCCCGATCACCGCGCACTCCTCCACCGCGGGATGGCGCAGCAGAGCCGATTCGACTTCGGCGGGATAGACGTTCTCCCCACCGGAGATGTACATCTCCTTGAGGCGGCCGACGACGAAGTAGTAGCCGTCCTCGTCGACCCGGCCCACGTCGCCGGTCCGGATCCAGCCGTTCTCCGTGATGGCCGCCGCGGTGGCGTCGGGCCGGCCCCAGTAGCCCGCCATGACGGTCGGGCCCTGGATGAGGAGCTCGCCTTCCGTGGCGCCGGATCCGGCCACGTCGGAACGTGCCAAGCGGACGTCGGAGAAGAAGTGCGGAACGCCCGCCGAGCCGACTTTCACCGTACTCATCTCCGCCCTGACGATGAGCGCTCCGGGAGCCGCCTCGGTGAGCCCGTACCCTTGCAGGAATCGCAGCCCGCGCTGCTGGTAGGCGGCGATCAGCGAGGTCGGCACGGGCGCTCCACCGGCGAGCAGGGAGCGGATCGAGGACAGATCGGCCGACGCCCAGCGGGGTGAGCGCGTGAGGTCCGCGAACATGGTCGGGACGCCGAACATCCAGGTGACCCCGTGCCGCTCGACCAGGTCGAAGCAGTCGTCGACGTTCCAGCCGGTCATGAGCACCGCGCAGCCGCCCTTGAGCAAGGTCGGCAGGAGTGTCATGTTCAGCGCGGCGACGTGGAACAACGGCGCACTGATCAGGGTGACCTCGTCGCCGGCGATGTCGAGCTCGACGAGCACGTTCATGCAGTTCCAGATGACGTTGCCGTGCGTGAGGACCGCCCCCTTCGGGCGTCCCGTGGTGCCCGAGGTGTAGAGGATCATCGCGGGATCGTCGTACCCGACCGGTTCGTCGATGAGGTCGGCGGGCGAGGCCTGCAGGCGTTCCTCGAAGTCGAGGGCGGCCGCGCTGCCGCCGCCGACGGCGACGAGCACGGGGGGAGCGGCCACCTGCAACTGCTCCACCACCCCGGCGTGACCGGTGGCGTACACCAGCACGGACGCGCCGCAGTCGTCCAGCTGGAAACTCAGCTCCGCCGCGGTGAGCCGGGTGTTGAGCGGTACGAACACCGCCCCCAGCAGATGAGCGGCGAACATGGTCTCCACGAGCGATGCCGCGTTCGCCCCGAGGTAGGCGACACGGTCGCCATGCGCCACGCCCATCGAGCGCAGCGCATGCGCGAACCGAGTGGTCCGTTCGACCAGGCCGGCGTAGGTCTGTTCATCGGCGCCCACCACGAGAGCACGCTGGTGCGGCGAGGAGCGAGCACGCCTGAGGGGCCATGAGCCCAGACCCTGGTTAAGCATCCGAGGTCGCCACCGTGTCCGGGCGGCCCTGGTCAGAGCCGTCGAGGGTCAGGTTTCTGAGGATGGCGAGCAGGTGGGCCTGCTCGCCGGGCGTCAGCCGCGCCAGGAACTCCTGGCGTGCCGCGGCGACCTCGGCCCGCGCGCGGTCCCGCATGGCGCGCCCCTCGGAGGTGGCCGTCACCTCACGTGCCCGGCGGTCCGCCGGGTGGGGAAGCCGCACGACCAGGCCCCTGGTCTCCAGCGCGTCGACGAGCGACACCACCGGACTGGGATCCATGCCGAGGAACTCGGCGATGTCGCGTTGGGACAGTCCGTCGCGGTCGCACACCAGCGCCAGGACGGAGTAGTGACGGACCCGCAGGTCGAGGGGGGCGAGCCTGGCGTTGGTCATGCGCACGATCACCCCGCTGGCGTGTGCCAGCAGAAACCCGGTGTCATCAAGCAGCCCGTCGTCTTGTCCACTCACGGCGACCCTCTCGTCGGAGGTATTCAATGATCGAACTATTCAATCATTGACATTATCATCTATTTCCGCGTACGGTCCAGCCCAGACTCAACGACACCAGCGACAACGAAAGCGAGCCAATGGCCGATCTGAGAGGAAAAGTGGCTGTGGTCACCGGCGCCGGGCGCGGGCTGGGACTGGCCTACGCCAAGGACCTGGCCGCCGCAGGGGCGCACGTGGTGGTCAACGACATCGACGAGGCGGCGGCCGTGGCCGTGGCCGAGGCGATCGGCCAGGCCGGTGGCACCGCCGTCGCCCAGGCCGCCGCGGTCGGCACCGGCGAAGCCGCCCAAGCGCTCGTCGACCGCGCGGTCTCCGCCTTCGGGCGCCTCGACATCATGGTCGCCAACGCCGGAGTCCTGCGTGACACGGTGTTGTGGAAGATGAGCGACGAGGACTTCGACACCGTCGTCCACGTCCACCTTCGCGGCACCTTCACCTGCGCCCGCGCGGCGGCCGTACGCATGCGCGAGCAAGGCGACGGAGGGCGCATCATCTGTGTCGGCTCGCCGACCGGCCAGCGCGGCACCTTCGGCCAGACCAACTACGCCGCGGCCAAGGCCGGCATCGTCGGCATGGTCCGCACGTGGGCCATGGAACTCGCCCGGGCCGGCATCACCGTCAACGCGGTCATCCCGGTGGCCGCCACCGAGATGACCAGGACGGTGCCCTTCCTGCGCACGCACATCGAGGCGCTGGACCGGGGCGAGAAGCTGACGCCCTTCGCGCGCAGAGCCCTCGCCCTCGGAACGCCCTCGGACGCCGCCGGCGTGGTGACGTTCCTCGCCTCGGACGCCGCGGCCGACATCACCGGGCAGGCCATCGGCGTCGGCGGCGACCGGGTCAGCCTCTGGTCCCATCCGCAGCAGATCGTCAGCGCATTCGCCGACGACGGCTGGAGCGCCGACGCGCTGGCCGAGACCTGGCCGACGGCGTTCGGCCCTCATGTCCAGTCCGTAGGGGAGCCGATCCCCCAGCCCGAGGGGAAGCGCGCATGACACAGCCGATCAGCCTCGCCTCGCTCACCGCCATAGACGTGCACGTGCACGTGGAGGTGGACGACGAAGGTCATCCCTCCCTCGGCGGCGAGCTGATGGAGGCCTCCGCCGCCTACTTCAGGTCGGACCATCGCACGCCGACGGTGGACGAGATCGCCCAGACCTACCGCGACCGCAACATGGCCGCGGTCGTCTTCACCGTCGATCACCAAGGGGCCACCGGCCACCCTCCCATCAGCAACGAATACGTGGCCCAGGCGGCGGCGCGGCACCCCGACGTGCTCATCCCCTTCGCCAGCATCGACCCCTCCCGCGGCAGGGCGGGCGTCGCCGCCGCCGCCCGGCTGGTCGGCGAGCACGGCGTACGCGGCTTCAAGTTCCACCCCAGCCTGCAGGGCTTCGACCCGACCGACCACGCGGTCTTCCCTCTGTACGAGGCCATCGCCGCACTCGGTGTCCCGGCCGTCTTCCACACCGGTCAGACCGGGATCGGAGCCGGGCTCCCCGGAGGCGGCGGCATTCGGCTCGGCCTGTCCAACCCGATGCTCCTCGACGAGGTCGCCGCCGCCTTCCCCGATCTGCAGATCGTGCTGGCGCACCCGTCGTTCCCCTGGCAGGACGAGGCCTTGGCGGTCGCCACCCACAAGTCCAACGTGTGGATCGACCTCTCAGGCTGGTCGCCCAAGTATTTCCCGCCCAACCTCGTCCGCTACGCGAACACGCTGCTGAAGGACAAGGTGCTCTTCGGGTCGGATTTCCCCCTCATCACACCGGATCGGTGGATCGCCGATTTCGACCGGCTCGACATCAAGCCCGAGGTCCGCCCCAAGATCCTCAAGGAGAACGCGGGCCGTCTGCTCGGCCTGCCGCAGTGATCGGAGATCCTCCATGACCAGAACCGTCACCGTTTCCGAACTCCCCGGCCTGGTCGGCCAGGATCTCGGATACAGCACGTCTCTCACCGTCGATCAGAAACGCATCGACCTCTTCGCCGAAGCGACAGGCGACCGCCAGTGGATCCACGTGGATCCCGTCGCGGCCGCCGCCGGCCCCTTCGGCACCACCATCGCCCACGGCTACCTGACCCTGTCCCTGGTCATCCCGCTGTGGGGCGATCTGCTCGACGTCCAGGACGCCACCACCAAGGTGAACTACGGGCTCGACAAGGTCCGCTTCCCCGCGCCCGTACCCGTCGACGCCGAGATCCGGTTGCACGCGCGGATCGCCGAGGTCACGGAGATCGCCGGCGGCGTGCAACTCGTGCTGAACGTGACCATCCACGCCGACGGGGTCGACAAACCCGTCTGCGTGGCCCAACCAGTCTTCCGCTACTACCACTGACCGTCGGAAGGGCGAGCTGATGAGCCACTACCGAAGCAATGTCCGCGACATCGAGTTCAACCTGTTCGAGATCCTGGGCATCGACCGATTCCTCGGCTCCGCCCTCTCCCCCGATCTGGATCACGAGGCCTGCCGGCACGTCCTCGCGGAAGTGGCGCGGCTGGCCGAAGGGCCGCTGGCCGACTCGTTCTCGGACGCCGACCGCAACCCTCCCGTCTTCTCCCCCGAATCCGGCGGCGTCACGGTGCCCGGCTCGCTGAAGAAGGCCTACGCGGCCCTGCGCGCCGCGGAGTGGTGGCGGCTGGAGGCTCCGCCGGAGCTGGGCGGCGTGGCCGCCCCCCGCACGCTGGTCTGGGCGGTGGCCGAGCTGCTTCTCGGGTCCAACCCCGCGGCCCACCTGTACGGCACCGGTGTGCCCTTCGCCGGCGTCGTCCACCGCGAGGGCACTCCGGAACAGCGCAGGATCGCCGCGCACATGATCGAGCGGGGCTGGGGCTCCACCATGGCGCTCACCGAAGCGGACGCCGGGTCGGACGTCGGCGCCGGCCGTACGAAAGCCGTGCGGCAGGACGACGGCACCTGGCACATCGAAGGGGTCAAACGCTTCATCACCTCCGGCGACCACGACCTCACCGAGAACATCGTGCACCTCGTGCTGGCCCGCCCCGAAGGGGCCAGCGCGGCCGGCACGAAGGGACTGTCGCTCTTCATCGTGCCGAAGCTCCTGTTCGACCTCCGGACCGGCGAGCCGCTCGGCCGCAACGGCGTGCAGGTGACCAACCTCGAACGCAAGATGGGGATCAAGGCCTCCACCACCTGTGAGCTCCGGTTCGGCGAGCGGGAGCCCGCCGTCGGATACCTGCTCGGCGACGCGCACAACGGCATCGCGCAGATGTTCCACGTGATCGAGCACACCCGAATGCTCGTCGGCGTGAAGGCCGTCGCGGCCCTGTCGACGGGCTATCTGCACGCACTGGACCACGCCCGAACCCGGATCCAGTCGGCGGACCTCACCCGGCTGGGCGACAGGTCCGCCCCTCAGGTGGCCATCATCAGCCATCCCGACGTCCGGCGCAGCCTCATGCTGAACAAGGCCTACGCCGAAGGGCTGCGGGCGCTGGTCCTCTACACCGCCGGCTGGCAGGACGAGGTGGCGGCCGGCGAGCACGCGGGCTCCGACGTCACCACGGCCAGGGCCGTCAACGCGCTCCTGCTGCCGATCGTCAAAGGCGTCGGCTCGGAGCGCTCCTACGAGCAACTCGCCCACGCCCTGCAGACCCTCGGCGGCTCCGGCTACCTCCAGGACTACCCCCTCGAGCAGTATGTGCGCGACACGAAGGTCGACACCCTGTACGAGGGCACCACCGCGATCCAGGGCCAGGACCTGTTCTTCCGCAAGATCGCGAAAGACGGCCGGCGGGCGCTCGACGTCGTCCTGGCCGAGATCGGCGACTTCCTGCAGACCCTGGCCGGGGACGACCGTCTGCGGCTCGAGCGGGAGGCCGTATCGAGGGCCCGGGACGCCTTCACGGGCATGGCCGACGCGATGCTCACCCATGCCCGGCGCCGCACGCAGGACCCGCGCGAACTCTACAAGGTCGGCCAGAACACCACCCGTCTGCTCATGTGCGCGGGTGACCTCATGGTCGGCTACCTGCTCCTGCGGCAGGCTGCCACGGCCCACCGCCGGCTGGACCAGGGGCATCTCTCCCCCGCCGACCGCGACTTCTACCGGGGAAAGACAGCGGTCGCACGGTTCTTCGCGGTCACCGTGCTCCCGCTGCTGGACGCCCACCGCAGCATCGTCGAGACCACGGACAACCGCCTGATGGACGTCCCCAAAGAGGCGTTCTGACCCGGGACTGGCGGGCCTCGCCCCCGCGCCCTACGACCGCACGGCGTAGAACTCGTCGATGTAGGTGTAGTCGCGGGGGTCACGGCGGCGGAACAGCTCGTTGCGCAGCAGCCTGCCGACGCCGTCCACGTGCCAGATGTCACCCCATGTCCGGGCCGTCTCCTGGATCCAGGCGGTGCGCGCGGTCCGCTCCGCCTCGTACCGTTTGAGCGCCTCCGCCCAGCGGGACCATCCGGCCGCGGTGAGCTCGGCGGTCAGGTGGTACGCGTCCTCGATCGCCTGGCAGGCCCCCTGAGCCAGGTACTGCAGCATGGGATGGGCCGCGTCGCCGGTCAGCACGACCCGGCCGTCCGTCCAGTTGTCGATCGGCAGCCGGTCGTACATCGGCCAGCGCCGGTCGCGCCACAACGACGTCAGACCCTCGCGAACGTCTGGAGAGCACCACGCGAAGGCCGCGTCCAGCTCCTCGGGCCCGCCCCAGTCCTCTTCCCCCCGCTCGTGGGCGGGGGAGCGGAAGACGGCCACGGTGTTGTAGATCTCGCCCCGGCGCAGCGGGTACTGGACGAGATGGCAGCCGGGTCCGACGTGCACGACCACGTCGGAGGACGTCTCGGGATCCAGCGCGCGGCCGAGCCGTTCGACGGGGACGGCGCCGCGGTAGGCGACGTAACCCGAGCAGACCGGCTCGTCGTCGCTGAAGCGCGCCCGCAGCCGCGAGTGCAGCCCGTCGGCCACGAGCACCAGGCGCGCCCGGTGCCGGCCGAGCGAGCTGCGGACCACGGCCGCGTCCGGCCCGTCCACGACGTCGTGGACCTCGCAGCCCGGCACCATCTCGACCCCGGCGCGCTCGCAGGCGCGGGCCAGGATTTCGAGCAGGTCGCTGCGATGAATGACCACGTACGGCGCGTGGTAGCGGCCGGTGAAGTCCTCGTCCAGAGCGAGGTGGGTCAGCTCGGAGCCGTCGAGGGCATCCTTGAACAGCAGCCGCCGGGGCCTCACCCCGGCCGCCAGCACCTCGTCCAGGAGGCCCCACTCGGCGAGGACGCGGGTGGCGTTGGGCGCCATCTGCAGGCCAGCCCCGACCTCGGCGAACTCGGGCGCCCGTTCCAGGACCTGAACCGTGAACCCGGCCGACGCCAGGGCGAAGGCGTTGGCGAGCCCGCCGATGCCGCCTCCGGCCACCACGACGTCCGTGGGAGCGTTCATCGTTACCATCCCCAATCGTTCGTCTACAGCCAAGGCCCCAGCGCGGGCGGCTCCGCGTTCCGGCCGGTCAGCCATGCCGCCAGGCCGGCGGCGGCATCGCCGCTCCTGCGAGCGTGCGTGTCCAGGGCGTCCGCGATCAGTGCGACGTTGATCTCCTCGGGCAGGTCGGCGAAGCCGACGCCGTGGGCCAGGTCCACGGCATGCACGGTGACCTCGCGGGTGCGCATCCAGACGATCTCGGCCGCCGGGATCGTACGGCCCCGGGCCGTCACCACGAGGGTGTTCCACGCCTGCTCAGGCAGCCGGTCCATGTCGGCCGCCAGGTCCCGCGCCGACTGCCCGACCAGATCTCGCAGGGTGCCGGCGGGCAACGCCGAGATGGATTCGATCTCCTCGGCCCGCTGGCGCGCGCCGGCGTACATGCGCCGTTCCACCCCGGTGGCGGCCCAGCTGACCAACCGGCGCAGCGCCTCGGCGTTGCCGTGGACGTGAGCGACGACGTGCCGCCGGTTCCAGCCGGGCAGTGCCGACGGCTCGGAGAGCTGGGCGTCGTCCAGGCTGTCCACGGTGCGCAGGAACAACTCGGTGCCCAGATCCATCCATGCGCGCGTGCTCATGCCGTCCTCGCGGTGTTCTCCAGGCGGCCGACGCCCTCGACCTCCGTCACCAAGGTGACGCCGTCGGTCAGATAGCGCGGAGGCGTGCGGGCGTGGCCGACGCCGCCGGGGGTGCCCGTGGCGATGACGTCGCCAGGGCGCAGAGTCATGATCGTGGACGCGTACCTGACCAGGTCCACGGGATCGAAGACCAGGTCAGCGGTGTCGGCCAGCTGCGTCTGCTCGCCGTCCACGAGGCAGCGGATCGGCAGCGCCGGGCGTACGCCGCCGGGCAGCTCGTCGGGTGTGACCAGCACGGGGCCGAGCGGCGTGGTGCCCTCGAAAGTCTTGCCCTGCAGCCACTCCTTGGTGCGGAACTGCCAGTCGCGCATGGTGACGTCGTTCATGACGGTGAACCCGGCGATGGCGGCCGCCGCCTCCTCCGGTGAGGCCCGGCGCACCGTGGCGCCGATCACCAGGGCCAGCTCGGCCTCCCAGTCCACGGCCGAGGACTCGGGCGCGAGCTGGACGTCGTCGCGCGGGCCGATCAGGGCCTCGGCGAACTTGGCGAACAACGTGGGATGGTCCGGCAGCTCCCGGCCCATCTCCAGGATGTGCGTGCGGTAGTTGAGCCCGACGCACAGGATCTTGCCCGGCCGCGGTACGACGGGCGCCAGGTCGCCGGCCTGCAGGGCCGGCCCGTCGGCGCGGGCGGCCAGCTCGGGCCAGTCCTCGTGGGCCAGCAGGGCCCCCACGTCGGGCAGCCCGAGGTCCACGTACCCGCCGCCGGTGACCTTGGCCGCGCGGGTGCCCCCGGCGGTGCGGACGGTGGCCAGTCTCATGGTCGCTCCCCCTCGGTCTGGACGCGGTGCTGGTGCAGGCGCTCGAAGATCGGTGTGTCGCTGAACCTGAACAGGTCCAGGCCGTCCTCGGTGGCCAGCGTCAGCGGCTGCCACGACGGCACCACGAACAGATCGCCGCGCTCGACGCGCCAGGTGTGCTCGGCCACGGTGATCTCGCCCGTGCCCTCGAACACCTGGTAGACCGACGACCCGACCTCTCGCGTGGCGGCGGTGGCCGTGCCGGGCGCGAGCCGGTGGAAGTCGGTGCGCAGGGTCGGCATGACGTCGCCGCCCGTGGTCGGGTTGACGTAGCGGACGGCGGCGTGGCCGGGCTCGACCGTGGCGCGGTAGCCCTCGGCCTCCAGGGCGAGCTGCTCGCTCAGCGCGCGGTCGGTGTGCTCCCAGCGGTAGGCCAGAAGCGGGGTGGCGGGGGTCGGCTGGAGGTGGGTGAGGGGCCGCAGCCCCGGATGTCCCCACAGGCGCTCGGAGCGGGAGCGGTCGGGGGCCTCGCGGGTCTCCACCTGGTCAGGGCCGTACTCGAAGAACGTCGAGTCCGCGAAATACTGGAACGGGATGTCCAGGCCGTCGATCCAGGCCATCGGCCGATCGGTGACGTTGTGGTGGCCGTGCCAGTGCCAGCCGGCCTGGGGCAGGAAGTCTCCGCGGCGCATCGCGACCGGGTCGCCGTCCACCACCGTCCAGACGCCCTCACCCTCCACGACGAAGCGGAAGGCGTTCTGGGTGTGACGGTGCACCGGGGCGTCCTCACCCGGGTTGAGGTACTGGATCGCCGCCCACAGCGTCGGGGTGGCGAACGGCCGGCCGCCGAGCCCCGGGTTGGCCAGCGCGATGGCCCGGCGCTCGCCGCCGCGGCCCACCGGCACCAGCTCACCCGCCTGCTCGGCCAGCGGCAACAGCCGGTTCCATCGCCACAGATGCGGCACGGCCCTCGACCGGGGCGAAAGCGGCATCAGGTCACCGATTTGCGTCCACAGCGGGATCAGCAGCTCCGACTCGAACCCGCGGTACAAAGCCTCCAACGCCGGCGTGCGCTCGGGCTGGTCCTCTGCGTCGGTTGCCACGATGGGCACCGGCGGCGGATCAATAAGGGTCATGCACCCCACCCTGCACTATTTTCCATTCTGCAGATAAACTCTTTCTGCCATGAGGAATAAGCCGCCATACGCGCTCTCATCCGTGGACCACGCGCTCCACCTCGCCGCGCTGTTGCAGCAGGAAGGCCCGATGCGGGTGACCGACGCCGCGGAACGGCTCGGCGTGGCGGTCTCCACCGCCCACCGGCTCCTGGCCATGCTGGTGTACCGGGACTTCGCCGAGCAGGGACCCGACCGGCGCTACCGGCCGGGCAAGGTGCTGCGCCCGGCCGCCGCCTCCGCCGCGCCCGTCGCCCTGCTGCGCGAGCTCTGCCTGCCGGAGCTGCGCACCCTGATGGAACGGACCCAGGAGTCGGCCAACCTCATGGTCCCCGCAGGCGCGGAGGTGCGCTTCATCGCTACCGCGGAGTCCCCGCAGGTCCTGCGGGGGGGCGACCGGGTGGGACGGTCGCTGCCGGCGCACTGCGTGTCGGGCGGCAAGACGATCCTGGCCGCGCTGCCCCCCACCGAACTGGACGCGCTCTACAGCGAGGACGACAGCGTTGACCTTCCCCGCCTGCGCCGCGAGCTGGCGCTGGTGCGCGAGCGCGGCTTCGCCATCAACGACCAGCTCACCGAGACCGGTCTGACGGCCGTCGGCATGGCCATCAAGGACGCGGGTGGTTCCCCCGTGGCCGCGCTGTCGCTTGCCCTGCCGACCGCCCGTTTCGACCGCGAAAGGCTGCCGGGCTGGGTCGGCGCGCTGTCGTCGGCCGTGGCCAAGGTCGAGGCGGCCCTGTCCGCCCGGTGAACGCTCCCGCGCCGTGGGAGTCACCGCCCTGGACGTCGACTCCTTCCACGGACCCGATGACGAGGACGTCGCCATTCGGCGCATGGGCGAGGCAGTCGATGTCGCCGTCCACCCTGTATCCGAACGGTGCGCGCTTGCCCCACCTCTCATATCGCCCACCAGGGCCACCGAAGCCCCCTGAAGAACGTTGCCGATTTCCGGCACAGTTACCGCGTGGCCAGCGCGGGCTCGGTGGCGAAGGCGGTCCCGTCCGGGACGCGGCGGGTCAGGTGTGCGGGTCAGATCATTCGCCGCAGGGCGGTCTCCACCGCGTCGACGAGCGCATCGCCTTCGGTGCCGGGATGGCGGGTGAGGCCCAGTTCGACGTCCGGCAGGGCGGGCAGCGCGGCCGCGTCGTGGCAGGCCATGGCCGGTTCGAGGTTGGCGGGCAGGAGCGCCGCGACGCCGAGTCCGGCCCGTAGCGCGGCGAGCACCCCGGCGAGACTGTTGCTCTCGAACGCCACCCGCCAGCGGCGCCCCGTGGCTTCCATCGTTTCCAGCACCGACGTTCGCCAGGCGCACGTGTTCGAGAACAGCACCACAGGCAGCGGATCGGCGTCGACGGCGACACCCTGCCCGACCGCCCAGACCAGTGGCAGACGCACCGTCCAGCGCGGCGGCCAGGGAAGGTTCGGGACCTCGTCGAGCACGAGTTGGACCCGGCCCGTGTCGTAGGCCTCCCGCATCGCCGCGCTGGAAAGGCTGAGCACCTCCAGTGCGGCGTCGGGGTGCAGTCGCGCGAGGTCCGCGAGTGCCTGAGGAAGGCGGGAAGCGGTGAGATCCTCGTGGAGTCCCACCCCGCAATGCCCGGTGAGCGCGCGTCCTGTCTCGGCGAGCGCCTGTGCCGACAGCGCGAGGATGCGCTCGGCGTAGGGCAGCAGTTCCTCGCCCACCCGGGTCGGCGAGACGCCGGACGGCGCCCGGTGCAGCAGCGGACTGCCGACGGCCCTCTCGAGCTTGCGCAACTGCTGGCTGAGCCCAGGCTGGGTGCGGCCGAGCGCCGCCGCCGCGCGGCTGATGCTGCCCGCTCGCACGGTGGTGACGAACGACCGCAGCAGTGCGGTTTCGAGATCAGGTGCCATAAGTGTGCATTATGCCCGGTCCAACAAAATGACGACTTCCTATGGCATTCCGGAGGATCTAGCGTCAACCGGTGACCAGATTTCGACAGGTGCTCGCGGTGCCGGGGATGACGCCCCTGCTGGGCATTTCGCTGCTCGCTCGTACCGCGATCACGGCGGACGCGATGGCGTTGACGATGTACGTCGTCGTCGCCCTCGACATGAGCTACGCGGCCGCGGGAGCCGTGGTGGCGGCGCTCACCGCCGGCGTCGCGCTGGGCGGGCCGCTGCTGGGCCGGATGATCGACCGGCGGGGCCTGCGTACCGTGCTGCTGGTCACACTTGTGCCCCAGTTCGTGTTCTGGCTGACCGTGCCCGCGCTGCCGTACGTGATCTTGCTGAGCGCAGCCTTCGCCGCCGGCCTGCTGATGGTGCCGGTCCAATCGGTGACCAGGCAGGCGATCGCCGCGATGACGACGGCAGGGCAGCGGCGGGCGGCGTTCGCGCTGGAGTCCGTGGTCGGCGAGCTGTCGTACATGGTGGGGCCGGCGGTGGTGATCCTGTGCGCGGCGCTGGTGTCCCCCGGCGTGGTGGCCTGGGGAGTGGGCGCCGCGATCGTCGCCGGCGGGGCAGGGATCGCCCTGCTCGATCCGCCGCTGCGGGCCGGCGACGAGGCGGACGGCGAGGCAGCGGGCCGGCCCCGGCGCCGGGAGTGGCTCGGAGCGCGCATGGTCGCTGTCCTGACGATGGGGTTCGGCGTCGCGATGCTGCTCAGCGGCGTCGACCTGGCCATCGTCGCCACCCTCCGAGAAGCCGGTCAGGTCTCGTGGGCGGCCGTGGTCATCGCCGTGTTCGGGGTGACGTCCGTCGTGGGCGGTCTGGTGTACGGAGCGCTGCCCCGGCCGATGCCCACCTGGCTGCTGCTCGGCCTGCTCGGGCTGGCGACGATTCCGGCCGGCCTCGCCCATGACTGGGCCTGGCTGTGCGTGGCCGTCATCGGGGCCGGGCTGCTCACCGCGCCGACCCTTTCCACGGTCTCCGACGCGGTGAGCCGTCTCGCCCCCGCCAGTGTGCGAGGTGAGGCGACCGGGCTGCACTCCTCGGCGGCGAGCGCGGGATTCGCGCTCGGCTCACCCGTCGTGGGAGTGGCGATCGACGCGTCCGTGCCGGCGGGCGGCTTCGCCGCTGCCGGCCTGGCGGGCCTGCTCGCCGCGCTGACGGGATACCTGCTCTCGCGCCGGCCACCCACAGCCGCGCCGTCGCCGCCGCCCTCGTCATCCACGTCGCCCTCGTCGCCGTCGCCGCCCTCGTCGCCGTCGCCGCCGTCGCCGCCCTCGTCATCCGGGTCGCCGTCATCGCTCTCCGCACAGCCCACCAGTACCGGACGATGACGCGGGTTACCTCAGCGGATCATGGCGAGGTCGATGATCACGTACTGGCCCTTCAGCTCGTACGCGATCAGCCGTTCGTAGGGGTTGAGGCCCGGCTGGATGTTGCCTGTTCGTCCCTTGGTGTCGGGGCGCAAGCCGAGGTCGCCGGACCGGCCTGTGGCCAGGTCGAGCAGCACCTGGGCGCGGGTTGGACCCACGCTGACGGTCATGAAACGGTCGTAGGCCAACCCCAGCGTGGAGTCGGGGAGATCCCGTTCCCGGGAACCGTCCCGCAGGCGGTAGAAGGCGCTACGGCCGGGCCTCCGGCCGACGCATGCCGTCACGCCGCAGCGCACGTTCTCCTCCCCGAGCCGGACGAGGGCCTTGCTGGTCTGCCTGGTTTCGACATTGAGGATCTCCTCGAAGCTGGGCTCGTTGTTCGGCGTGTACTCACCGGGGGTCCCCACCCAGGGCCACTGCAGGATGTGGTGGCGTTCGGCGCCCTCGACAGGGGTGACGGCGCCGCCCTTCAGGGGAAGCGTGAAGACGCCGCCTTCCAAGAGGGAGAACGCGATCTTGTCGCCGGTTACGACGAGCCCGCCCCCACGCCCTTTGACCGGCGCGTCGGTTTCGACGGCGGTGGGCTGCCCGCCCGAGAGCGGCGCCGACCAGAAGCTCGTGTGTACGCCATCGATCATCTTCCAGATGATCCGCCCTTCACCCACCGCGTATCCCGAGGCGAACGCGCCTTCCGGCGTGCGGATATCGGTGATCTTCCGGGTCTGGCCGGAGGCGAGATCGTAGGAGTAGAGGGCGTCGGCCTTCTCGAAGCTCTGCCACGTCTCCAGCAGGAGCGTGTGATCGTCGATCAGGGTCAGCGGGCGGCCTCTGCGGCCGTTGGGGAGCTTCGTCGGGATCGTATGGACCGCATCCGGCCACACCTCGGCAACGGGGGCGGGCATCGTCATCGTCGGAGACGGCGTCGTCTCGGGCGTGATGTCGGCCGCCACCGGCGGCTCGCCGCCCGACGCCCCTTGTACGGCCACGGCGCCCCCTCCCACGACCAGCACCACCGCCGCCGCGGCGAGCAGGGCCTGTGTCCGGGCCCTGCGACGCCGGGAGCGGCCCAGTATCCGCGCCGCGTAGTCGCCCGGGGCTCGCGGCGCGCCCTCTACCGCGCATCCGATGACCCGGGGAAGATCACGTTCCGGCTGTTCGGTCATGGGGTCGTCCTCCTCCTGGCGGGTACGAGGTGCGGCATCGCGGAGCGGAGCTTGCTGAGACCGAGCGAGGCATGGCTGCGCACAGTCCCCCGGGAGACGCCCAGCAGAGCGGCGATCTCGGCGTCGGTGAGTTGCTCGTAGAAGCGCAGGACGAGCACGGCGCGCTGCTTTCGCGGCAGTACGCACAGTGCCTGCCACAGCTCCTGGTCGGCATCGGAGGGCAGGACGTCCTCCAACGCGATCTCCGGAACAGCGCACGTGAGCTGCTCGCGCCGCCGACGCCGCCAGACGCTGATGTGCAGCCGAACCATGATCATCTTGGCGTAGCTCTCCGGGTCCTCCTTTTTGCGCACCCGCGACCAGGCCTGGTGCAGCCTGATCAGCGCCTCCTGCGTAAGGTCCGCCGCGTCGTGCGCATTGCCGCTCAGCGCGTAGCCGTAACGCAGCAGCGCATCGGCTCGCTCAGCGACGAACTCCACAAAACGCGAGTCGTCTTCCACCTGGCTTCGCCTTTCCGTGGTCCGTCACCACGTAGACGACCTCGACCCGCGATTCGTTGAATCGCCGCGCACATCCGGCCTCCGGATCCGGGCAAGGCAGGAAGGAAATGGGCACGCCGGGGAAAGGACTGGACCGCCGCAAGTGGCGACCTTCAGAGACGCTCTGGCGGCCGCGGTCGATCCCGCAGGTCGTCGCCACGGTGGCTCGACGGCGCCGTCGAGCGCCGCTCGGCTGTCAGTGGCGCTCCCGGTCCCATCGGTCGAGGAGTTTGGGGAACTCGCGGCCCATGAAGCCGTACATGTCGCGCATGAGCTCCAGCCTGGCCCGGCTTCTGGGGTTGTCGCCGACCGCGGCCAGCCCTTGTTCGGCGAGCTGCGCGAACGCGGTGAACTCCGCCATCTTCGCCCTGAACGCGCGTCCGAAGACGTCCTCGGTCAGCCGGTAGTGATCGCGGCGGCCTCGGGGTGGGCGGAAGCGCTCGACGAGCCCTCCCCGTTCGAGCTGGCCCAGGGCGACGCTCATGCTGCTCTTGGCCACGCCGAGCTGCTCGCACAACCCCGGGGCGTCGGCGGAGTCGTCCGGATCGACCAGGAGTACGCCGATGACTCGGCCTGCCGTACGGCTGAGCCCCAAACGTTCGAAGTACAGCCCGGCACTTTCCACGAATTCCTCGACACCGGTCACACACAGATTCTATTCTGTTCGGATTGTTCCGAACAGGATAGAATTCGCTCATGTTGTCCATCGCCATCACCGGCGCCAACTCCGGGATCGGCCTGCGCGCCGCCCGCGCCCTCGCCGCCGCAGGCCACCACGTGCTGGCGCTGTGCCGAGACCCTGACCGTGGCCGCGCCGCCCTGGCCGACATCAACGCCCACGCCGCGCACCCGGCCGACCTGATCCAGGCAGACCTGTCGGCACCCGGCTCCATCAAGGCCGCCGCCGAACAACTCGCGGAGACCACCGGCCACCTCGACGTGCTCATCAACAACTCCGCCGTCTTCGACCAGACGCTCCGCACGCCCCTGTTCACGGCGGACGGGCACGAACTGTTCTGGGCCGTCAACCACCTGGGCCCCTTCCTGCTCACCGCACACCTGAGTCGGCTGCTCGCCGCCGCGGACAACCCACGCGTGATCAATGTCGCCAGCAAAGGCCTGATCTCGATGCCACGCATCCGGATCCGTTTCGGCCAACTCGACGACCCGAGCTGGTACAGCCCGACCCGCGCCTACTACCACGCCAAGCTCGCCCAGATCATGACCACCTTCACCCTGGCCGAGAAGGCCGGCGGAAACCTGGAGACGACCTGCGTGCGCGTCCCCGCCGTACGTCTCGACCCCGATCGGGTGGCGGCCATGCCCTGGTTGGCGCGCACCTTGTACGCCCCCAAGAACCGCATGGCCGTCCCCGCCGAACGCCTCGGCGAGACCTACGCCCGGCTGGCCACCTGGGACGGGAACCTACCGGGGCCGTACGTCGACGAAGACCTCCGTCCGGTCCGCGGCCCGGCTTTCGCCTACGACGAGGCCGCCCGCGAACGGCTGTGGTCGGTGTCCCAGGCCGCCACCGGCGACCCCGCCTGGGCCTGGTGAGCGTGAGGGCGGGCCACGGACGCCCACGGGCGGGACACGATCGCGCCCGTTCTCCGTGAGCACGGGGCCGGTCGCCATCGTATGCGGATCGTTGATACGTTGATGGCAGGTGTGCCGGGAAGTCTGGTCGGCGATTCTCGTCGTCGATCATGAAAGAGGCATGAGGATGCGCGCACGCGATCTGGCATGCGATTTTCCCGCCGTCACCGTGGACACCCCTGTGTACGACGCCGCCCGGCTCCTTGCCGAGCAGGACCTGCCGGGCCTCATCGTGGTCGACGACCACGGTCTGCCCGTCACCATCCTGCCCGGCACGCAGGTGCTCCGGCTGGCCGTGCCCGGCTACTGCCACGACGATCCGGCGCTGGCGCGAGTCGTCGACGAGGCGCACGCGGACCGGTTCCTGCACGCCCTGGCCGACCGGACCGTCCGTGACGCGCTACCGGCACGGCCGCGCGAACTGCCGATCAGCGCCCCCGATGCCACCATCCTGGAACTGGCCGCGCTGATGGCGCGCACGCACAGCCCGCTCGTGGCCGTGGTGAGCGACGGGCGGCTGCTGGGCGCGGTCACGCTCCAGGTGCTGCTGGACCGGGCGGTGGCCGCGTGACCGTCACCGCATGGCTGGCGGTGGCGATCTTCCTGTGCGCCTACACACTGATCGCCACCGAGAAGATCCACCGCGTCGCCGCCGCGCTCGGCGGCGCCGGCCTCATGCTGCTGATCCACGCCACCGACGCCGGAGCCGCGTTCTTCGACGAGCACACCGGCATCGACTGGAACGTCATCTTCCTGCTGCTCGGCATGATGATCATCGTCGGCGTGCTGAAACAGACCGGCATCTTCGAATACCTGGCGATCTGGGCGGCCAAACGCGCCAAGGGTCACCCGTACCGGCTGATGGTGCTGCTGGTGGTCATCACCGCCGTCGCCTCGGCGCTGCTGGACAACGTCACCACCGTGCTGCTGATCGCGCCGGTGACCTTCCTGGTGTGCGAGCGGCTGGCGCTGCATGCGGCGCCGTTCCTGATCGCCGAGGCCATGGCCTCCAACATCGGCGGCGCCGCCACCCTGGTCGGCGACCCGCCGAACATCATCATCGCCAGCCGCGCGGGCCTGAGCTTCAACGACTTCCTCATCCACATGGCGCCCCTCGTCATCGTGCTGGTGATCGTCTTCATCGGGTTGTGCCGGTTCCTCTTCAGGAAGTCCTTCCGCTACGACCCGGAACGCGCGGCCGAGATCATGGCGCTCAACGAGCGGGAGGCCATCGCCGACCCACGGCTGCTCTGGCAGAGCCTCACCGTGCTGGCCCTGGTCATGATCGGGTTCGTGCTGCATCCCGTGCTGCACTACGAGCCGTCGGTGGTGGCCGTCCTCGGCGCGGGCGTCCTGGTGGCCGCCACGAAGGTCACCACCGAGGACGCGATCGCCGAGGTGGAGTGGCCGACGCTGGTGTTCTTCGCCGGGCTGTTCATCATGGTCGGGGCGCTCGTGGAGACCGGTGTGATCGGCCAGATCTCGCAGGCCGCGACCGCCGCCACCGAAGGCCGGCTCGCGCTCACCACCATGGGCCTGCTCTGGGCCTCGGCCGGGTTGTCGGCCATCGTCGACAACATCCCGTACGTGGCCACCATGAGTCCCATCGTCGCCGAACTGGTCCAGGCGGGCGGCGGCAACGGCGAGGCTCAAGTGTTGTGGTGGGCGCTGGCTTTCGGCGCCGACCTGGGCGGCAACGCCACCGCCGTCGGCGCGGCGGCCAACGTGGTCATCCTCGGCATCGCCGCCCGCAACGGCACCCCGATCAGCTTCTGGCAGTTCACCAAGTACGGCCTGATCGTCACCGTGGTGACCATCACGCTGACCGTGCCGTACCTCTGGTTCCGCTACCTGATCTGAGCTTCACCTCGGAGCGGTGGCCTTCGGGCGATCACTCCCTCGCGACGAGCCGGTGCGGGGCCCCTGCCCGGACCGCTGGCGTTCGCCGCCACCGTCGTGGACCTCGCCGGCCCCGCGGCCGATGCTTGACGCGGCGGGAGTTCAATCGTCCGTCGGCCCGGCCGTGGGCCGGCGGACGCCGAGCAGGACGTAGCCCAGCACCACGAAGGCGGCCAGCGCGGCGAGGGCCGCCGAGGCGACCGTCGGCCACCCCAGCCGCTCCACGTTCAGGAACGGGTAGACGTAGCGGCGGGGGAGGTTGGGGGCGGTGAGCAGCACGAAGGCGCCGTACAGGAGCGGGAAGCCCAGCCACGCGAACGGCGCCGACCACCGCACCGGGCGCGACCGGTCGAAGGCGACCCAGTCGACCAGCGCCATGACGGGCGTCACGTAGTGCAGCAGGAAGTTGCCCAGCCCGCGCACGCCGCCGTCCAGCAGCGCCAGCGGGTTCGCCAGGTCGCGCGAGACGTAGTTGACCAGGCACGTGACCAGCAGGTAAAGGGTCATCGCGCCTTTGACGTCGGCGGACGCCGGTCTCCTGCGGTCGTTGACCAGCCGCCAGGCGTAGTAGAGCGCGAGCATGGCATTGCTCTGCACCGTGAAGTAGGCCCACGGGCGGCCGATCGACGCCGCCAGGCTCGCCAGGCCCGCGATGGCCGCCGTGACCAGGAGGATCCGCCACGCCGTCATCCGCTCCTCCGTAGCCAGAGCGTGTGCGCGGCCCATGCCGCCGCGGCGCCGACCGCGTACCAGAAGAGGTCGGGCGGGTTGAACGTGCTGCCCAGCACCGGCCGCAGCACGGCCGGGATCTCCCCGAGCTGGGCGAACTCGATCAGCCAGCTCGCGCCGGCCGCCGCTCCCGCCGCCACCCAGGGCCTCGCTCTGGGCAGGATCAGCATCACGAGCGTGTAGAGCAGCACGGTGTAGAGGGCGTCGCCCGCGTACTTCGACACGGGGCCGTCGAACCAGGCCCGCACCCCCAGCCCGGCCGCAACCGTCAGGGCGGCTGCGCTGAGAACAAGCAGGCGGGACATCACCTCACCTTAGCGGCGGCCCGCCGCCGGGCCGCCACGTCATGCGGGAGGTGGGGGGCTACCCGGTGGCGACCGCCTTCTCGTCCCGGGGGAAGAAGGGCAGTTCGATGGAGACACGGTCGGCAGCGGCGAGGATCTGCGAGGCGTCGTCGACCGGCGGATGAATCCACTGGTTGATCTGTTTCTTGACCTCCTTGGCTTCGGCGCCCGAGGCCATCACCCTGCGGTCCCAGCCCCTGGTGAAGACGGCGCCGGCGGCGCCCAGGTCCAGGCAGGTGACGTACGGCCCGGGGGTGAAGTCGCGCAGCGGCAAGCCGAGCAGGTCGGCGGCCGCGTTGTACCCCGCGACCTTGCCCAGCGGGGTGGCGTGCTGGCAGGCCTGCATGACCGTGTGCTCGGCATCGAACGCCGCCGCGGCCGTGTCGCCGGCGGCGAACACCTCGGGAAGGGCGCGCAGGTGCCGGTCCACCGGCACCCGGCCAAGGTGGTCGAGCTCATCGGAGATCTGCCGGGCGAGCTCGCTGGCCCGCATTCCCACCGACCAGACCACCGCGTCCGTCTCGACCTCGGTGCCGTCGGAAAGGACGGCGTAGCCGTCGCCGACCTGATCTCCTGCGTCACGTCCTCCGCCTCGGCCACGGTGCCCAGGATCCGGTAGGCCGCCCCGAAGACCGCCGGCCGATGCGATGTCCAGTCGGGCTCCGCCAACGCGCCGGTGAGCTCCATCCTCGACCTCCTGCCGCCTGCCTCGGTGCTCGACCGCCGATGATAGGCAACACGATGCGGGCCCCGGACGGCGGATAGCAGGCAGGCAGGTGATCGGTGCACGACCGCGTCGGGACCGGTGGCCATGCCGGGCATCGGCACGGTGTGCACCGGGCGGGAAGCGATGCACCGAGCGTTTTGAGGGGTCAAAGCCTGGCCCTGGAGTCCGTTTTGCGCAGATTGTCGCTTCAGTGCCCCGGGTAGCTCCCCACGTCGAGGCTGCGCCCGCAGCCGTACCGATCGCTCCACCACGTTAGGAGCAGCCACCATGAGAACGCCGAGCCGCCTGACCGCAGCCAGGATCCTGCCCTTGCCTCGCCTCAGCGTGCCGACGCCGCCCCCCGACCACGACAGTTCCTCCAGCCGCCGCCGTCGCCGCCGCCACCGGCGCTGATCGGCGACACGCCCGCGCGGCTGAAGGGGCCCTGCCCCGGGCCCTTCAGCCGCACGTGGCCCCCGGAGCGGGGACCAGCCCGCCTTTCAGCAGCCCCTCTGGCCGGCGCCTGCCAGAGGGTCCTGTCACCTGCCTAGGCGCACTGCTTCCTGATGTAGACCGAGCAGTCGGTCCTCCAGCACTTGAAGACGGAGCAGCAGATGCTGCCCGTACAGGTCGTGTGGTCGAGGATGCAACGCGCGGTGCAGGCGGCCTGCGCGTCGCCGGTCGGTACGACGAGGGCGACGATCCGGTCCGCCAGTTCAGTGAAGAGTTTCACCTGTCCCACCTTCTCTCCGGCGACTTACTCGCACATGATGACCATGCGGTAGGTGCAGTCGGACTGATAGCACCTCATCTTGTAACACCCGGTGTTCGGGTCGTAGCTGACCTGCACGCACCTCGGGGTGCACGCCGCGTCGGCCTTGACCGTGGGAATCAACCGGTCGATGAGCTTGTCCAGCATTCTGTTCTCACCTCCTTCACTGCCTCGAGTTCACTGGGCGCGGTTCTCACTGAGGGCGACCTCGTGATATCCGCGGGCTTGCAGGCGGAAGAAGCGGGCGTAGGTGCCGTCCACCGCCATGAGGTCGTCGTGGTCTCCCCGCTCTGCGACGACCCCGTCCTCCAGGACGACGATCAGGTCGGCGTCCCGCACGGTGTTCAGCCGGTGGGAGATGAGCAGGCTGGTCTGGCCCGCGCGGTGCCGGCGCATCCGGGCGTGCACGTCCGCCTCGGCTTCCGGATCCAGACCCGAGCTGGGCTCGTCGAGGATCATCAGGTCCCGTCCGTCGCGGAGGAAGGCTCTGGCCAGGGCGGTTCGCTGCCACTGGCCGCCCGAGAGCACGACGCCGGTCGAGGAGTCCTCGCGGTCCTCCTCGCTGGTGAACATCCGGGTGAGCAGCGTGTCGTAGCCGCGGGGAAGGGCTGCGAGCAGTTCGTCCACCCCTGCCTTTCGCGCGGCCGCGCGAATCCTGTCCAGGTCGTCACGGGCACCGACGTCTCCCACGCCGATGTTGTCGCGGGCGGAGAAGTCGTAGGTCATGTGGTCCTGGAAGACGCCGCTGATCCGCTCCCGCAGCGCGTCCGGCCGCACGTCGCGCAGGTCGACTCCGTCCCAGAGGATCGTTCCCCGGCTCGGGTCGTAGAAGCGGCAGAGCAGTTTGACGAGCGTGCTCTTGCCGGCGCCGTTGAGCCCGACCAGCGCGACGGCCGCGCCGTACGGGATGAACAGGTCGACGCCGCGCAGGATCCAGGGATGGCCCTCGCTGTAGCGGAACCACACGTCGCGCAGCTCGATCCCGCGCCGCAGCGGCGGCAGCGGCGCGGGGTCGACCGGCACGACCAGGTCGGGCTCCGCCCTGACCACCGCCACGTAGTGGCCGAAGAGCCGCAGGTTGTGATCGGCGACCGCGATGCCGGTGACCAGAGTGTTGAGCCCACCCTGGACGGCGACGACGGCGGCGGTGAACATCGACACGTCCCCTACGGTGAGCGCGCCGGTCCGGGCCGCGGCTATGGCCCAGACGAGTCCGCCCCCGGCCACCACGGCGGACAGCAGGGCGAGCGCCCCCTCCGCCGACAGCTCCTTGCGGTCCATCCGCCGCTTGCCCGCATGAGCCGTCGACAGCTCCGCCATGAGCCGGCCGCGCAGGAATCCGCCCGTGTTGAAGAGCCGAATCTCCTTGGCGGCCTCGATCGTGCTGAGCAGGTTGCTGTAGAAGAGCTGCCGTCGCTCCGCCGGGCCGATCTCCCACATCATGTTCGTACGCTGGCGGGACAGCTTCAGCTGCGCGACGAGCGCCGGTACGGCGGCGCACAGCACGATCAACGTCATGGCCGGGCTGATCACCAGCACCGCTCCGACGAAGCCGATCACGGTGACGGTGGAGCGGACCAGGCCGAATGACTCGGTGACGATGCTGTCGGCCCTGGACGCCCCCTCCTGGGCCAGGCGCAGCCGGTCCAGGAAGCGCGGATCCTCGAAAGGCCGCAACCCCGGGAATCGTGCCGTGGCCGCGAAGAGCCGGTCCGTCGTGGTGGCCACCATGGCCCGGCCGACCTGATTGCCGAGATACCTCGACCAGTGCGGCAGGACCGCGGCGGCGACGCCGGTGCCGGCCAGCCCCGCGGCGAGGCCCAGCAGCTCGGCCAGGGAGGCCGCCCCGGTGAGGCCGTCGATGACCAGCTTGGTCAGCCAGGCCGCCGCGACCGGCGCCGCGGCCGTGCCCAGCAGCATGACCGCGTACCCGATCATGGGAACGGCGGCGGCGCTCCAGCCGGTCGCCGCCGCCTCACGCGCGGAGGCGGTCAGGCGGGCCCCGTCAACGGCCATGCTGCGGCTCCAGCTTCCTGATGGTGACGGCATGGAGATCGTCTGCGTGGAAGAAGCCGTGCTCGCGGGAGTCGAAGCTGGCCTCGGTGTTGTCACCGATCAGGACGAACCTGCCGGCCGGGACGACGTCGTCGTCGACGGCCTTCCGTACGTGCTCCGGCACCGGATCGCCGGGCAGGGCGGCGATACGCTTGATCAGGAACTTGCTGCCGGTCGGGCAAGGGCTCAGGACCACGGCGATCTGCCCGTTGCGCAGCGCCGCGAGACGCGTGCGCCGGGACAGGAGCCGGTCCCCGTCGGTCAGCGACGGGGCCATGCTGTTGCCGTGGACACGGATCACCATGTACGTCGCGCGCAGCCGTACGGCCAGCAGGGCCAGACCCGCGACCCCGCACACCGCGGCGAGGAATGCCCGCCTCATGGCGTCCTGACCTCGGCGGGCAGGGTGTGGCCGCTGTGGGCGACCGTGCCTCCGGCGTCGATCGTGATGACCGTGGGGTACGCGTTGACCTTGAACGCCGCCTGCAGGGGCCCCTGGGGCTCCTCCTTGACGACGCGCGCCACCTCCGCGAGGCGTTCGATCTCGGCCGCGGAGTCCTCGCCGGCGCCGGCGGCGACCACGGCGAGCACGGCGTCCGACGTGCCGCGTGCCCGCTCCACGAAGAGCGGGAGCAGTTCCTCGCAGGGCCGGCAACCGCGGGAGAAGAAGCCGACCAGCGCGGGTGCGCCCAGGAGCTCGTCGGAGACCGGCTCACCGCTCGTGGTCGTGGCGGCGAACCGCGGGATCCTCGCACCGGGCGAGAGGCCTTCCGCCGTCATCGACGGCGGCGCGCTCCTGCTCCGGCTGCGCAGCCGGCGGATCACTCCGACGGTCAGCAGCAAGTTCACCATGCCCAGCAGCCCGACCAGCCCGACCGCGGCGACCAAGTACTGCATCACACCCTCCCCCGCCTGTCCGTGAACGACTCCGGGATCGCCATGAGCGCAGCCGTCGCCGCCTCTCTCTTCGCGAGCACGCCGGCCGCCGGAAGGCGAGGCCGTTCCGGCACCGTCCACAGGGCGGACGCGACCGAGCGCGAGCCCCCGCGGCTGCGCGGCTCGGTGACGGCGGACGCGGTCCCGATCAGGACCCGGCATGCGACGAGCAGGAGATCCACGAACGAGATGTTTCACGACCCCGCTAGCCCGGCCCTCGCGCGCCACTAGCCCCGGCCATGAGGGCGCCGAGCTAACAAGGATGAAACACGCGCGGGTGTTCCATGAAGCTCACCAGACCGGCGCACGCGTGCTCTGAGCGAATGTGCCTGGCTGCCTTCGCTCGACTGACCCGAGGAGACGTCATGGACACCAACCCGCCTCGCGAGCATGACTCTTCCGGCCGGAACCGCGAGCATGACTCTTACGGCCGGAACCGCGAGCATGACTCTTACGGCCGGAACCTGGTCGGCAACACGCAGCCCACCCCTGAGGGCTTCCACCCGCCGGGGCCGGTGCCTCCCGGGCCGGGGCCGGTGCCTCCCGGGCCGGGGCCGGTGTTCATCCCGCCCGGGTTCCCGC
>NZ_SMKO01000465.1 GCF_004348685.1 Nonomuraea deserti | reverse complement strand
CGCGTGCGGACGGCGGCGACGTCCTCGCCGGCCTCCTCGGCGCGCTTGATCTCGCCGCGATAGAGGATGTTGACCGCGCCCTGACCGCCCATGACGGCGATCTCGGCGGTGGGCCACGCCAGGTTGATGTCGGCACCGAGCTGCTTGGAGCCCATGACGATGTACGCGCCGCCGTAGGCCTTGCGGAGGATCACGGTGACCAGCGGCACGGTGGCCTCGGCGTAGGCGTAGAGCAGCTTCGCACCGCGGCGGATGACGCCGGTCCACTCCTGGTCGGTGCCCGGGAGGTAGCCGGGCACGTCGACGAGGGTCACGATGGGCACCGAGAACGCGTCGCAGAAACGGACGAAACGGCTCGCCTTCTCGCCCGCGTCGAGGTTGAGCGTGCCGGC
>NZ_SMKO01000005.1 GCF_004348685.1 Nonomuraea deserti | reverse complement strand
TGTCCAGCTTGTCGCCACCACCGTGCATCAGCACGATGACCGGCTCACCGTCCGCCGCGTCACCCGAGCAGGACACGTTCACCGACCGGCCCGCGACATCGATCTTCTTCGTCCCGTAGATCACGTCCGCCTTCTGGGTGGCGGCGAAGGGGTCCCAGTTCTCCCACGCGCCGCCGTCATGGCCGGCGGCTCCCGCGCCGATCACGGTGCTGCACAGAGCGGCCGCAACGGATGCCTTGATACCGAACATGAGGTCCTCCAGGGAGAGCGAGTAGGGGGAGCGGCCCGAGTGCCGCGGCTACGACGAGAACGTTACGGATCGGACAGGTCCCGCAGCGTCCCCGCACGGTGGACATTCGCCGGTAGCTCGCGCGGGGGACAAACCCTCCGCCGGTCGCTGCTCGGCGATGTCGCCGGCGGGTTGGGGCCGCCGTTCCGCGCGGCGCGTGCGTCTGTCCCCCGTGCGAGCTACCCGGGAGTGTCCACCGAGCGGTGACGACTCCATGCCGTCGGGACCCTAGCGTTTGGCTCAGCCGCGGCGCTCCGGTCGCGGAAGCTCGTAAAGGAGTCGCCATGCGACTGTCGCAGCAGCTCGTGGCCGTCGCGGCGGCCACCTTCGCCGGCCACCCGGCCCCGATCCGGCGCGCCCCCGGGGCCGGGGCGAGCGCTAGGCTTCCCCGATGATCCATCTCCGGCGGATCGCGGACCTGTGGCGGCGGTGCGACGTCACGCTCCGGGATTTTCCGTTAGCGCTGCTGCTGGCCGTCGCCTCGCTCCTGCCCGGGTTCCAGGGCAACGGGACCCAGATCGGCGTCCTGCCGACCCGCGACTACGACGCTCTCGCCGTCCTGGTGATCGCCCTGGAGTGCCTCCCGCTCACCGTGCGCCGCCGGTGGCCGGCCGTCTGCGTCGTCCTGGTGTCGCTCGGCTTCTCCCTCGACCAGCTTCTCGGCGTCCACGCGATGGCGGGCACCGCCCTGCCGATCGCGCTCGTCAGCGTGGGCGCCCATCTGGAGCGCCACCGCCGCGCCACCGCGATCCTCCTGTCCGTGGCGTTCGTGCCGCTCATGGTCGCGCTCGACCGGCTCGGCTCGGGCGAACCGCTGGCGGACATCGTGCTGCTCTACGTGGTGCTGGTCCTCGCCTGGGGCATCGGGTCCTGGCTGCGCTCCGCCCGGGCCGCCGAAGCCGAACGCCGCCGCCACGTGGCCGCGGCCACCCGCGCCGCCGAACGCACCCGCATCGCCCGCGAACTCCACGACGTCGTGACCCACCACGTGACGGCGATGGTCGTGCAGGCCGAGGCCGCACGCTACCTGACCGCCGCCCCCGAACGCCTCGACTCGACCCTGAGCGCCGTCACCGACACGGGCCGGCGGGCCATCGCCGACCTGCGGCACCTGCTCGACCTCCTCAACCCCGACCACGACACCGACGGCAGGACACCGTCCGCCGGCGACCTCCACAGCCTCATCGAACAGACCCGCCAGGCCGGGCAGCCGGTGGACTTCGCCGAAGAGGGCACTCCGCCGGAGTCGGCGGGCAGCGCCGAGTTCGTGGCCTACAGGGTCGTGCAGGAGGCTCTGACCAACGCCCTCAAATACGCCCACGGCAGCCGCACCGAGGTCCGCGTGCGCCATGCGGAAAAGGAGATCAGCGTGGAAATCAGCACCGACGGTTCCGGATCGCGGACCCGCTCCCCCGGCGGGAGCGGGCGTGGCCTGGCCGGGCTCCGCGACCGCGTCGACGCCCTGGGAGGCGAGTTCAGCGCGGGCCCGCGGCCGGACGGCGGCTTCGTCGTGCGGGCCCGCGTCCCCGCGGGGAGCCCGTCGTGACCGCGCCGGTCCGGGTCCTGGTCTGCGACGACCAGGCGCTGATCCGCACCGGGTTCTCGACGATCATCGATGCGCAGCCCGACCTCGAGGTGGTGGGCGAATGCGGGGACGGCCGCGCCGCGATCGACCTCGCCCGCCGGCTCGACCCCGACATCGTGGTGATGGACGTGCGGATGCCGGTGCTCGACGGCATCGAGGCGACCCGCCAGCTGGCCGGCGCCGGGGTGACGCAGCCCGTCAAGGTGCTCGTGGTGACGACGTTCAACCTGGACGAGTACGTCTACGAGGCCCTGCGCGCCGGGGCCAGCGGGTTCCTGCTCAAGGATGCCCCGCCCCAGCAGCTGCTGCACGGGATCCGCACCGTCGCCGCGGGAGCCGCGCTGCTGGCCCCCGAGGTCACCCGGCAACTCGTCGGCAGGTACGCGGTGCGGATCCGCCCCGCCGAGAGCACGCCGGACGAACCCGCGCTGACCCCGCGCGAGCTGGAAGTGCTGCGCCTCATCGCCGACGGCCTGTCCAACAGCGAGATCGCCGCGTCCCTGGTGATCAGCCAGGAAACCGTCAAGACGTACGTGTCGCGCATCCTCACCAAGCTCGACCTGCGCGACCGCGTACAGGCGGTGGTCTACGCCTACCGCAGGGGTCTGGTGACCTGAGCCCGTCCTGGGACGGAACCGCACGGCGGACGGGAGCGTGCGACACCGGCCTCACCCGGCATGAGCACGGTGATGACG
Organism: Nonomuraea deserti; assembly: GCF_004348685.1. Taxonomy (GTDB): domain Bacteria; phylum Actinomycetota; class Actinomycetes; order Streptosporangiales; family Streptosporangiaceae; genus Nonomuraea; species Nonomuraea deserti. The sequence continues at coordinate 135,303 of NZ_SMKO01000005.1, read as the reverse complement.
TCCGGGTGGAGCCCATCGACCGCGACGAGGGGCCGCCCGTCCGGCCTGATCGCGATGTCCGCCGTGGGGTAGATCGACACCCGCTCGGGTGGCAGGGAAAGATCCGCGTCGAGGACGGCCAGATGCGGGTCGCGGCAGGCGGCCGTATCGCAGGCGATCACCGTGAGACCGCGTTTCTTGGGCAGGGTGCCCGTGACCACGGCCCGCCCGTCGGGCGTGAGCAGGACATCCCTGGGGATGGCGTCCTCCGGGAACCGCCGGGCCACCGTCACCGTGCGCGGGTCACCGCAGTCCGGAGCCCGGCAGAAGGTCAGCGACAGCCTGGCGCGCCCGGTCGCGGACGTGGCGCCGCGTTCCGGACGTGTGTCGGCGACGACCATGCCGCCGTCCGGCCGGACGGCGGCATCCGCTTCCACGAACATCTCGAGTTCCGGCGTGGTCACGGCGACGCCGCCGGTCCTGCAGGCGTCCGTCCCGCACACCCAGACCGTCACCTCGGTCACTCCGGGCTTCCGGCCCGCGTCCCGGATCCTCCGGTGTCCCGCCACGGCGACGATCCGCCCGTCGGAGAGCGTCCCGGCCACCTGCAATCGGGGTGCCTGCCCCGGCACCTTCGCACGGTTGCCCGCGGGACGTCCGCATGCGCGGCCGGTGCAGGTGCGTGCCCAGGCGAACCCCTCGGATTCGGAACCGGGGCCGGTATCGACGAAATGGTGCCAGGTCAGGATGCCTCCGTCGGGCCGGACGGCAGCACCCAGCAGGGAGAATGCCAGGTCGCCATGAATGTCAGGGAGTTTCGCCCGCATCTGGGTGAGCTGCGGCCAGCCGAGGGGGTTGGCGGTCAGCAGCCCGGCGCAGAGCGCCGCGGGCAGGAGGAGGGCGCTCACCAGAACGAGCGGGTGCGCCGGCCGTACCGATCCGGTGTGATTCGGGCCCGCGGGTGTCTCGTCCGCCGCGGCGGCGTCCTTGCCGACGGCGCGCAGGGCGATCACGGTCAGCACGGTGACCAGCACCGGTGACGCGATCAGCGCGGCGAGGACCACGACAGGAACGGCGACGACCGGCTCGGACAGCACACCTCGGACCGCGAAGGGCGCGGATGCGGGGAGGATCAGCCACGTGGTGCCGAAGAACAGGACCTTCTTCCCGCGCGAGAACCGCTCCCCGTCCATCCGGTCCCTGGCGTCCAGGGCCCCGCACCGCTGAAGGATCGCGACGGGCAGGGCGAGGAGGGACCGTGCCGCGATGGTGCACAGGGTCATGGCGATCCCCGGCAGGACCGGCTGGTGCTCCAGGCTCCAGGCCCAGTCGAGCAAGAATCCGGACCCTGCGACGCCACCGATCCAGGCGCCCCCGAGCAGGAGCACGGTGAACAGGATCTCGCCGTTGATCATCGTGATCAGGTCCCCGGCCACCAACGGCCGAGTGATCAAGGCGATCACGGCCAGCGGGACCAGGAGGAACACGCCAGGACCCAGCAGCCCGAAATAGCCACGCCAGATGATCGCGAGGCCGGCCCCCAGGCCCGGTGACGCGTCCTTTCCATGGCGGCTGTTCTAGTCTGTCCTGCTTTCAATCGGCCTACGCCTGGTTCCCACCATCCGCACACGCGGCCCTGTCAGGCCACCCGTCACGTACGGTCCTGTTGACGTACGGGATGCGGGCCGGTAATGTCCCCCACCCCTAGCGACGCCTTTGGAGCTGCGGGTGGGGGTTTCACCCACCGGCTCTCTGGAGGCTCCCCCGTGCTCAGCAGCCCGCCGTTCCGGCGGCGCGACTTCCGGCTTCTCCTCTTCGGGCAGACCACCGCCCAGCTCGGCACTCAGGTCAGCGGCGTGGCGATCCCGCTGCTCGCCGTCGTGACCCTCGACGCCTCACCGCTCCAGCTCGGCCTGGTCACGGCCTCGGGAACGATCGCCTTCGCGCTGATCGGCCTGCCGGCCGGCGCATGGATCGACCGATGGCGCCGCCGCCCCGTCCTGGTCGCGGCCGACCTGGCCCGCGCGGCGCTCCTTGCCACCGTCCCCCTCGCCGCCCTCCTGGGGTGCCTGACCATCGCCCACCTGGCGGTCGTGTCGCTGCTGGCCGGCGTCGCCAGGGTCTTCTTCGACGTCGGCTACCAGAGCTACCTCCCGTCCGTCGTCGGCCGAGCCGACCTGCTCGCCGGCAACTCGGCCATGGAGACCGTACGAGCCTGCGGCCAGGTCGCCGGGCCGGGCATCGGAGGCTGGGCCGTCACGCTGCTCGGCGCCGCGAACGTCGTCCTCGTCCAGGCCGCCACGTTCGCCGTCTCCGCTCTGTCGCTGCTGGCCATCAGGACCCGGGAGCAGCCGCCGGCCCCTGAGCCGGCCCGGCTCGCCGCCGAGATCGGGGAGGGCCTCGCCTTCGTCGCCAGGACCAGGCTCCTGCGCGCCATGGCGATCACCAGCGCCGCCGGCAACTTCTCCTTCGCGATCGCCTCCGCCGTGACCTTCGTCTTCATGGTCCGCACGCTCGGCCTGTCGCCCACCGCGATCGGGCTCGTCGTCGCCGGCGGCTCGGTCGCCGCCCTGGCCGGCGCCGCCCTCACCCCTCACCTGGCCCGGCGCGCCGGCTCGGCCCGGATCATCTGGCTGTCCCTCGCCGTGACCGGCCCGGTCGCGATGCTCGGCCCGCTGGCGCAGCCCGGCTGGGCGGTGGCGCTCCTCGTGCTCGGCACGGCCGCCGGAGAGCTGGGACAGATCGTGTACGCCATCACCAACGTCAGCCTGCGGCAGCGCATGTGCCCCGAGCGGATGCTCGGCAGGGTCAACGCCACCATGCGCTTCCTCATGATGGGCCTGTTCCCCCTGGGCGCCCTGCTGGGAGGAGTGCTCGGGGAGACGATCGGGCCGAGGCCGACCCTCTGGCTGGCCCTCGCCGTCATCGCCCTGTCACCGCTGCCGGTCTCCATCGCTCTCCGGGGCGCCCGCGACGTAGAAGACGTACTGTGAACGATCCCTCGCAGGTCAGGAACGCGGGGGCAGCCAGGTGCGGATCTCGTCCATCAGCGGGATGGGCGCGTCGTACTGCACCAGGTGGCCGGCGCCGTCGATCAGCGCCAGGTCGGCGCCGGGGATCAGCCCCTGCAGCCGGTGGCCGATGTCGCTGGAGAGCCAGGTGTCCTGGGCGCCCCACAGGATGCGTACGGGAAGGTCGATGCGGCCCAGCTCGCGCTCGTTCTCTTCGAGGAAACGTTCGTCGTAGCCGGCGATCTGCCGGTAGAAGGCCGGCTGGCCGTCCTGCCCGGTCCAGGGTTCGACGAGCTGGTCGAGATCGGCCTCGCGCAGGCCGCGGTGGCTGGCGCCCTGGATGTAGGCGCGCACGATCGCGGTGTGGATGTAGGCCGGCAGCTGGCCGAGCAGGTCAGGGTGGTCCCCGACGAACGTGAAGAACGGCGAACCGGCGGGCGGGATGGCGACGACGTCGACGAGCATGAGCGAGGCATAACGAGCGCCCTCGTTCAGATGGGCGCGCAGCGAGACGGCGCCGCCGAAATCGTGGGCGATCACGTGTGGCCGGTCGAGGCCCCAGTGCCCGAGCAGGGCCGCGAAGGCCTCGGCCTGCACGCCGAAGTCGACCGGATGCCCGGCATGTTTCGACGACCGGCCGTAACCCGGCATGTCCCACAGGTGAACGGTGAAGTCGCGGCTCAGCGCCTCGGCGAAGGGCCGCCAGACGAGCGACGAGAACGGTGTGCCGTGGCAGAACGCCACGGCGGGGCCGGATCCCGCCCGCCCCCACGCGATCTGCCGTCCCTGCCAGTCGAAACGCTCAGTCAGCTTCATGCCCACCCACCCTAGTAATCGCCTCGGCGTCGCAGCCAACCGCGCCCCGGCCACGAACGTTCCGACCAGCCAGGAAGCGGCATGGGCGCGCCCTCGTGCTGCGCGGGCGATCTTCGCTCGTACGTGGCAGTGGTTGTGCCATGTCGAGAAGCTCCGGGAGCCGGGAAGGTACGTGACGGGCACGGTGGCCGGCATGCCCATCGTCGCCGTCCGGGACGAGGCCGGCACGCTGCGGGCGTTCTACAACGTGTGCAAGCACCGGGCGCACGAACTGCTGTCCGGTTCCGGAGTCCGGCGCAGCATCGTGTGCCCCTACCACGCCTGGACCTTCGACCTCACCGGCCGGTTGCGGCGCGCGCGCAACACCGGCGGCATGCCGGGCTTCGACACCTCCACGGTGTGCCTGGACCGGATCCAGGTCACCGCGTTCGGCGGCATGGTCTATGTCAACCTCGACCCCCAGGCGGCCCCGCTGCCGGAGCAGGCCGGGGGCCTCCATGCGGAGATCGAGGCGAGGGCGCCGGACGTGGCCGGCCTGACCCTGGCCCGCCGGCTCACCTACGACATCGCCTCCAACTGGAAGAACGTCGTCGACAACTTCCTGGAGTGCTACCACTGCCACGTCGCCCACAAAGACTTCGTGTCCCTGGTCGACATGAGCACCTACAAGGTCACCACCTACGGGATCTACTCCAGCCACATGGCACGGGCCGGCACGTCGGAGAACTCCGCCTACGACGTGTCAGGCGCGACGGTCACCGAGCACGCGGTCTGGTGGCTGTGGCCCAACACCTGCCTGCTGCGCTATCCCGGCCGGGGCAACTTCATGGTGTTGCAGATCATCCCTGACGGCCCGGAACGGACCCGCGAGACCTGGGACTTCTATCTGGAGAGCGCGGAGCCTGACGAAGCCGAGCGGGACAGCATCCGCTACATCGACGAGGTCCTCCAGGTGGAGGACATCGCCCTGGTGGAGAGCGTGCAGCGCGGCATGCGCACCCCGGCCTTCACCCAGGGGAAGATCGTGCACGACCCCGGCGGGTCCGGGTTGTCGGAGCACGCGGTCCACCACTTCCACGGTCTCGTTCTCGATGCCTACCGGCACGAGCTCGAACGTTCCGGGCCGCCCGGTGCTCGCCGTACGTCATAGGTGGGGGTCAGCGCCCCGGCCGGTCGTCCGCGGCCGTGGGCTCTTCGGTGTCCCAGCGCAGCTCGTCGCGGTCGGCGAGGAACTTCTCCGCCGTCTCCCAGCCCATCGGCAGCGGCATGGGGACCGTGGCCCGGATCCGGGCGAGCTCCCGGTGCGCGCGTGCGAGGCCGGCGAAGTCGCGCGGGTAGGCGCGCGTGTCCACGCCGGTGAAGACGCCGACCTTGCCCGCCCGGGCCAGCGTCTCCCGCCACTGGTCGATCGTGGCCAGCCCGACCGACTCCACGCCGTGGGAGAACAGCAGCAACCGGATCTCCTCGAACGGGTCCGCCCCGTCGAGGTACCCGGTCAGGCTCGCGCGCGACGGCTCGGTGTTGAAGACCATCCAGTACGGCACCGACCCGCTGCGCAGCGTCCACCACGGTTCGAGCAGCAGGAAACACTCGGCGAGCAGCCGATCGGCCGGCAGGCCGCGCCGCCGGTACCACTCCCGGTACAGGTCGGCCACCACCGGGCTGAGATGTTCGGGCTCGGCGAAGCTCATCCGGGCCAGGCGCCAGCCGTTACGCGCGGCCAGCTCCCGCAGGTCGGGCAGCAGCCCGGGTTCGAACCCCCACTCCGCCTCCGGGCTCTCCCCGTCGGCCGCCGGATAGTCCCATCTGCGATGCGGGGAGCCGTAGCGGCGCAGGTAGTCGGCCACGCGGGGGCCGCCGTCCTGGTACTCCTCCCGGGTCGCGCCGCCGGGCGCCCCGTGCTGGAAGAGGTGCCGGGGGCCGACCTGGGTCACCGGCCAGCGCAGCTCGCAGTCGACGACCACCAGCGTCGCGCCGGGCGCCAGGGTCTGCTCCAGGTGGTGGCGGTAGGCCGCGGGCAGGCGGCGCCACTTGACCCGGAAATAGGACATGCCCGCGATCATCAGGCGGTCCTGGTTGGCGTCGTGCATCTGGTGCAGGACGAGGTCGGGGTTCGCGGTGACCAGGGCCTGGCCTGCCTCCCGGGTGCGGCGCAGGTCCTCCCGCGGTTCGTCCGGGTGCGCGCCGTGCCGCCGTACCGGGATCAGCAGCGTCTGCGGCAACCAGGGCGCGCCCAGCGCCGCGCACAGGTGGATCAGGGCGCCGTTCGCCGAGCCGACGAACGCGACGTCGCTGCGGCGGCGCGGATAGTGCCCGGTGACCCACCGCGCCAGCGCGCCGGAGCGGATGCCGCCCACCTGGCGCAGCGGTACGGCCTCCGCCCACCCGCTCGCGGCGTACGCCCGCTCCTTCAATCCCCGCGGCAGCCTGTTGGCCGCGCCGAACAGCGCCGCCGCCAGAGGCTCCGCGGCCGCCGGGCCCTGACCGATGAGCGGCACGTCACGGCCGTGCAGGAAACGTGAGAGCGCGCGCAACATGCCGGTCGCCGAGTCGAACGACGCGACCACCCTTCCCGGCTTCACACCGCCACCTCCGACAGGAATGCGGCGACCGTCCCGGCGACGCGCCGGGGGTGGCGGTACGGCGTCATGTGCGGCAACCCGTCCATGACCGCCAGCCGCCCGTACGGCAGCAGCCTGGTCACCTCCTCGGCCCACGCCTGCGGCACCATCCGGTCGCGGGCGCCCCGGATCACCAGGGCCGGCACGGTGACGAGAGGCAGCTTGTCCTCGACCCGGTCCCGGATCGACTCCCCGAAGGCCGCGAGCACCATGCGCAGGCCGGCGTCACGGTAGTCGGCGACGTTGAGCGGCATCATGCGGGGGCTCTCTCCTGGCGCGTTGCGCAGCCACTGCCCGGCCAGCCGCCACGGCGAGCGGCCACGGGGGTCCACCGTCGGCCCGGCCAGCACGAGGGCGGCGGCCGCCTCGGGATGGCGGACGGCCACGTCGACCACCACCTGGCAGCCGAACGAGACCCCGAGCAGGCACGGCCGTTCCAGGCCCGCCTCCTCCACCCAGGCGGCCACCACGTCGGCCAGCGCCGGCAAGGTCAGCGGCCGGTCCGGCTTGCCGCTCGCCCCGAACCCGGGCAGGTCGATGGCCCATGTGTCGTGCCGTTCGCCGAGCACCTCGACGAGCGGCAGCAACTCCCTGCTGGACACGCCGGCACCGTGCACGCAGACCACCGGCGGCCCCGGCCCGCGCCTGCGGTGCCCGGCGACCGTCAGATCACCCACGACGTGGTCCTGCCGCTGAAGCGACACCCCTGCCTCCTCTCCCGAGGCCGCCCCCTCTACCCGGTGACCGATCAGCTGAACAACGACCGGCCGTCGTTTCAGCACCGGCGGGCGGGGAAGACGGCAAGCCTCGCGCCCCCGGCGGAAAGAGGAGACATGGACGCCATCGTGCTGCTCAAAGAGGACCACAAGACGGTCGAGGCGCTGTTCAAGCGTTTCGAGCAGGCCGGCGAACGCGCCCACGTCGAGAAGCGACGGCTCGTGGACACGATCACCAAGGAACTGGTCACGCACGCCTACATCGAGGAGGAGATCTTCTACCCGGCGGCCCGCGCCAAGGTGCCGGAGACGGGCGACCACGTGCTGGAGAGCATCGAGGAGCACCACGTCGTGGTGTGGATGTTGTCGGAGCTGAAGGACCTCGATCCCGCCGACGAACACTTCACCGCGAAGGTGACGGTGCTGATCGAGAACGTCCGCCACCACGTCGAGGAAGAGGAGAAGGACTGGTTCCCGCAGGTCCGGTCGGCGATGGGCCGCAAGGAACTGCAGGAGCTGGGCGAGCGCATGGCCGAGGCCAAGGCCGACGCGCCCGGCGATCCGTTGGCGGTCAAGAGCGCCAAGGCGTGACGCAGAGCGTGCGACCCGTTCCCCCGATCAGGAAAGGTGATCCCATGGCAGGCCAGGCGAACTCCAGAGACGTCGTGCAACGCTCCGACGGCAGCTGGGCGGTCACCAGGCCAGGCGGCCAGCGAGCGCTGTTCACCGCGAGCACGCAGGCGGAGGCGGTGCAGCGGGCCGGCGAGCTCCTGCAGCGAGACGGCGGTGGTGAGCTGCGCATCCACGGCGTCGACGGCCAGGTACGCGACCAGCGCACCATCGCCCCCGGCAACGACCCCGTCCCGCCCAAGGGCTGACCCGGGCGCCCCGCTGGGCGGTGTCCGTTCCCGGGGAGCGTCCAGGCCGGCAACCCCACCCGGCGACGTGCGGGCCGGCTCGGCGGGCGGCACAGCATGGCGGCGCGTACGGGCTAGCTCGGCGGGGCGGGCACAGGCATGGCGGCGAGGGCCTGCGCGACGGCGTACAGGTTGGACGCCATGGCGCGGCCGGTCCTGTGGGACCAGTCGCGCCCCTTCTCGGAGTCCATGTAGTTGGGGCCAGGGCCGGGGCCGAGGTGCCAGTAGGTCCAGGCCTGGCCGGGGACGGTGTAGCCGATGTCGCCGAGCGCGCCGGCGATCTCGCTGATCACGTGGTGGGCGCCGTCCTCGTTCCCGGTGACCACCACTCCTGTCACCCGGTTGTAGGCCACCGGGCGCCCGTCGTCTCCGGTTTCCGACAGCATGGCGTCCATCCGCTCGATCACCCGCTGGGCCAGCGACGACGGATGTCCCACCCAGGTGGGGGTGGCGACGATGAGGATCTCGGAGCCGAGCAGGCTCCGGTGGATCCGCGGCCATCCGTCACCATTCCCCATGTCGGTCTGCACCCCTGGCAGGATGTTCTCGTCCACCGCCCGGTACGTCTCGACCTCGACCCCGCGCTCCCGCAGCTCGCCGGCGACGACGTCGGCCAGCGCGCCCGTGTTCGACGGTTCCGGGGCAGGCTTCAGGGTGCAGTTGATGACAACGGCTCGCATGCAACGACCTCCGCGGGCTGATCGGCTTGAGTCGGTGCTCATACCCGCGATCAGCGAACTAAGTCGAGGATGCGGTGGGGTGCGGCCGCGACCAGCTCGTCCAGCGTGGCGGCGACGGCGAAGTCCGCGCCGTGCCGTTTGAACGCCTCCACCGGAGCGGGCGCCCCCTTGCCGAAGAGCCGATCCCGCAACACCGCCTTCCACGGTTCCCGCTGGTGAGGTCGGGGTTCTGCTCCGAGCCCGACAGCGCGAACTCCTTCTCGATGGTCTTCTGGTTGAGGACGAACCACGAGTGGTCGTGTCCGGCGATGTCGGGGGTGGTGCGCAGATGCCGGAGGGTGGCGAGGGTGTCGTAGCCGGGCAGGCACGGGTCCGGCAGGCGGCGGCCCAGCGCGTCGAACCACAGGGACGACGGCCCCGGCAGGATCAGGATCCCGTGCCCGGGCCAGACAGGGTCCCAGTTCTGCACGCCTTCGGTGTAGTGCCACATCCGCTCCTGGTTGACCATGCGGGCGCCCGCCGCGGCTCCGATGGCCAGCATCCGCCCGTCCACGTACGCCGGCACGCCGGTGACCATGGTCTGCGGGGCGGCGCCCAGCCGCTGGGGCCAGTAGTGGCGCACCATGTCGTGGTCGGCACCGATCCCGCCACTGGCGATGATGACCGCCTGCGCCGTCAGCTCGAAGGAACCCGTCACCTCCCGGCTGGAGGCCACGCCCCGCGGCGCGGGTCGTCGGCGAGGACGCTCCCCCGCACCCCCGTGACGGCGCCGTCCTGGACGACGAGCTCATCGACCTGGTGACGGTGGTAGAACCTCAGCAGTCCGGCGTCGGCCGCCCGCACGGCGCTGCGCGCGAACGGGGCCACCACGCCCGTTCCCGTGCCCCAGGACACGTGGAACCGGGGCACGGAGTTGCCGTGGCCGCCGGCGCGCAGGCCGCCGCGCTCCGCCCAGCCCACCATCGGCGTCAGCTTGATGCCCTGGGCGTCCATCCAGGACCGCTTCTCACCCGCGGCGAAGTCGACGTACGCACGGGCCCAGCGCACCGCCCAGGAGTCCTCGTCCTTCTCACGCACCCCGCCGGGCCCGCCGGCCGCGTTCCTTGACCTGGACGGTGATCGCCCGCCCCAGTTCCACGGTGGTGCCCCGGCCGTGCAGGTCGGGGGTCAGCGGGGCCTCGTCCGGGCCCGCCGCCAGCACCTCCTCGATCGCGCCCAGCAGGTGTGCACCGGCGTCTGGGTGCCCGAGGTGGTCGAGCAGCATCGAGGCGGACCAGATCTGCCCGATCGGGTCGGCGATGCCGCGGCCGGCGATGTCGGGTGCGGAGCCATGGACCGGTTCGAAGAGGCTCGGGTGAGACGAACCGGTCCATGGCTCCCTCCAAGATCGTGGAGTGCGGCGGGCAGTGCACCACCAACCCGCGCACAGGCGGTGTCCTCGCCACCATCGATCAGGACGGCTTCACCATCGAGCCGCTGGACCCGTCCGCCGCTTGCACGCCGACGTCGGTGGCGGCCCACATGCTCTACGAGACCGTAGACCCGTTCCGGATGCGGGAGCCCGCGGGCACGCTGGTGGTCACCGACGCGACCTACACCGCGCTGGACGACCGCCGCGTCCGCGTCGAAGGGTCCCGCTTCGAGCCCGCCGGCCAGCACACGATCAAACTCGAAGGTGCCCCCGTCACCGGCTACGAGACCATGTCCTTCACCGCGATCCGTGACCCGCACATCCTCGCCCAGATCGAGGAGTGGGTCGCGTTGCTGCACGAGGTCCTCGCCGGGCGCGTCCGGCAGACCCTGGGCCTCGGCCCTTCCGAATACGCCGTGGACATCCGTCCGTACGGGTACAACGCCGTGCTGGGGGATATCGATCCGGCAGCCGGGCCGCCTCGGGAGGTCGGAGTGATGATGCTCGTCAACGCCCCGGACCAGGCCACCGCCACCGCGATCGCAAGATCGCGAACCCGCTGATGCTCCACCTCCCGACTCCCGACATGGACCACCTGCCCAGCCTGGCCTTCGCCACCTCGCCGGCCGAGAGCGAGCGCGGCGCCGCCTACGCGTTCGTGCTCAACCACGTCGTGGACGTCGACGAGCCTGCCGGGATGTTCCGTATCGAGATGGGTGACTCCCGTGACTGACGACCGCAAACCCACGCTGGGCGAACGGGCGCTGGAGGTCCGTTCCAAGAACGCCGGCCCGTTCTGGGTCACCATGGAGCTCTTCATGCGCGACGCCGAAGGCTACGCGACCGTCGCCGACGAGGGCTTCATCAACGAGGAGGTCATCGCGCGGCTGTACGACCTCGACCCGGCGGACGTCCAGATCTTCCGCATCCCCGCACTCAACGTCGTGAAGATCTCCTATCCCCGGCCCGTCGCCCAGGGCAGCCTGCGCGATCGGGACGTGCACGCCGGCCAGCACCACGTCCCCTTGGCGGCGCTCGTGCCCGAGTGAGTGCGCCGCCGGGGTCAGGGGCCGTAGTCCTCGAGGTCGATGGCATTCGCCCGGCCGGCCCGGCGCCGGACAGAGAGCCCGTGATCACCGGTTGACCGCCGGGACCGGACGTCCGATCACATCCGGAAGGAACCTCCCGGAATGCCACAGCCGACCTTCGTGTTCGTCCACGGCAACTACGCATCGGCGCAGTACTGGGCGTGGACGACACAGGAGCTGACCCTGCGCGCTGACCCTGCGCGCCGACGATGCGCGCTCAGCCTGCGTGCTGAGAGGGCGCCTCGAGCACCATTGGAGAACGCGTGATGTTCGAGGCGCCGTCTCCTTCACTCTGAGGCCGGCTGCTCGTCCTCCGGCGGCGCCCATCTCATGGTGAACAGCTCGTATCCAGGCGCCTGGCCCGGCAGCGGCCCCGCTGGTGCGGCCCGCAGCCCGTCGAGCGCGACGGCGATGATGCGCTCTCGCGCGTTCAGCGCGGCGTCGTACAGCTCGGTCCGGCCCTGGCGCTGCAGGTGCTCCTGAAGGGGGGACTTCGAGAGCTGCTCGATGAGCAGTTCGAGGTCGACCGCGGTCACCCCGGCGCGGAGCACCCTGGCCCGGTGCGCGCGCTCGACGAGTTCGGCCACCGCGCGATCGCCCCGCTCCGCCAGCTCGGTCATCTCGTCGGTGACGTCGAAGGTGCCGGCCACCGGCGCCAGCGAGCCGGGGCCCGACCGGATCGACGCCATCGCGTAGTGGACCAGGCCGGCCCACGGATCGTCCATGGCCAGGCCTTCGTTCGCCGCATCCAGGTAGTCCCGCAGGGCGATCAGGCACAGCCGCTGGAACAGCTCCTGTTTCGTGCGGTAGCGCCGGTAGAGCGAGCCCACTCCGACGCCGGCCCGAGCCGCGATCGAGGCCACCGACGCGTGCGCGCCGTCCACCGCCAGCACCTCGCGGGCCGCCCTCAGCAACGCCCGGTCGTTTCTGGCGACCTCCTCGCTGCGCCATGAACGCGAAGCCGTCATGGCGGCATTCTACCCATTTGCGGAGTGGTTCGCTCCGCGTTTATGGTTCGATGCGGAGCGATTCACTCCGCATCGAAGGGGGCACCATGGCCACCAGCACATCCGACCTCGAGGACAGCGAGCCGGCACCCCGGCGCGACCGGCTCCCCCGGCCGCTCCGGCCGTTCCGCACGGGTCACTACCGGCTCCTCGCGACCTCGCTCGCCCTGAGCCTGGCCGGCAGCGGCATGTGGTCGGTCACGGTGGCATGGCAGGTGATCGCGATAGGGGCGGGCCCGTCCGAGCTCTCCCTGATCGCCGCCGCGAGCGGCCTCGGACTGGTCGGGACGGCCCTGCTGGGAGGCGTCGTCGCCGACCGCTCGTCCCGGCGGCGCATCATCCTGATCACCCAGATCGCCAAGGCGGTGGCCGTCGGCTCGGCCGCGGTCGCCGGAGCCATGGATCTGCTCACTCCGGCACAGCTGGTCGCGGTCGCCGCGGTCCTCGGGATCGCGGACGGATTCTTCTATCCCGCCTACTCGGCGCTCGTTCCCGCCGCGGTCGCCGACGACGACCTGCTCGCGGCCAACGGGATCGAGAGCATGCTGAGACCGACGCTGATGTACGCGGTCGGTCCCGCCGCCGCCGGCGCGCTGATCAGCCTTTTCGCGCCGAGCATGGCCCTGGCGGGAATCGCCGGCGCGCATCTCCTCTCCGCGGCGTGCGCGATCGGCATACGCCGGTTCGAGACGCGCAAGGCCGGCGCACGGGGGCCGGAGACGAACGCCACCACCGACCCCGGACCAGAAACGCACGCGACCGCCGAACCCGGGCCGGAGACGCTAGGGCCCGTGGCGCGTGCAGGTCGTCACGTCCGGTCGGCGGTGGGCGACCTCGGCGCCGGGTTCGCCTACCTGCTCTCGACGCCGTGGCTGATCGCGACGCTCGCGTTCGCCGTCACGTTCGTCCTGCTCACCAACGGGCCGGTCCAGGTCCTGCTGCCGTTCGTCGTCCGCGACCAGGGGATGGGCGGGCCGCAGGAGTTCGCGCTCGCCCTCACCTGCCGGGGCCTCGGCGGGGTGGTCGGGTCGTTCGCGATGTCCGCGCTGCCCCTCCCCCGCCGCTACCTGTCGGTCATGCTGCTGGCCTGGGCCGCGGGCTGCCTTCCGCTCCTCGCTCTCGGGTCGACCGGCCAGCTGTCAATCATGATGGCCGCGCTCTTCGTCCACGGCGCCCTGACCTCCGGCGCAATGGTCATCTGGGGGACACTGCTGCAACGCCGGGTGCCGGCCGCCATGCTCGGCCGGGTCTCCAGCCTCGACTTCTTCGTCTCGCTCAGCACGGCTCCCCTGTCCATGGCGCTGGCCGGGCCGGCGGCGGCCGCCTGGGGGAACCAGTGGATCTTCCTGGTGGCGGGCATCGTCCCCATGGTGGTCGCCGTACTGGCCGTCACGCTCGCCCGCCTCCCGCGCGACGAGATCGATCACCCGCTCGGCCGCGCGAGATGACCGGCCGGGAGAGCGCAGGGCGCTCAGGCGGGGGACGCCGTCCGTCACGCACGGGCCGGCGCGCCGGCGCGCAGTGCCTTCAGCGCGCCGCCCCAGGCGACGACCTCGTCCAGCATGGCGGTGGCGGCGCGCATCTGGTGAGCCGCCGGCCTGAACGTGCTGAAGTCCTCGAAGTCGCTGCCCAGGAACAGGGCGACCTGAGAACCGACGCCGGCCACCTTCAACTCGCCCATGATCAGGCGCAGGTGCTCCACCGCCCGCGCTCCGCCCAGGCTCCCGTAGCCGACGAATCCGGCCGCCTTGTTGTGCCACTCGCCATAGAGGAAGTCGATGGCGTCCTTCAACGCGCCGGAGATGGAGTGGTTGTACTCGGGCGTGACGAACACGTACGCATCGAAGGAGGCGATCTTGTCGGCCCATTTCCTGGTGTGGGGAAGGTCGTAGCGGCCCATCGCGGGCGGCATCGCCTCGTCCAGGTGCGGCAGGCCGAAGTCCTTGAGGTCCACGAGTTCGAAGCGGGCGTCGTCGCGTTCCGCGGCGAGATCGTGGAGCCAGCGGGCCACCGCCTCCCCATTACGCCCGGGGCGCGTGCTCCCGATGATGATCGCGACATTGATCATGAGTCGTCATTCCCTTCGGTCCTGACTCGCCATTTATCGGAGCGACTCGCTCCGATTACGCGCCACACTAGTGCGGAGCGATATGCTCCGCAATTCCTCGCCCGTACGGTCCCGGCGGGAACGCGATGGCCGCGAGATCGCGATGTCGCGCCGCACCACGCCGTCCCGCAGCCGGCCGGCGGCACTCCGGCGGGTCGTACCCCAGCCATGACCGGAGCGACCCGGCCGTCGCGGGCGTTGTCGGGCTCGCTCACGGACACGCACGAAGATCCGAAGTCCGCCTAGACTGGGCACCGGCATTATCTGGCCCGTAAAAGGATTGATCATGGCTGACGAGAGCCTGAGTGAACACAAACTCCAGCCGCACGTGCCCCACACGGCACGGATCTGGAACTACTGGTTGGGCGGCAAGGATCATTTCCCCGTGGATCGGGAGGTCGGTGACCGGGTCAAGAAGATCTTCCCGGTGGTGGTCGAGCTCGCCCGGGCCGACCGGCTGTTCCTGGGCCGGGCCGTCCGCTTTCTGGCCGCCGAAGCGGGCATCCGGCAGTTCCTCGACATCGGCACCGGGCTGCCCACCCAGGACAACACGCACGAGGTCGCGCAGCAGATCGCTCCAGAATCGCGGGTCGTGTACGTCGACAACGATCCGCTGGTGCTGGTGCACGCGCGAGCCCTGTTGACCAGTTCGGAGGAGGGCGCCACCGCCTACATCGACGCCGACGCGCGCGACCCGTCCTTCATCCTGCGCGAAGCGGCCAAGACGCTGGACTTCTCCCAGCCGGTGGCGATCATGCTGCTCGGCATCATGCACTTCATCAGCGACGACGACGAGCTGCAGCGGATCATCGACGAGCTGATGGCCGCGGTGCCGTCCGGGAGCTACGTGGCGGTGGCCAACACCACCACCGCGGTCAACGGCGAGACCACGGCCGAGGCGGTGCGGGTGTGGAACATCGACGCCCAGCCGAAGCTGAAGCTGCGCACCCCCGAGCGGATCGCCGAGTTCTTCGCGGGCTACGACGTGGTGGAGCCGGGCTGGGTCTCCTGCTCGCGGTGGCGTCCCGAGCCGGAGTGGGACGGCAGCCTGCCGGCCGAGGTCGACCAGTGGTGCGGGGTCGTCCACAAGGCGTAGGCACCACCATCCGGCATCGGGCGACGAGGGAAAGGGACCAAGCTCAGATCACCGACATACCCGCGCTATACCGGGTGCTCCTACTCTGGCGAGCGTGTCTCTCCACAGGTCCTGGACCAGGACGTTCGCCGCGTTGACGCTGGCCGCTCCGCTGCTCGTGCTGGGTCCGCAGGCCGCCGCGGACTCCCTGTCGGATGTGGAGTTCTTCGGCAGGTGGAGCGACGGCGCCTGGGAAGTGGGGCCGCGGTTCTCCTACGACCACGCGGGCCTCGACAGCGTGCGGAGCGCCGTCGAGAACGGCGACTACGGCCTGGCCGAGCGGAGGCTGCTCGACTACTACCGCGCGCGCCCGGCCGCGTCGGCTGGCCGCTTCTCGCACACCGCCTGGCCGGGAGTCCTGGAGCTGACACCCGACCACATCTGGACGCTGGACAGCGGCGAGGTCTACGTCACGACGCTGACGGTCGGCCCGGGAGAGACGACGGTCACGGCCGACGTGACGAGCAGCGTCACCGGTGGCCGGACCGGTTTCTTCCTGCGAGATCCTGCGCGGCAGCCCGTCGCTGACGCCCGAGGCCAACACCGAGATCCTCAAGGCGCTGAACAGATCCGGTGTGCACCTCGAGGAGAGCGTGCAGGGCGCCCCCAACTGGAAGCAGACCCAGAAGGTCGCGCTGCTGCACACCGCCGTGTACTTCCCGGAGTTCGTCAGGGCGCCGAAGTGGCGCGCCAACGCGGTCGCCTTTCTGGAGGGACAGCTCCACGACTCCACGTATCCCGACGGGGGCTACTGGGAGGCGACGGACGGGTACGCCCGCGCCTACGCCTCCCGGTACGTGGGCATCGCGCTGTTCATGGGGGAGCACGGGATCGAGTTCAGCGCCACGACCAAGGCCAAGCTCCGCGAGCTGGCCCGTTTCCTCATGGACCAGACCTTCCCGAACGGCCAGGGCCCCGTGTACGGCGACAGCGAGCCCCAGGACCTGCGCTCGACCCTCAGGAGGCTGGGAGAGCTGCTCGGCGACGAGGAGCTGATCCATGTCGGCACCTCCGGCGCCTCGGGGCAGGAGCCAGGGCACACCTCGTCGCTGTATCCCGACACCCGGGTGGCGGTGTCCAGGTCCGGCTGGACGGCCGAGGATTCCTACCTGCGGCTCAACGCGGATCGCGGCAACCACAGCCATGCGGATGAGCTGGGGATCACCGCCTACGCGTTCGGCAGGCCGCTGCTGCCCGACATGGGGACGTTCAACTACAGCTCGGACCCGCGCGCGCAGTGGCTGCGGAAGAGCACGGAGGCGCACAACACCATAGAGATCGACAACCGGGCGCAGGACTCGACGGCCGCCGGGGCGATCACCCACATGGTCACCAACCCGGTTTTCGACCTGATCGGCGCGCGCACCGAAGCCTCCCAGGGGGCGCTGCACGAAAGGTCCGTCCTGTCGCTGTCCTCGGGCCTTTGGGTGGTCTCCGACCGGTTGAAGCCGGCGGACGGCGCGGCGCACCGCTACGAGCAGAACTGGCACTTCGCCTCGGCGGCGAGCCCCTCCCTCGGGTCGGGGCGGAAGGCGGCGACCACGGCCTTCGGCGACGGCGCGAACATCAGCGTCGTGCCCGCCGACCCGGGCAAGGTCTCCGCCTCGTTGAGGGACGGCCATTACGCGCCGGCGATGTACCGGGTGGAGAGCGCCGAGTACGCGTCCTACGTCAAGACTGCCGCGGGCAGGACGACCTTCGACACCCTCCTGCTGCCGTCAAGTGGAGCGGCGGGCCCTTCCGTGACGGTGGAGCGCATCCCGGTCGGCTCCACCCCGACGCACCAGGCGACCGCGCTGGGCCTGGGGCTCGGCGAGCGGGGCGACGCGGTGTACTACAAATCATGGACGACGCGGGCACCGCGCTCGTTCGGGTCGTACACCTTCGACGGGAAGCTGCTCTACGCCCGGACCGGCGCCGCGGGCCAGTCGATCGTGATGGTCGACGGCACGTCGATCGAGCGTGACGGCGCGATCCTGGTCATGTCGCCGGAGCCGGTGAAGGACCTGGCCGTGCGGATCGGCGCGGACGGCACCGTACACATCGACGGCAGCGGGTTGACGGCGAGCGTCGATCCGGCACGGGCCATCGCGATCGCCGCACCGGCCGCAGCCGAGGTCGTGCTCAACGGCACGCCGGTGCCCTTCCACCGGGACGGCCGGCTGATCTACGCGGCGGCAGCACGCTGATCAGCCACCCCGCGTACTCCGCGCGGGTGTCCGGTGTGGACGCCTTCGTGCCGGCCGCCGTCCGCTCTCTCGGTCCCCGGGCCTTCGCGGAGTGTCTCGCGTGGACGCGCTGCGGCATGCGCGGCCCGACCGGCCGCGGATGCTGGAGCGGCCGGTCGGCGCGGTGGCGCGGCCGGTGGTGGACGTCCTGTACATCGCCTGGGCCGTCATGGTGGCCAGGTCCTCGGCCTGACGCCGGCGGCGCGCGGGATCAGGCGCCGCCGGCCGAGGTGAGCGCCGTCTCCGAGCTCCCCGGCCTGCCCGTACTCCGGCTCCGCGACGCCCCTGCCCGTATGGAGCACCTCGTCTGGAGTCGTTTCGCGCCGTCCCCTGCCGCCGCGGCGTTCCCGGCCACCCTGGGCATCTCGGCGGCCGAGCTGTCAGGGTCGCCGGACGCGTGACGTCACGTCGATTGCCGGCGAGCCTGCTTCTGTTCGCGGACGATCGCGCCGGCGTCCGCGACGGGGCCCAGGTGCCCGAGCTTGTCCGGGTTGACCAACGAGCGGATGGTCTGGATGCGTTCGTCGAGGATGTCGAGAGTCCAGGCGGTGATGATCTTGCCGTCGCGGTCGCGGACGATCGCGCCCGGCTGACCGTTGACCTCGCACGACTCCACCACGGCGCCGACCTGGGTCATGAACGACGGCACGGCGGCGGCCAGCACCCTGATGACCTTCTCCATGCCGGCGACGCGGCGCGGGCCCCCGATCTTGCCACCGCCGTCGTTGACGAGCTGAACGTCGGCGGCGAGCAGCTCGCGCAGCCTGCCGACGTCCCCTTCCTTGAGCGCGTCGAAGAAGCGTCCGGCGAGCTCCTCGCGCTTTCTCCGGTCGGTCTCGAACCGGGGCTGGCCCTCCTGCATGTGACGGCGTGCCCGCGACACGAGTTGCCGGCAGGCCGCCTCCGAACGGCCCACTGCCGTGGCGACCTCCGCGAACTCGAACCTGAACACGTCCCTGAGCACGAAGACGGCGCGTTCGAGCGGGCTGAGCCGCTCCAGCAGGAGCAGCGCCGCCATCGACACCGAGTCGGCCAGCTCCGCGGAGCGTTCCGGGTCGTCGTAGGGGTCAGCGAGCAGCGGTTCGGGGATCCACGGCCCGACGTACTCCTCCCGGCGGACCCGGGCGGAACGCAGCACGTCGATCGAGATCCTGGTGACCGTCGCAGAGAGGAAGGCCTTGATGGAGCGCGGCTGCGACGAGGCGGTCGCGTAGCGCAGCCAGGTCTCCTGTACGGCATCCTCCGCCTCGGTCACGCTGCCCAGGATCCGGTAAGAGATCGAGAACAGCAGCGGTCGCAGCTCTTCGAATTCCTGTTCTCGCGTCATTCCAGTCCACTTCGTGTTCGGCTTCGGCATGGGGCCTCGTACATGAGACGAGAGAGCCAGCCGAGCTGTGACATCGCAGCTTGAGGCCACTCACCCATGTCACAGCCGCGCGGGCCATATCGTCTCAGAGGGCATGACGAACACGGAACAGACCTCGGTGTTGATCACCGGAGGCAACAAGGGACTCGGTCTCGAAGCGGCCCGGCGGCTCGGGGAGCAGGGGTGGACGGTCTTCCTCGGCTCGCGCGACGAAGGGCGAGGGCGGGAGGCCGCCGCCAAGCTGATCGCCGGCGGCGCCAACGTGGTCATGGTCCCGCTGGACGTGACCTCGGACACGTCGGTGGCCGACGCCGTACGGCTCGTCCAGAAGCACACCGACCGGCTGGACGTGCTGATCAACAACGCCGGCGCGCCGGGAAGGATCGTCGCGCCGGCGGACGCGACAGCCGAGGAGATTCATTCCGTCTACGACACCAACGTGTACGGCCCGATCAGGGTCACGCACGCGTTCCTCCCCCTGCTGAGGGCGGCGGACCATCCGCGGGTGGTGATGGTGTCCAGCGGCGGCGGCTCGTTCGCGGTCGTGACCGACCCGGAGCAGCCCGTCTCGAAGATGCACGAGCTCGCCTACAGCTCGTCGAAGGCGGCACTGAACATGATCACCGTCCGGTACGCCCAGGCGCTCCCGGAGATCAAGTTCAACGTCGCCACGCCCGGAGAGGTCGCCAACCACAAGTTCGCCGCCACCGACATGAACCGTCACACCGGCGAACTGACGGTTACCGAGGGCACCGACTCGATCGTCAGGCTCGCGACGATCGGGCCCGACGGACCGACCGGGATCTTCGTCGATCGCCTCGGCCCCGTGGCCTGGTGACGGCGGCGCGCTCGCCCGGGCGCCAGTGAGGTGCCGCGTCGGTGGTCATGGAGCGTTCCGGTCAGCGGCCGAGCGTTCACCGGACCGCTCTTCATCTCGATTGATACCGTTTCTGTTGAGACGGTAGTCGGTACCATGGTGCCATGACCGCCGACATTCCTCACAGTGCCTCCACCCCGCGCGCGACCGACCGCCCCGGGGACGCCTCACCTTTCGCTCTCGGCTTGCTCCTGCGCCAGGCGCACTGGCGTGCGGGCACGGTGATGTCGGAGGCGCTCCGACCGCTCGGCATCGAGTTGCGGCATTTCGCCGTGCTGATCGTGCTGATGAACCGCGGGCCCACGGTGCAGCGCGACCTGGCGGCGGCGACCGGGTCGGACAAGGCCGGGATCATGCGGGTCGTGGACGACCTGGAGCGCAAGGGGCTGGCCGTACGCAAGGCGGTCCCGGGCGACCGTCGGGTGCGGGCGGTGGAGATCACGCCGCAGGGCGTCGAGCTTTTCGACGCCGCCCATGTGGCTGCGGAGCCGTCGGCCGAGCGCCTGGTCGCCGATCTGGAGCCCGGCGAGGCCGAGCAGTTGAAGGAGCTGCTGACCCGGATCGCCTATCCGCAGGACGGAAAGGCGTAAGCAAGCTCGCGCGCCACCGCGCCACGAGTGGGCCACGTCACCCTCACGATCGTATTGAATGAGACTATATCATTTGATACCATCGTAGATGTAACCCACAAGGGCGAGGGAGTGACGATCATGGATGTCTATGAGACGGTCACGAGCCGGCGGGCAGTGCGCGGATTCACCGACCAGCCCGTCCCGCTGGAGGCGCTGAAGCGCGTGCTGTCAGCAGCCGCCTGGGCGCCGTCCGGGTCCAACCTCCAGCCGTGGCACGTCTACGTGGTGACCGGTGAGCCGCTCGCCGAGATCAAGAAGCGCGCCGGCGAGCGCGTGGCCACCGGCGACCCGTGGGACGAGCGGGAGTACGAGATGTACCCTCCCGCGCTGAAGTCCCCCTACCGCGAGCGCCGCTCCGCCTTCGGGCGGGAACGCTACGGCGCGCTCGGGATCGAACGCGACGACTGGGAGGCGCGGCAGAGGGCCGCGGCCGAGAACTGGGACTGCTTCGGCGCGCCCGCCGCCCTGTTCTGCTACATCGACCGCGACATGGGGCTGCCCCAATGGGCCGACCTCGGCATGTATCTGCAGACCGTCATGTTGCTGCTCCGAGCCGAGGGGCTGCACAGTTGCCCGCAGATGGCGTGGTCGGTGTATCGCAAGACCGTCGCGGAGGTCCTGCACCCTCCGGAGGAGCTCATCCTCTTCTGCGGCATCTCCGTCGGCTTCGAGGACGTCACGGTGGACCACGTCCGCACGGGCCGCGCGCCGCTCGAGGAGACGGTCACGTTCGTCGACGGTTCCGGCCCGGCGATCGCCTGCGGCAGGCTCCAGGGGATCCCCTGGAGCGGTCGTCGCCGGCCGGTGCCCGCCACGGTCTCGACCCGCCGAGCGCGGACGCCGCTCCAGCACGCCACCGCGGTCGATCCACGCGTACGAGCAGACCAGGACAGCGCACCGCCGCTCCAGCGGGCCGCGCCGGGCCCCGCCAGAGGGAGGCCGGCTCGGCCTCCCCAGAGAACCCACATCACAGCACATGGAGAGACATGACCAGCGAGTTCCCCCTCGGCGGCGACCTGACGACCGACCGGCTCGGCTTCGGCGCCATGCGCCTGCCGCAATCCCGTCCGGGCGAGCCCGCCCGCGATCCCGAGGCCGGCCGTGCCGTCCTGCGCCGCGCCGTAGAACTCGGCGTCAACCACATCGACACCGCCGACTTCTACCGCAGCCAGGACGGCTCCGTACGCGCCAACACCCTGATCCGGGAAGCCCTCGCCCCCTACCCTGACAACCTCGTCATCGCCACCAAAGTCGGCCCCGTCCCCACCCCCGGCGGTCTCGGCCAAGGCACCTCCGCCGACCTCCGGCCCCAGGTGGAAGCCAACCTCCAGAGTCTCGGCCTCGACCGCCTCGACCTGGTCTACCTCCGCATCGGCACCACGACACCGCCCCACGGCGAATCACTCGCCGAACGCTTCGAGACACTCGCCGCCCTGCGCGAAGAAGGCCTGATCCGCCACCTGGGCGTCAGCAACGTCGACGCCCACCACCTCGCCGAGGCCCGCACGATCGCTCCCGTCGCAGCCGTCCAGAACCACTTCCACATCGCCGGCCGGGACGAGGCAGCCATCCTGGACACCTGCACCCGAGCCGGCATCGCCTTCGTCCCCTTCTTCCCACTCGGCGGCGGGAGGACCGACATCAACCACCCCGCCGTGGCCAAGGTCGCCGGACGCCACAACGCCACCGTCCACCAGATCGCCCTGGCATGGCTCCTGGCCATGTCCCCCGTCACCCTGGCCATCCCCGGCACCAGCTCTGTGGCCCATCTGGAAGCCAACCTGGCCGCCCGAGCCATCACCCTCACCGAGGAAGACCTCGCCGACCTAGCCTGAACAGCGAGGACGTCGGGCGCTCCGCCCACTCAGCGTCGTCCTCGCGCGTGCGGCTGCGCCGATCGGGCGCCCCCGAGGACGTCGTGCGAGCGCCGAACTCCGTGCCACCCGCCGCGGAGAGCCGGCCGCCGCGGCCTGCTCCACGACCGTCCACCGCCCTGACGCGGAGGATCCGACGGGCCCCTTGCCTGGTCATGTTCTGGGCGCGATCAGCCGTTAAGCCGTTCGCAAGTCGTCACCGGGATGATCGACCCGTGTCGGAACATCGAGTGGGGAGGGATCGTGGGCACGCCATCTGAGGAGCAGATCGGCGGCAACACGCTCATCGCGGAGCTCGGGCGGGACGGCGACGCGGTCATCCATCTGGCGCGCACGCCGGCCGGGCGGCAGGTCGTCGTCAGGACCCTCGCCGCGGACGCATCCGCCGAGGCGGCCTTCGACGCCGCCGCGCTGCCCGGCCTGGAGCGGGACCTCGCCGCGTCCCGCAGGGTCGGCTCGCCGTTCGTCGCCGGCGTCCTGGGCGGGGACGTCCGCGCGGCGCGGCCGTACGTGGTGCGGGCGCACGTCGAGGGCGAGACGCTGGGCCAGGCGCTGGAGCGCGGCCCCTTCGCCGGACCCGGGCTGTGGCGCATGGCGGGCGAGATCGCGGCCGGGCTGCACGCGATCTACCAGGCGGGGGTACGCCGTAGCGGCCTCACCCCCGACGGCGTGACCCTCGGGCCCGAAGGGCTGCGGATCACCGACTTCGGCCCGGCGGCCACCGCTCCCCTCGCCGCCCCCCGACCCGAGTACGTCGCGCCTGAGCAGGAGCCCTCCCAGGCCGCCGAGGTCTTCACGTGGGGCCGGATCGTGGCGTGCGCCGCGAGCGGCAACCCGTCGCCGGCCGCCGAGGATTTCGACGCGCTGGACGGACCGCTGCGCGAGCTCGTGTCCGCCGCCGTGGACGCCAACCCGGCGGCCCGTCCCGGACTGGACGAGGTCGTCGCGGTCCTGCGCGGCGCCCCCATGGCACCCCCACACGCCCCGCCGTCGGCCCTGCCGTCCCCGCCTCCGGGGATGCCCGCAACACCGGCCATGCCGCCGCCCGGAGCGCATCTGACCGGCCCGCCCACGGGCGGAGCACCGCCGCACATGGGACCCCCGCCGCCGCACGGAGCGCCGCCTCCCTACATGGGGCCGCCGCACGGAGCGCCCGGCCCTTCCCCCATGGCCGGCCCGCCGCCGCACGGAGCGCCTCCGCCCGGGGGCGTGGCGGGTCCGGGGGCGGGCGTGGCGTCCTCGCCCGCGCGGCGGCGCGCCTGGATGTGGGGAGCCGTGGCGGCCGGTGTCGTCCTCGTCCTCGGCGCGACCGCCGCCTTCGTGGCGCTCCGGCCGGACGGCCAGGTCGCCCAGAAGGAGGTGACGGCGCCCCAGACCGGCCAGGTGAACAGGGCCGACCGGCTCTTCCCGCCGCCGTCCAAGCCGGCATCCGACGGCGGGCTCAACCAGCACGTCAGCGCCGCGGCCACCCACGGCGACACCGTGGTCGTGGTGGGCGGTGAAACCGTGGGTTCGTCTTACGCGGCACGTCCGATCTTCCTGGTCTCCGACGACAGCGGTACGACCTGGAAGTCGGTGCCGCCGCCCGGGGCCATGTCGGTGACCGCGGATCTGGTGGCGGGCGGCGACAAGGGCTGGGTGGCCTTCCCCAGCAGGCTGACCTCGTACACCCCCATGGCCTGGACCAGCGCCGACGGTCACGCCTGGCAGCCCGTCGAAGGCGACGCGCTCGGCGACATGATCGGCTACAACCTGTCCGGCCTGGCGGCGACCGACAGCGGATTCGTGATCAAGGGCGCGCAGGACGCCTCGGTGCAGAAGGAGAGCCCGACGGTCGTCTGGACCTCGGCGGACGGCCGGCGGTGGCAGCGGGTCACGACCACGACCGCGCTGCCGGCGGGTCGCACCAGCCTGGTCGCCCACGGCGACAACGTCCTCATCGACGGCGGCACCGCCGACCAGACGAGTGGCCGCCTGACCGTGAGGTCGGCGGACGGCGGCCGCACGTGGCAGACCACCACGCTCGACACCGGTCCGGGCACGCCCGTCCTCGCCACGGACGGCAAGTCCTTCTACGCCGCCTTCAGCAAGGAGTTCACGTCCACCACCATCGTCGGTTCGACCGACGGCGCGTCCTGGAAGGAGGTGGGCTCCAGCGAGGGCTACTCGCCCAACGGGTTCGCCGTGGGCGCGACCGGGTTCTACCTGCTCATGGACGCCGTACCGCTCGGGAAGCCCGGGCATGGCGAAGAGGCAAAGCTCCTCCACAGCGAGGACGGCTCCGACTGGGACTCGCTGGGGACCTCCCGTGAGCTGAAGTCCTACCAGCCGGTGCTGACGACGACCAGGACCGGTGCTCTCCTCAGCGGCGACACGTCGGGCGTCTTCTCCACCGACCGGCCGGAGCGTCTCGACCTGCGGATGTTCTCCGCGAGCCCGGACAGCGACGTCGCCCCCATCGACTTCGGTGGCGTCGCGGGCCTGCGCTACCCCGTCACCCGGGTCAACGACCTGCGCCACGCGGGAGACGTCACCGTGGCCGTCGGCCACTCCCAGGGCATGGCCAGCGCCTGGTGGAGCACCGACAGCGGCGCGACCTGGCAACGTTCGGACCCGGAGACGCCCGGCGAGTTCACCGCCGTGGTGCACGGACCGAGCGGCTGGCTCGCGGCCGGCCCAGGGGTCTACACCTCGCGCGACGGCCGCACCTGGCAGCGTTCCGGGCACGACTTCGGCACGATCAAGGAGGCCGCCGCAGCCAAGGACAGCTACCTGGTGACGTCCACGAAGGCCGCGAAGACCACCTTCTGGCGCTCCACCGACCTGGTCAGCTGGCAGCAGGTCGCCTCCCCGTTCGAGTTCCCCAGCGGCCTGGCGGGCGGAGAGTACGGCTACGTCGTCCCGGGCATGTGCCCGGGCGCCGACACCACGGCGAACTGCCTGATGTATTCGGCCGACGGCCGATCATGGCGGCCCATGCCGGCGATCGAGCTCCCGGACGGACAGGGCGCGTGGACCACCACGGCCGTCGTCGGACGGGACACGGTGATCGTCAGCGGGCTGGTGCACCAGGGCAAGACGTCCGCGGGCTCCATCACCAAGACGTTCCTCGTCCGGCTCTCCCCGTCGGGCCAGTGGGAGGAACCCCAGGTCGCCGAGCTCGGCGGCCAGGGACTGTCGCAGCTCGGCCGGCACGGGAACGCGTGGATCGGCCTGCGGACGAAGAAGGGCGAGGTGGTCCTCGTAAGGTCGCAGGACGGGCGCACCTGGGAACCGCGGACCCGCGTCAGCTGGCCTGAGGGCATGCAGTCCCAGGCCATCGGGGCCACCCCTGACACGATCCTGCTCGTCGGCCAGGTACGAACGGCCACCGAGGACTACCCGCTCCTGGGCCGCCTCGCGCCCTAGTGCGGTCCACGAACCGTCCGGCGCTGCGATGAGTTCGGGCACGGTCGGGAGTCAGTACAGGCGACCACTCCGTACGGACGAGAGGAAGGGACCAGTCGTGGCGAAATTCGTGACCATCGGGTACGGGGACCAGGACGGCTACGACCGCACCGACGCGGCGGTACGGAACGAGGCACATGCGCACGACGCCCGGCTGCTCGAGTACGGGGCCGTTACGGGCATCGCGGGCTCGCCCGTGCAGGTGCGCAATCACGACGGTGCCGGCATGACCGTGGAGGGCGGCTCCTTCATGTCGTCGGCTCTCCCGGTGGCCGGGTTCTCGATCATCGAAGCCGCGACCATCGAAGAGGCCGTGGAACTCGTGTCGAAGACTCCGTGCGCGGTCGCACAGGGGGTGGTCGAGGTCTGGCCGTTGCAGGAGTCGCCGTAGGCCGGCGGGAAGACGCCAGTGATCTGAGCGCCTCGGCAAACCGCGCGTCCGGCCGTGAGCCGGGCGCCGGCCCCGCGGCGATGTACGTTTCATGCGGGCGGTGGCGAGGCAGGCCGGAGCCCTTCCGCATCGCCGCCGGTCAGAGGGGATGAAAGCAGCCGCAACGGCGTGGTGCCGCTGCTCCGTGCGGACGCCGTGATCGCGATCCTGGTTGGGACGGCGGGCGAGCCGATACCGTCCGATCCGACGAAGCCTCGCCTCTGGAGTCCGCCATGCCAGGAAAACGCTGGGCAGCGCCCGCACTGCTCGCCCTGTCCCTGCCACTGCTCGCCCCCGTGAGCGCACTGACGCCACCGGTCGCCGCGGCGACGTCCGCATCCTCATCCGTCCTGGCCGCCTCCGACGTGCCGCTGGAAGAGATCAACACGATCACCACCCAGGTCGCCTTCGGGTTACGCCGCCCCACCGCCATCGCCGCGCCCGATGACGGGACGGACAGGCTGTTCATCACCGAGAAGCGCGGGACCGTGCGCGTCTACCACCCGGACACCGGTCTCGACGGGACACCGATCATCGACATCACGACGTCGGTGGACGAATCCGGCAACGAGCGCGGGCTGCTCGGCATCGCCCTCTCGCCCGACTTCGCCGAGAGCCATGACCTGTACCTCGCCTACACGGCGCTGCCGGACGGCGCGGTGACGCTGGCACGGTACGGGCTGGACGACGCGAGCCTCGAACCGCTGCTCTCCCAGGAGCACGCCGAGAACAGCAACCACAACGGCGGCCAGATCACCTTCGGCACCGACGGCAACCTGTACATGAGCATCGGCGACGGCGGCGGCTCAGGTGACCCCTTCGACTCCGGGCAGCGCGTGGACACCTTGCTGGGCAAGATCCTGCGCATCGACGTCAGCCGGAGCTGCGGCGACCTGGCCTACTGCGTACCCGAGGACAACCCGTTCGCCGGCGTCGAGGGCGCGCGCGAGGAGATCTGGATGTACGGCGGGCGCAACCCCTGGCGCTTCTCCGTCGACCCGGCGGACGGCTCGATGTGGATCGCCGACGTCGGGCAGGGCAGGTGGGAGGAGATCAACCACATCAAGCCCGGACGGCAGGCCGGCGCGAACCTCGGCTGGTCCTGCTACGAAGGGCTGCAGGTGTTCGACGAGACCCAGTGCCGCTCCGACGCCGACTACACCGAGCCGATCTTCACCTACTCCCCGCACACCGGCGGCTGCGCGGTCATCGGCGGGCAGGTCTACCACGGCGAGGAGTTCGCCGACCTGGTCGGCGGCACCTACATCGCCACCGACTACTGCTCCTCCACCGTGTGGGCGCTGCGCGAGGACGGCGCGGGCGGCTATCTCCAGGCCGAGATCGGCCAGACGCCGACGCAGGTCACCGCGTTCGGCGCCACGCCGGAGGGCGAGCTGTACGTCGTCAACGACCTTCCCGGTGGCCTGCACCGCGTCTCGTTCGAACGCGCGGAGCCGGCCTGCCTGATCGGGCACACCACGCAGACCTGGGGTGGCGGCATGACCGTCGACCTCACCATCACCAACACCGGCACGGCACCGATCAACGGGTGGACGCTGAGATTCCCCCTCTCCCGCGGGCAGACCGTCGTATCCGACTGGAACACCGATCTCACGCAGAGCGGTGACATCGTCACCGCGGTCAACGCGGCCCACAACGGCTCCATCGCCCCTGGCGGCAGCGTCACGCTGGGGTATCTCGTCAGCCACACGGGCGACACGTCCCTGCCGAGCAGGTTCTCCCTCAACAGGGACGCCTGCGCCGTCGACCGCTGACCGGTCTCCAGCGGACGGCGGCGTCGCAGGGTCCGGATGCGCGAGTCGCAGGGGCGGGTGGCCTGATCGGGGCACCCGCCCCTGACACGCGTGCGCCGACCTGGGGCTCGCCATCGTTGCCCCATGCAGTGGTATAACTACTTTCAGTAGTCATCGTACGCTGGCCGATCT
This sequence comes from Nonomuraea deserti, assembly GCF_004348685.1. Taxonomy (GTDB): domain Bacteria; phylum Actinomycetota; class Actinomycetes; order Streptosporangiales; family Streptosporangiaceae; genus Nonomuraea; species Nonomuraea deserti. The sequence goes on along the minus strand of NZ_SMKO01000005.1, from coordinate 107,015 downwards.
CCGCCACCCCCCGCCCTCCAAGGAGAACAAGCATGCGCCTGGCTCGCGCGGCACCCCTCGCCGCTCTGCAGCCGCCACGCCACCCCACCCCGGCAGGCCCGGACCGAAAGAGGTAACCGCAGACCCCGCCAAGAATTGTTTTTCGCATGCCCGGATTCGAGCCGCCGATTTTTTACACCGGGTTTTATCATCCCTTTACAGAGAGTAATATATTCACTACTTTGGGCGTGTCATCGCAGGTCGGAGGCGTTCCACCGTCTCACTTCACATGAAAGGCCGATAGCCATGCGCGCTCTTGTCCGCATCGCTCAAACGCTCGCGGTAGGCGCCGCGGTATTCACGGCGGCATCAGCCGTGCCCGCCCATGCCGGCCCGCTTCCCGCGTTCCCCGGCGCCCCGTCCATCGAGCCGCCGAGCGCCACGTGTTTCGAGTTCCCCTACTTCGGCCCGAAGGGACACGCGAACTTCGACTTCGGCCGTGAGGTCGTCGGGCTCCTCGACGAGCGCGGCGTGCGAGTGGAGGGCATCGCCCCCATCCAGGCCAAGCCCGGCAACAAGGGCGTCTACATGCCCATCGGATGGAAGCGGGACCACATCGATCCGTGCAACGGCGTCTACTACCCCGGCGGTTTCGCCCTCAACGACGTCAGAAGCGGGCACACGGCCGCCATCCACGACATCTACCTGCGCCCCGACGGCGCGCACGCGCAGGTGGTCATCGACGGGCAGCCTCAGGGCGAGCAGCTCGTGGCCACCTACCGCCTGGCGGAGTTCGCACCCTACGTGCCGACGCCGCGGCCGCTCGAAGGTGGCATCGGGCCCAGGCACTGGCCCTTCTACACCAGCGCCTACCTCAGCAGGACGGTCAAGCGGCTCACCGGCATCCCGCTGAACGAGGGCGACTACCTCGCCAACCTCGACGCGGTCGTCCAGTACGTGCCGTAGGGCGACGTCCCCTGACCTGAGATCTGCCGCCGGGCCGTGCCCTCGGGCGCGGCCCGGTACGAGCGAAACGAGAGACTGATGCGAGTGACCAGCGCGAGGAGCCGGTGGGTGTGGGCCGCCGCCGGCGCCGCCGCCGTAACCATGCTGACGACCACGGTGCTGCTCGGCCCCACGATGCGGCCGGGCACGGCGACCAGCCACTGGGACGCCCCCGCCACCACCCGTGACAAGCAGGTCGACGCGACCGACCTGTACGCCTTCACCAGCCCGGAACGGCAGGACACGGTCACGATCGTGGCCAACTACATCCCCTTCCAGGCGCCGAACAAGCCCTACCAGTTCGACACCAAAGCCCGCTACGAGGTGCACATCGACAACACCGGCACCGGCCGGGCCGCCGTCACCTACCGATGGACGTTCGCCAACAAGGGGCTGCCGGTGCCCTCCCTCGTCCGCGCCCGCGAGCACCAGGCCGGACCGCTGGACTCCCTGGTCGAGCAGAGCTACACGCTGACCAGGCTGCGCGGCGGCACGTCCGAGACGCTCGTCCGTGACGGCTACGTGGCTCCTGCCGACATGGGCTCCCTGGCCACACCCGACTACCCCGCGCTGCGGCGCAAGGCCGTCCGTGACCTGCCGGGAGGGGGCAGGGTCTTCACCGGCACCGCCGCCGACCCGTTCTACTCCGACAATCACGCGGTCAGCCTGCTCAGGTTCGGGCTGCCGTTCTTCCCGGTCAAGAGCGGCGTGCCGCTCAACGTCAGCTCCCTGGCCCTGCAGATCCCCAAGTCGGAGCTGGCGCTGGGCGGCGACCGCCGGGCAAACCCCGTCATCGGCGTCTGGACCACCGCCTCCCGCAAGTCGAGCGGCGTGCTCGGCTCGGGGTCGGCCGACTTCAGGCAGGTCTCGCGGCTGGGCAATCCCAACTTCAACGAGGTGATCATCCCGCTGAAGGAGCGCGACCGCTTCAACACGCTGCGGCCGGACGGCGACGAGAGCGGTGGCCTCGTCGTGCCGTCCACGCTCGACCCCGATCAGGCCAAGGTCGTCGCGAAACAGGCCAAGGTCGCGGCGCCGACGGCCCCGCGCAAGGACCTGGAGGAGATCTACCTCACCGGCCTGACCACGCGCGGGGACGGACCGATCAACCGGGACCTCAACTCCCACCTGCTGAACCGGGACGTCTCCCGCATCGCCAGGACGGAAGAGCTACGGCTCAACATGAGCACCCCCGTCGCCGCCGAGCCGGACAAGTACGGCCTGCTCAATGGTGACCTGCAGGGCTACCCCAACGGCCGCCGCCTCATCGACGACGTCGTGACCGTCAACCTGCGCATGCTCCTGGGCGAGCCCGCGGGCCCCGGCGCGCCCGGCATCGTCGCCGAGGACAACCCGGCGTTCCTGCTGAAACCCATCACCGGCAGCTTCCCCTACCTGGCGCTGCCCGTCACCGCCGGCTGAACCCCACCGAGGACACCCGATCAGATGAGTCGCACACGGCGGTTGCCGCCCCTGCTGGGATGCGTGCTGCTGGGCGGCGTCCTGCTGGCCCTGTACGCCCCCGGCGGCGTCCTGCGCCGGGACGAACCGCCTCCCGGGCCGGCGGGGCGGTCGCCGTACGACCTGTCCGGATCGATCGAGGACGCCCAGGATCGCCTGCGCCATCGCCCGGATGACGCGGCGATCTGGGCGAGCCTCGGCCTGCTGTACCTGGAGCAGGGCCGCCGCACCGCCGACGGCGCCTACTACGGCAAGGCGCAGGGCGCGTTCGAACGTTCCCTGCGCCTGCCCACGGGCGACGGGGAGCCGTACATCGACGCCGTGATCGGCATGGGCGCGCTGGCCAACGCCAGGCACGACTTCGCCGGGGCGGTCCGCTGGGCCGAACGGGCGCGCGAGGCGGCCCCGTACCGCTGGCCGCTGTACGGCGTGCTCACCGACGCCTACCTCGAACTGGGCCAGTACGAACGGGCCGAGAGGGCGCTGCGGCGCATGCTCGACGGCCGCCCCGACCTCGCCTCCTTCACCAGGGCCGCGCGCCTGGAGCAGCTGCACGGGCGGACCGGCCCCGCCCGCAGGCTGCTGCTCCGCGCGTGCGAGATCGCCGGCGCCCCCGCCGAGTACGCCTTCTGCCAGTGGCAGCTCGGCGAGCTGTCCTGGAACGGCGGCGACGCCCGGGGCGCGCTGGCCGCCTACACCCGGGCGCTGGCCGCCGATCCCGGACACGTGCCCTCGCGGGCGGGCAAGGCGCGTGCGGAGGCCGCCCTGGGCCACCTCGACCAGGCGCGGCACGACTACGCCACCGTCGTCACCCGGTCGCCGTCGAGCGTCGTCGAGTACGGCGAACTGCTCGAACACCTCGGCGACCGGGCCGCGGCCAGGCGGCAGTACGCCGTGTTCACCGCCCAGCACAAACTGCTGGCCGCCGGCGGAAACGCCGACGACCTGGCCATGGGCACCTACGAGGCGAATCACGGCGACCCCGAAGCGGCGGTCCGGCACCTGCGGGCCGAGTGGAGGCGACGCCGGAGCGTCGTGGTCGCCGACGCGCTGGGCTGGGCACTGCACAAGGCGGGCCGCCACGCCGAGGCCGCCGAGTACGCCGCCCGCGCCGCCAGGCTCGGCGGGCACGACGCGCTGTTCGCCTACCACCGGGGCGAGATCGAGCGGGCGCTCGGGCACACCGAATCCGCCCGCGCCCATCTGACCAGGGCGCTGTCCATCAACCCGCACTTCTCCCCGGCCGGGGCGGCGCGGGCACGGGCATTGCTGGCGGCGACGGCATGATCGCAGCGCTCGTCGCCACCGTGCTGGCCGCGCATCCGCTGGGCAACTTCAGCGTCAACCACTACGACGGGCTGACGGTCCACCGTGACAGGATCGAGCACGTCGCCATCGTGGACAGCGCCGAGATCCCCACCCTGCAGCAGCCCGTGAGCGGCCCCGCGGACGCCCATGCCCGTCGCTCCTGCGCACGACTGCGCGACGCCGTTCGCGGCCAGGCTGAAGGCCGGCCGCTGGCCTGGCGGGTGACCGAGACGTCCTTCGCCTACCATCCGGGCGCCGCCGGGCTGCGTACGAGCAGGCTGACGTGCCACCTGACCGCGCCTCTGCGCGTCGACCGGCCGCTCACCCTGACCTTCGCCAACGCCTACCGCGGCGACACCGTGGGCTGGCGGGAGATCACGGCCCGGGGTGAGGGCGTGCGGCTCAGCGCCTCCAGCGTGCCCGCGCGCAGCGTGTCGGGCATGCTGCGCGACTACCCCGCCGACCTGCTCAGCTCCCCTCTCGACGTACGCGACGCGCGGATCACGGTGGAGCCGGGCGACGGAGACGCCGGGACTTCAGTGGCCGTGCCGGGCGTCGACGCCGTCACCCGCTACACCGGCCTGCTGAGCGACCGGCTCAACGCGCTGGTCGGCGCCGACCGGCTGACCGTACCGCTCGGCCTGCTGGCCCTGCTCCTGTCGCTGCTGCTCGGAGCCGTACACGCCGCGATGCCCGGCCACGGCAAGACCGTCATGGCCGCCTACCTGGCCGGACGGGACAGGCGGCTCCGGGACGCGGTCGCCGTCGCGGCCACGGTCACCGCCACCCACACGGCCGGGGTGCTGATCCTGGGCGTGCTGATCACGGTCGCCGCCTCGCTCGCGGGCGAGGCGGTGCTGGGCTGGCTCGGCGTGACCAGCGGCCTCATCATCACCCTGATCGGCGTCAGCCTGCTCCGCTCCGCCCGCCACCACCAACCCGTCCACGCGCCCGCCCACGGACACGGACACGGACACACGCACGGACACGGGCACGGACACACGCACGGGCACGGGCACGGGCACGGGCACGGGCACGGGCACGGGCACGGGCACGGGCACGGGCACGGGCACGGGCACGGGCACGGGCACGGGCACGGGCACGGGCACGGGCACGGGCACGGGCACGGGCGGTGGTCGGGTGGGGTGGTGGCGCTGGCCGTGGCCGGCGGGCTGGTCCCGAGCCCGTCCGCCCTGGTGGTCCTGCTCGGCGCGATGGCACTGGGACGTACGGTGTTCGGCGTCATGACCGTCGTCTGCTACGGGGCCGGCATGGCGTTCACGCTGCTGGCCGCCGCGCTCGCGCTGCGCAGGCTGGGCGATCTCGCCCTGGTGGGGCGGCTGCAGCGGCTGCGGCCGTACAGCGCCACCATGACCGCCACGCTCGTCCTGCTCGTCGGCACGGGTGTCACCCTGCGCGCGGTCTCCGCCCTGGCGTGAACGTCGCGCGCCGCCCCGCAGGCGACGCGTGAGGTGCGCGCCAGGACGGCCGCAGCAGCGCCGCGAGGTCGTCCCATCGCGCCATCAGCAGGCCCAGGACGGCTCCCAGGATCCCGGCAACCGAGCCGAGCACGGGGTCGACGGAGCCGTTCGTCAGAGATCCGACCAGACCGAGCAGTGACGCCGTGACGAGGATCAGGTTGCGCACCACGTGCGGCACGCCGACCGGTGTCTCGGAAGCGCCGAAGCAACGGCACGGCACCGGTGCGGCCCGGCGGGCGACCGCACCCACGGCCAGGGTGAAGCAGCTGAGCAGCACTGCCGCCAGTGCGAACCCCGCCGTCGCGGCCCCGCCTGGAGGGAGCAGGACCAGCACGATCACCGCGGCCTCCGCCGCGATGACGGCCACGGCGGCCGCCGGGACGACCGCCCTGCCGATCACCGCCATCTCGCTGAGCGACTCGACGAACCCCGCCCAGGCCCTGCGGCCGCGGACCTTGCCCGCCAGGGCGAACGCGAACACCGTGACCAGCAGCAGCCTGCTCGCGACCTCGACGTACTGCATGATCGGCTACTGTTCCCCTCGTGGCGGCAAGGACCTGATGACCGCCACCACGTGAGAGGCGGGCAGCAGGCCGAAGTGCCGGGAGTCCACGCTCCGGTGCGGGTTGTCACCGAGGACCGCGACCCGGCCGGCGGGCACCAGACCGCCGCCCAGCACTGCGGGCAGGTGTTCGCCTTCGCAGGCGGCCAGCCGCTTGACCAGCAGCGGCGGAGCGGGGTGCGGGTTGCGCACGACCACGACATCGCCGGTCGCCCCCCTGGTACGCCGGGCCAGCAGCCGCTGGCCCGGGTGCACCGTGGGTTCCATGCTGACGCCCTCGACCGTGACCGTGACGAACCGCCCGCGCAACCACACCAGGGCGGCGACCGCGCCCAGCACGATTCCCACCACGTATCTCATCCGATGTGCTCCGTGACGTAGCCCGCGGACTGCAGGGTGAACAGCCTGGCGTAGGGGCCCCTCAGGTCCATCAGTTCCTCGTGGCGCCCCTGCTCGGCCACCTGCCCCTCTTCCAGCACGACGATGAGGTCGGCGTCGCGCACGGTGTTGAGCCGGTGCGAGATGAGCAGGCTGGTACGCCTGGACCGGCCGGCGCGCATCCGGACGTGGATGTCGTGTTCGGCTTCGGGGTCCAGCCCCGAGCTGGGCTCGTCGAGGATCATCAGATCGGGGCGGTCGCGCAACAGCGCGCGGGCGATGGCGATCCGCTGCCACTGCCCGCCCGACAACTCCACCCCGGTGGACGCGGAGTCCTCGTCGCTGTCGCTGAAGAAGAGCCGGGTCAGCAGGGTCTGGTAGCCGCGCGGCAGCGCGGCGAGCGTGTCGTGGATGCCGGCCCGCCGGGCGGCAGACTGGATGTCGGGCTCGGAGTCGATCAGGGGGAGATGCCCGAGGCCGATGTTCTCGGCGGCGGACAGGTCATAGGCCATGTGGTCCTGGAAGACGGCGCTGATCCGGGCGCGCAGCTCCACGGGGTCGCTCTGGCGCAGGTCCACCCCGTCCCAGAGGATCGTGCCCTTGGTGGGGTCGTAGAACCGGCACAGCAGTTTGACCAGGGTGCTCTTTCCCGCTCCGTTCAACCCGACCAGGGCGACGGTGCCGCCGTACGGGATGAACAGGTCGACGCCGCGCAGGATCCAGGGGTGGTCGTCGCCGTAACGGAACCACACGTCGCGCAGTTCGATGCCGCGCCGCAGCGCCGGCAGCGGGGCGGTGGCCGTCACGGGCAGGTCGGGTGGGGTGTGGGTGACGTCGAGGTAGTGGCCGAACATCCGCAGGCTCTGAGCCATCTGCGCGATCATGTGCACCAGCGTGTTGAGCCCCAGCTGGGTGCCTGCCACCGCGCCGATGAACATCACCACGTCTCCCGCGCTGATCCTGCCTTCGCGCGCCACCATGCCCGCCCACACCAGCCCGCCGCCGGCCACCAGCGCGGCCAGCAGTTCGAGCGCGCCGTTCGTGGCCAGCCGGCGCATGTCCAGGCGGCGCTGGGCGCGGTTGACGCCCCTGCGCTCGGCCAGCATCCGCCCGCGCAGGAAGCCGCCGATCCCGAACAGCCGGACCTCCTTGGCGGCCTGCGCACCGGTCAGCAGCTGGCCGTAGAAGAACTCCCTGCGCTGGGCGGGGCTGGTCTGCCACATCATCGTCGTGTACTGCCTGGCCAGGCGTAGCTGGGCGGCGAGCGCGGGCACGAGCGAGGCCAGCACGATCACGGCCATCCACGGGTTGATCAGGGCCAGCGCCCCGAGGAACCCGGCGACCGTGAGCGCGGCCCTGCCGACGTCGAAAGCGGATCCGAGCAGCCCGTGGCAGTCGGTGGTGGACTGCTGGGCCAGGCGCAGCCGGTCCAGGAAGGCGGGGTCTTCGAAGTAGCGCAGCCCGACGAACCTCCCCGTGGCGGTGAACAGCCGGTCGGTGGCGCGCAGGCCGACCGCCCTGCCCAGGGCGCCGTTGGCGTAGGTGGACAGGCTCGGCAGCACGCCGGCGGCCAGGCCGCTGGCGGCCAGGCCGAGCGCCGTGCCGAGCACGGAGCCACGGTGGGTGGTCAGCGCGTCGAGCAGCGCCTTGGTGAACCAGGTCGTGGAGATGGGGACCGCGGCCTGGGCCAGGGTGGCGCCGACATAGAAGACCACCGTCGCGGGCGCGCTGCGCCAGGCCAGCCCCGTGACGGCGGCCAGCGCGCGCGGCCAGGACCACTCAGCCACGCGCGGCGGTCAGGGCCAGCACGTCGGCCAGGTCATGTCCCGTCGCGAGCACGGTACGGCTGTCGTCGATGAGGAAGACCCTGGGGAAGGCCGCCACCTTGAACGCCTTGGCCATCGACCCGCCGTCCGGGTCGGCCGTGTCGACCATGGCGACCGGTTCGAGCAACTCGCGCATCGGCCCGGCCTCGTCGTGGAAGCCGGCGATCACGGCGATGACCTGCTCACGCGGCATCGTCGAGGCCAGCTCGGCGAACTTGGGGGCCAGCTCCGTGCAGGGCGAGCACGACGGGGAGAAGAAGCCGACCAGCGTACGCCCGCGCAGCCCGGACCCCGTCTCGAACTCCGCCACCGTCTCACCGGGCTGGAGCGAGGGTGGCGGGGCACCGCCGGCCTGCTCGTACAGGCCGTTGAGGCGCTCGGTGTGTTCGCGCAGCCTACGGATGATGCCCAAGCCCAGCGCCAGGTTGAGGGCGCACAGCACGGCCAGCACCGCCACGGCCGCCCACAGCGCGTAAACCATCACGATCTCCTCATCGCGGAACGGAGGGCCGGGCCTGATCAGAGGGCCCGGCCCGTGGATCACGACACCGAACCGGCGTCTAGCAGTACGACCAGCCGTTGCACCTGGTGCCCGTTTCGTAGGTGCAGCACCTGCGGTACTGGCACCAGCCTTGCACGGTGCGATATTCCTCCCAGCAGCTGCTGGCGGCGGCCCTGACCTGGGGGACGAGTCGTTCGACGAGCCGATCGGCGAGTCCGGTGAGAATGTGCATGACGTCCTGCTCCCTGTTCGCGATCAGCAACGGACCCAGCCGTTACATCTGGTCCCGTTGATGTACTCGCAGCACCAGCGCTTGTAGCACTGCTGCGGCTTGTCGTCCCACTGCCAGTAGCACCCCATGGCCGAGGCCTTGACCTGGGGGACGAGCCGCGCGACAAGGCGGTCGCAGAGTCCTTGTAAGGCGTGCATGAGCCCTCGCTTCCTGAAGACGAGCCTTCTCCTGGCAGCCTCACCCGGGCACCTCAGTGATTTCTCAATGACTTCTCAATGCTGTTCCGAAGACATGACAACCTGGGAGGAGTCGATCTCCCTTGACTACGCTGGAAAGCCATGTTGATTCGGTTGCTCGGACCGGTGGAGCTGGAGCGCGCGGATCAGACCAGTGCGGTGCGCCCTCCGCAGGCCGCGCTCGCGCTCGCGGCGCTCGCCTGGGAGGTCGGCCGGGTCGTTCCCGTCGAGACGCTGCTGACCCGGATCTGGGGCGAACGGATCCCGTCCGGGGCGCGGAACACCTTGTACACGATCATCACCCACCTCCGCCACGACGTGCTCGGCGACGACGGCGACGTGCTGCGCAAGCTCGGCGGCTACCTGCTCGACGTGGACGAGTCCGCCGTGGACCTGTCGCGGTTCCGCCGCCTCACCGAGCGGGCGGCGGCCGTACCGGATCCCCGGCCGCTGCTGGGTGAGGCGCTGGCGCTGTGGCGCGGTGACCCGCTGACGGGGCTGCCGGGCGAGTGGGCCGAGCGGGCCCGCCGGCGTCTGCGGGACGAGCGCAAGGAGATCGTGCTGCGGTGGGCGCGGTCGGTGACCGCCGTGGATCCGGGGGCCGCGGTGGCGGCGCTCTCTCCGCTGGCGGAGGAGTACCCGCTGGACGAGGTGGTGGCCGTCGCACTGATCGAGGCGCTGCACGCGTCTGGGCGTACGGCCGAGGCGCTGACCTGCTTCGCCGGCGTCCGCCACACGCTGGCCGAGGAACTGGGCGTCGAACCCGGGACGGCGCTGCGCCGCGTCCATCGCATGCTGCTACGGCACGGCGAGGCGGCCGAGGCCGAACGTCCGGTTCCCGCGCAGTTGCCCGTCCACCTCGGATGCTTCGTCGGCCGGAAGGCCGAGCTGGAGGGGCTGGCCGCCGCCGGCGCCGTATGCGTGATCTCGGGGCCGCCGGGAGTGGGCAAGTCGTCGCTGGCGCTGCGCTGGGCCCACCTGCACCGCGACCGCTTCCCCGGCGGGCAGCTCTACGCCGACCTCGGCACCCTCGACCCCGCCGGCGCCAGCGCGGTCCTGCCGCGCTTCCTCGGCGCGCTCGGCGTCGCGGAGAACCAGGTGCCCTCCGGCGTCGAGGCGCAGATCGGGCTCTACCGCAGCCTGGTGTCCGACCGCCGGGTGCTCGTCATGCTCGACGACGCCCGCGGCGCCGACCAGGTCGCTCCGCTGCTGGCCACCGCGCCCGGGTCGCTGACAATGATCACCAGCAGATCCGAGCTGCCGTCGCTTTCGGTCACCGTCGGAGCTTCCCTCCTCCATCTGGACGTGCTGTCCCGTGAGGACGCCCGCCACCTGCTGGCCGCCCGCGTCAGCGAGGAACGCCTGGCAGCCGAGCCCGCGGCCGCAGAGCTGATCATCGACAGGTGCGGCCGCCTGCCGCTGGCCCTGGCCATCGTGGCGGCGCGGATGGTGCGGCGGAGCGACCTGCCCCTGGCCGAGATCGCCGCCGACCTCGAACGAGCGGAAACGGACCTGGAACCGTTCGCCGACACCGACCCGGCGATCGACCTGCGCGTCGTGTTCGCCCGGTCCTACCGCGATCTCCACGAGGCGGCGGCCGGCCTCTTCCGCCACCTCGGCAGGCAGGCCGGCCCGCACTTTCCGCTGTCCGCGGTGGCCAGTCTGGCCGCCCTGCCCGTGGAGCGTACGCGGAAGCTGATCGACCACCTCGACCGCGCCAACCTCGTCGACCTTTCCACCCGCGGCCGCGTGCGCCTGCACGACCTGCTGCGCGCGTACGCCGCCGAGCAGTCCCGCGCCACCGACAGCCGCACCGTACGGCGCTCCGCCACACGCCGCCTGCTGGACTACTACCTGCACTCGGCCTGCGCGGCCAGCGCCGTCTGCTACCCGCACCGCGAACGTGTCAAGCCGGACCCGACCGCACCCGGCGTCACCGTGGAGCGCTTCGCCGGGCGGGCGGAGGCTCTGCGCTGGTACGCCGCCGAGTCGGTGGCGCTGCCCGCGGTGGTGTCGGAGGCGGCCGAGGCCGGGCTGGACCGGCACGCCTGGCAGCTGGCCTGGGCGTTCGGCGAGTTCATGCAGCGCCGCAGCCCCTGGGAGGAGATCCTGCGCGTCGAGGCGGTGGCGTTGAGTGCTGCCGCGCGGCTCGGCGACCGCCTGGCGCAGGCCGGCAGCCACAGCCGCCTGGCACGCGCCCACGCCAAGCTCGGCCACGACGAGAAGGCGGTCACGCACTTCGACGGGGCCATCGAGCTCCACCGCGACCTCGGCGAGCCCGTCCTGGAGGCGCACCTGCACCTGGGCCTGACGATCCCCGTCAGCCGGGTACGGCCCGGCGAGGAGCTCCGCCACGCGCTGCGGGCCCTGGAGCTCTTCGAAGAGGGCGGAGACGCCATCGGCAGGGCGCGGGCACTGAACAACGCCGGTTGGTGGCGCGCCCAGCTCGGTGCATACGACCAGGCGCTCACCGACTGCAGCCATGCGCAGCGCATCCTGGCCGACCTCGGCTACGCCCAGGGCGAGGGGCATGCCTGGGACAGCATCGCCTACGTGCTGGACGCCATGGGTGACCACACGCAGGCGGTGGCCTGCTACGAGAGGGCGGCCGAACTGTTCCAGGAGTGCGACGACCTCCACCCCGCCGCGCAGACGCTGGTCCGGCTCGGGGAGACGCACACGGCGGCGGGCGATACGGCGGCTGCGCTGGACGCCTGGAAGCGGGCCGTGGAATGCTACGACGCTCTCGGGGACACCCAGGCGGAGACGATCCGTGCCCGCTGCGCGGCGCTGGGCCGTCCCATGTGGTCGTGAGGGTGTGCGTCGTTTCCCGACGACGGCGCAGGAAACCCGCGAGTTCCGGCGATCACGATCCGCCGGGGTCCCGGAGGGCGATCACCACTCGGCGAGGCTGCCGTCCTCGCGGCGCCAGACGGGGGAGCGCCAGCGGTGGCCGGTCTCGGCGGCACGTTCGACGGCGGCGGCGTCGATCTCGATGCCGAGACCGGGGCCGGTCAGCAGCGGCACGTGCCCGTCGGTGTACCTGAACACCGACGGGTCCACCAGGTAGTCGAGCAGGTCGGCGGGCTGGTTGTAGTGGAGGCCGAGGCTCTGCTCCTGGATGAGCAGGTTCGGGGTGGCGAAGCCGGTCTGCAGGCTGGCGGCCAGGGCGATCGGGCCGAGCGGGCAGTGGGGCGCGAGGGTGGCTCCGTAGACCTCGGCCATGGCGGCGATACGCCGGGTCTCGGAGATGCCTCCCGCGTGCGAGATGTCGGGCTGGGCGACCGCGATCCCCGCCTCCAGCGCGGGACGGAAATCCCACCGCGAGTACAGCCGCTCCCCCGCCGCGATCGGGATGCCGGTGGCCGAGGTGACCGCCGCCAGCTCGCCGGTGAGCTCGGGCACGACGGGCTCCTCCACGAAGAACGGCAGGTACGGTTCCAGTAGCGGCAGCACCCTGCGTGCCATGGGCAGGCTCAGCCGTCCGTGGAAGTCCAGCGCGATGTCCACCTCGTCGCCGACCGCGGCGCGCACCGACGCGAGCCGGTCCACGATCGCCTTGACGGAGGCCGCCGTGTCGATGGCGCGGAGGATGCCAGCGGCGTTCATCTTCAGCGCGGTGAACCCGGCCTCCACCAGCCCCACCGCCGCGTCGGACGCCTCGGCGGGAGAGTCGCCGCCGATCCAGCTGTAGACCCGGACGCGGTCTCTGACCGGCCCGCCGAGCAGCCGGTGCACCGGCACGCCGTAGGCCTTGCCGGCGATGTCCCACAGCGCCTGGTCGATGCCGGCGACCGCGCTGGACAGCACGGGCCCGCCCCGGTAGAAGCCGCCCCTGGTGAGCAGCTGCCAGTGGTCCTCGATGCGCAGCGGGTCGGCGCCGACCAGATACTCGGACAGTTCCGCCACGGCCGCAGCCACCGTGGCCGCCCTTCCCTCGACCACCGGCTCGCCCCAGCCGGTGATCCCCTCGTCGGTGTCGACGCGCAGGAACAACCAGCGGGGCGCCACCAGGTAGGTCGTGAGCGAGACGATGCGCATGGGTCCCTTTTCGATCGGTAGCGGCTCAACGGGTTCAGTCGGAGTCCTTCATGACGCTCCAGCCGCCGTCGACGGTCAGCGCGGCGCCGGTGATGAACGACGCCTCGCCGCTGGCCAGGAACGCTATGGCGGCGGCGACCTCGTCGGGGCTGCCCAGCCGCCCGGCCGCCGTGGCGCGGGCGCTGCGTTCCCGGCCGGCCTCGTCGATGCCGTCCCACGCCCCGGTCAGGATGGGGCCGGGCACCACCGCGTTGGCGCGTACCTCGGGGCCGTACTCCACGGCGAGCTGCCTGGTCAGCGAGAGCAGCCCGCCCTTGGACGCGGCGTAGGCGGGGCGGCCGGGGAGACCGAAGCCGGCGTGCACGCTGGAGACCGCCACGAGGGCGCCGCGCGCCCGCCGCAGCTCGCCGATGAACGTGCGCACGCCCAGGTAGAACCCGCCGAGGTTGACCGCGAGCTGGGCGTTCCAGTCGTCCGGGCCCACCTGGTCGGCGGGTCCCTGCCGCACCAGGTACGCGTTGCCGACGAGCACGTCCAGCCGCCCGAACCGGTCGAGGACCAGCGTGCGCAGGTCGTCCCACGCCTGCGGCGAGGCCACGTCGCAGTTCGCGAACACGGCCCCGGGGACGCTGTCCGCCGCTTCCCGGCCCGCCGCCTCGTCGACGTCGGCGACGACCACCGAGGCGCCCTCCGCCGCCAGCCGGCGGACCGTGGCGGCGCCGATGCCCCGCGCGCCACCCGTGACCACGGCCGCCTGCCCCGCGAACCTGGTCATCGGACGGTGACCTCCGCCGCCGACAGGTAGGACCCGCCGCTGGCCCGGCTGCCCTCCAGCCGCACATAGCGGGCGTCCGCCGCGTCGAACGAGGCGGTCTTCAGCCGCGCGTCGGCCGCCCACGATCCGCCGGCGACCTCCGTGAACGTCCGGCCGTCGGTGCTGAGGTAGACCTTGTAGTCCAGGATCGTGCCGTTGAGGTTGCCGTCGAACCGCGGCTGGTAGTCCAGGGCGCTGATCTGCTTGGTCCCGCCCAGGTTGAGGGTGATCGACTGGGGCAGCGGGTGCGGCGGCTGGTACTCGGAGTGCCAGTAGGTCGCGATGTCCTCGTCCACCGCCAGTTCGGGGCCGAAGCCGGAGTGGAAGCTGGTCGCGTACACCTTCGGCTCGACGCAGTCCTCGGTGACGGTGACCGGGATCTCCCGCTGCTCGGAGCCGATCGTCACGGTGACACTGTGCTCGCCCGGCGCGGTGTCCCTCGGCGCGGTGATGGTCACGATCACGTGCTTCGCCTGGCCCGCGGGCACGTCGAGGGCGGCCTCGGCGGGTGTGGCCGTGAGCGGCTCCGGCGCGCTCACGCTGACCGGCCGGGACAGCGGCCCTCCGGTGTTGTTGACGACTCTGGCCATCACGTCGGCGGTGCGCACGGCGAGCTCGCAGTGATCCAGCGCGAGCTTCGCCGGGACCACCGACTGCTGCTCGTCGCGGGCGGCGCCGAGAAGCGCCCACCCGAACGGCTCGTCGGCGTAGTACGCGGCGCGGCAGTCACGATCCGCGGTGTGCGAGCGCCCCGCGTCGAAGGCCGCCTTGCAGTCGGAGACGTCAGGCATGTCGGTGTCGATCGTGGCGTTCAGCACATCCCCCCTGGCGAAGATGTACCCGCTGTGCAGCCGCGCCTGCGCGTCACCGCGCTCGAAGTACGCGTCGGTGTAGGCGCGCGGCCCGGTCAGGCCGGCCCAGAACGCCTGCGGCGCGCAGCCGATGGCCTGGTCCTCCACCGGCACGGCGCAGCGCCCGGCGCGGAAGTCGCCGCCGAGCACGGTGACGCCGTCCTCGCGGGCGAACCGGTCGGCGAGCCAGTCCGCGGCCGGCGTAGGATCGCCGCCCGGGTGCGCGGCGACCAGCGGTACGCCGAGCGTGCCGTCCCGCCGCGCGGCCACCACGTACGCCTGGTCCTCGTCCTGCACCCGCTCGAAGCCGCCGGGCGCGGCCGCGGCCATCGTGCCGGTGTTCAGGATGATCGCGTTCTCCCTGACCGCGCCGTCGGGCAGGAAGGCGGAGCGTTCACCCGCCACCTCGGCCCGGTAGCGCTGCCCGGTGGCCCGGCTCAGCGCGTTCGCCAGGTGGCGGGCGCCGGGGCCGAGGATCTCGGTGAGCAGCAGGGCGTCCGGCGCCGCGGGCGCCTTCTCGGCCAGCCGCCTGGCGAAGTTGTCCAGGTCGCGGGTGTCGCGGGCGTCCGCCTGGCGTACGGAGTCCTGCAGGTTGGCCTGCACCACCAGCACCTGGCCCGCCGGCGTGGCGGGCAGCCGCCCCGGCGTGGACCCGGCGGCGGGCAGGCCGGGCAAGGCGGGGACGGGCCCCGCGGCGGACGCGGCGGGCATCGTGAACAGGCCCGAGCAGATCGCCACCGCGGCGGCGGCGTGGAAGGTCCTTCTCATGATCCTGCCTCACATGTCCTGCAGGGCCGGGCGGCCGGATTCGACGACGAACGACCTGCGCACCGACGCGGCGCCACCGGCCGTGGTGACCTTGTCCACCACCACGTAGTCGGTGGTCAGCGTGTCGGCGGCGGCCCGGCAGCGCACGTATCCGCGCTGGTTGTTGAAGAACTTCAGGTGGGGGTTGGCGGCCAGCCACTCCTGGCCTCCGGGCGTGCTGTCGGATCCGTCGCCGCCGGAGGTGATCGAGGTGCCCACGAATTCCACGCCCACGCTCGGCGAGCCGGGGTCGGCGTAGTCGGCCTTGAGCTCCGCGGCGCAGTTGACGTGGGCGTCGCCGGTGAGCACCACCGGGTTGGACACGCGGCGCTCGCCGATGCCCGCCCACAGCCGGTCGCGGGTGGCCGCGTAACCGTCCCACGTGTCGGGGTTGAGCTGCTGCAGGCCGGGGTCGGTGAGCCGGTCGAGCTGGAACATCATGACCTGGTTGGCCAGCAGGTTCCAGGTGCTCGACGAGTCGGCGAGCCCTTTGAGCAGCCAGCGCTCCTGCTGCTCCCCCAGCATGGTGCGGGACGGGTCGAGCCGCGCCCCGATGTCGATGGGGCTGCGGAACTGCCGCGCGTCCAGCACGAAGAAGCTCGCCAGCCGCCCGTAGTCGATCCGGTGGTGCATCGCCATGTCGGGCCCGACCGGCAGCGCGGAGGGACGCATCGGGTTGTTCTCGTAGAAGGCGCGGAACGCGGCGGCGCGGCGGCGCAGGAAGTTCTCCGGGGTCGCGCCGGTGGGCGACCGGTCGGCGCCCCAGTTGTCCTCCACGTCGTGGTCGTCGAGGGTGAAGAACCAGGGGGCGGCGGCGCGGGCGGCCTGCAGGTCGGGGTCGGTACCGACGAGCGAGTGCCGCAGCCGGTACTGCGAGAGGGTCTGGACGAGCGCGCCGTGCGCGGGCGACAGCGGCGTGCCGCGCCTGCCTCCGGTGGCGCCGATCCCGTTCTCGTAGATGTAGTCGCCGAGGTGCCCGACGAGGTCGAGGTCCTGGGCGGCCAGGTCGCGGTAGGCGGTGTAGAAGCCGACGTCCCAGGCCTGGCAGGAGGCGAAGGCGAAGCTGACGGGCACGGACGCGCGCGGGTCGGGTGCGGTCTTGGTACGGCCGACAGGGCTGTCGTCGGCGCCGGCGGTGAACCGGTACCAGTACGCCCGGCCGGGGCGCAGCCCGTGCACCTCCACGTGCACGGCGTGCGATAACTCCGGGCGCGCGGTGGCCACGCCTCTGCGGACGACCTTGCGCATCCCGTCGTCCTCGGCGACCTCCCAGCGCACCGGCACGGGGGTGCGCGGCATGCCGCCGAGCCCGTCGTCGGCGAGCGGCTGCGGGGCGAGCCTGGTCCACAGGACCACGCCGTCCGGCCGGGGATCCCCGGAGGCGACGCCGAGCGTGAACGGCGTGCTGGGCAGGGCGGGTGAGGAGTCGGTCCAGCCGCCGGGCACCTGGGCCACGGCGGCCAGCCCGGCGAGCCCTGCGGCGTAGGCGAGCAGTCGGCGCCTGGACGTCATGTGGGGGGTGGTCATAATGCGGCTTCGTCCTTTCCGGCCTGCGCGAGCAGGTCCCGCATGGCGGATTCTGCGGCGTCTGGATCGGCGCGGCGTACCGCGTCCAGGACCGCCCGGTGCGTGGCGGCGAACCCCGGGCGCTCGCCGCCGGCGTGCACCAGCCGGTCCCGCGCGTACAGCGCGGCGGCGATCACGATCTGGAGGCAGTCGAGCACCTCGTTGCGCGCGGCGGCGAGCAAGGTGCGGTGGAAGGCGACGTCCGCCTCGGTGTGGGCGACGGGGTCGGAGACGGTGTCGGCCATGCGGGCCAGGGCCGCCTCCAGGGCCTCCAGGTCCTCGTCGGTGCGGCGCTGCGCGGCCAGCCGCGCGCCGGCCGGCTCCACCACGGCCCGGACCTCGGCGAGGTCGCGGAGCATGCGCTCGTCACCGCGCTGGGTGAACCGCCACCGCAGGACGTCCGGATCGAGCATCGACCACTCGGCGCGCGGCCTGACGAAAGTGCCGCGTTTCGGCCGCGCGTCCACCAGCCCTTTGGCCGCGAGGGTCTTCAGCGCCTCCCGCATCACCGTCTGGCTGACGCCGTAGTGCCTGGCCAGGGCGGTCGGGTCGAGGGTGCCCCCGGTGTCAGGATCGCCCCCGAGAATGCGCCGGCCGAGATCCTCGACGACCTCGCCGTGCATGCCGCGCCGTGGATAGCTCAAGGCCGCACATCCCTTCCGATCCCCTTGTGAAGATGATAAAAGCATATTTTATGGTTATTTGGCCACGACGCTTGGGATCCCCCCTCCTCAGCCTGGCCGCGGTGGCGATGCTGCTCGTGAGCGCCTGCGGGGGCGGCGCCGGTGCGACCGGACGGGATCCCGTCCGGCTCACCTTCTGGGCGTGGGTTCCGGGGATGGACAAGGCCGTCGAGCTGTTCAACCGCACCCATGACGACGTCCAGGTCACGCTGGACAACATCCCGCCGGGACCGAAGGGCGGATACGCGAAGATGCACGCCGCCGTGCTGGCCGGCGACGCCCCCTGCCTGGCCCAGATGGAGTTCCAGGAGTTGCCGTCGTTCCTGCTCAACGTCGAGCTGACGGACCTGAACCCCTATCTCACCGACGCCGACCGGGCCGACTTCCAGCAGAACACCTGGGACCTCGTGACCTACGAGGGCGGCACCTACGCCGTGCCGCAGGCGACCGGCCCGATGGCTCTCTACTACCGGGCCGACCTGTTCGACAAGTGGGGCATCGAGGTGCCGAAGACATGGGCGGAGTATCGCGAGGCGGCCGCCCGGGTCCGCGAGGCCGACCCCGACGCGTACGTCACGAACTTCCCCGCCAACGACACCTCGCCCTTCATCAGCCTCGCCTGGCAGGCCGGCACGCCGTGGTTCGACACCCGCGGCGGCGTCTGGAACGCGAAGATGACCAGCCAGGAAACGCTGAAGGTGGCCGACTACTGGCAGGGCATGATCAAGGACGGGCTGGTCAAGGTCAGCCCGCACTTCGCGCCCGGCTGGTACAAGGACCTCGCGTCCGGCCACCTGGTGGCGATCCCCCTCGCGCAGTGGGCCGAGGCCATCCTCGCGGCCAACGCGCCGGACACCGCCGGCAAGTGGCGGGCCGCGCCGCTGCCCCAGTGGGAGGCGGGCGGCAAGGCCTCCGCCAGCAACGGCGGCTCGTCCACCGCGCTGCTGCGCGGCTGCGAGCATCCCCGCGAGGCCGTCGAGTTCGCGTTGTGGATCAACCGCGACCCGCGCAGCGTCGCCATGCTGATCGAGAGCGGCTACGGCTGGCCCGCCGCGATCGACGGCATGTCCAGCCCGTCGCTGACCAAGCCCTCCGCGTTCCTCGGCGGGCAGCGTACCGACCAGCTGTTCACCGAATCCTCCAGCCAGGTGCCGCGCGGCTGGGTGTGGTGGCCCGGCTACGAGGAGACCAGGCAGAGGCTCAACGACAGCTTCCCGCGGGCCCTCGCCGGCGAGGGCACCTTCGCGAGCGCGCTGCGGGCGGCGCAGACGCAGGTGGTCGAGCAACTGAGGGAGAAAGGGCTGAGGGCCCAATGAGGAAACGCACCGCCGCGGTGTTCCTGGCGCCGTTCGTGCTGCTGTTCGCCGGATTCTTCGTCGCACCCATCCTGTACGCGCTGGCGCAGAGCTTCACCGTCGTCGAGCGCTCCGGCCTGCTCGGGCTGCGCGGCCAGAGCACACGCTTCGCCGGCCTGGCCAACTACGGCAAGGCGCTGTCCGACCCGGGATTCGTGGAGAGCCTCGGCCGCATCCTGCTCTACGCGGCGATCATGGTGCCGCTGATGGTGGTCGGCTCCACGGTGCTGGCGCTCATCCTGGAGGCCGGCATGGCGCGCTGGCCGCGGTTCTTCCGCACCAGCTTCTTCCTGCCGTACGGCATCCCCGGCGTGATCGCCTCGATCATGTGGGGCTTCCTGTACGCGCCCGGCACGTCACCGTTCACCCCGGTGCTCAGCGCGTTCGGCATCGAGACCGACCTGCTCGGACCGGGCACGGTGTTCTGGTCCGTCATGAACATCGTGGTGTGGCTGTTCGTCGGCTACAACATGCTGGTCGTGGTGGCCCAGCTGCAGTCGATCCCGCGCACGCTGTACGAGGCGGCCAGGATCGACGGCGCCGGACGGTGGGGCATCGCCTGGCGGATCCAGATCCCGCTGCTGCGTCCCGCGCTCGTGCTGATCACCGTGTTCACCATCATCGGCTCGCTGCAGCTGTTCAACGAGCCGCTGGTGCTGCTCCCGGTGTCCGGCGGCCTGTCCACCACCTACACGCCGACGCTGACCGCGTACCACGACGCGTTCAACGGCAACGACATGGCCCTGGCCGCCGCGGAGTCGATCATCCTGGCGCTGGTGACCGCCGTGCTGTCCTTCGGGTTCCTGCGCTTCGTGGGAAGGGGACGCCGATGAGAACGGTCAGCCTCCGCTGGCTCACCACCGTCCTGCTGCTGGTGCTCGCGGCGTACTTCCTGCTGCCGCTGTACTGGCTGATCGTGGCGGCCACCAAGAACACCGGCGACCTGATCAACTCCAGCCCGCTGTGGTTCGCCAACCCGCAGCTGTGGACCAACCTCGGCGACCTGTTCGCCTTCAGCGACGGGATCTACCTGCGGTGGATCCTCAACTCGGTGATCTATTCGGGGCTGGGCGCGGCCGGCGCCACGCTCATCGCCGCGTGCGCCGGCTACGCGATGGCCAAGTGCGAGTTCCGCGGCAGGGAGGCGCTGTTCAACGTCATCCTCGCCGGGGTGCTGCTGCCCACCACCGCCATCGGCCTGCCGCTGTTCCTGCTGATGTCCGACGCCGGCCTGGCCAACACCTACTGGGCGGTGCTGCTGCCCAGCCTGGTCAGCCCGTTCGGGGTCTATCTGTCGCGGGTGTACGCCGCCACGGTGCCGGACGACGTGCTGGACGCCGCCAGGGCGGACGGCGCCGGCGAATGGCGGATCTTCCTCACCATCGCCCTGAAGATCATGTCTCCGGCGCTGGTGACGATCTTCCTGTTCCAGTTCATCGGGATCTGGAACAACTACTTCCTGCCGCTGGTGATGTTGTCGGACAGCAGCCTCTACCCGCTCACCCTCGGCCTGACCAGCTGGCAGGGCTTCGCCGACCGGGAGCCGATCCTCCAGACGCTGGTGGTGGTCGGCTCGTTCGTGTCGGTCATCCCGCTGATCGTGTTGTCGGGGGCCCTCCAGCGGTTCTGGCGGGCCGGCCTGACCGAAGGGAGCGTACGCGAGTGATCCGCTACGGCGGGGACTACAACCCCGAGCAGTGGCCGCGCCCGGTCTGGGCCGAGGATGCCAGGCTGATGCGCGACGCCGGCGTCAACTTCGTGACGCTCGGCATCTTCGCCTGGGCCCAGGTGGAGCCCGTCCCCGGCGACTACCGGTTCGAGTGGCTCGACGAGGTCATGGACCTGCTGCACGACCACGGCGTGGCGGTGTGCCTGGCCACGATGACCGCCTCGCCACCGCCGTGGCTGGGCCACCGCCACCCCGAGTCGCTGCCGGTCGACGACGGCGGCGTGCGCCTGAGCCACGGGTCGCGCTGCCACATCTGCCCGTCGTCCGACGCCTACCGGAAGGCGGCGCGGGCCCTGGTCACCGAGCTCGCCCGGCGGTACGCGGCCCACCCGGCGCTGGCCGCCTGGCACATCGGCAACGAGTACGGCTGCCAGGTGCCCAAGTGCTACTGCGACCTGTGCGCCGAAGCCTTCCGCGGCTGGCTGCGACGCCGGTACGAGACCCTCGACCAGCTCAACGAGGCGTGGACGACGACCTTCTGGAGCCAGCGCTACTCCGCCTGGGAGGAGATTCTCCCGCCCCGCCGCACCACCGGCATCCCCAACCCGGCGCACACGCTGGACTTCACCGCGTTCTGCTCCGACGCGCTGCTGGACTGCTACCGGCTCGAAGCCGACGTGGTACGCCAGGCCACTCCGGGCGTCCCTGTCACCACCAACCTGTGCAACGTCGCCCCCACCACCGACTATCCGGCCTGGGCGGCGGAGATGGACGTGGTCAGCGGCGACTGCTATCCCGACCAGCGGGAGCCTGAGCCGCAGCTGCAGAGCGCGCTGTTCTTCGACGTGTGGCGCGGGCTCGGTGACGGCCGGCCGTGGTGGCTGCTGGAGCAGGCCACCTCCGCGGTCAACTGGATGGGCACCAACCCGGCGAAGAAGCCCGGCGGCATGCGGCTGGACAGCCTGCAGGCGGTGGCCCGCGGCGCGGACGCCGTGCTGTTCTTCCAGTGGCGGGCCTCACGCGGCGGCGCGGAGAAGTTCCACTCCGCCATGCTCCCGCACGCGGGCGCCGATCATCCGCTGCACCAGGCGGTCCGCGACCTCGGCGGCGACCTGCGGTCGCTGGGCGCGGTCGAGGGATCGCGGGTGCGGGCCGAGACGGCACTCGTGCTGGACTGGCGCAACTGGTGGGCGGTCGAGCAGGAGTCGCATCCGAGTGACCGGATCTGCATGATGGACCGGCTGCGCGACCACTACGACCCGCTGTGGCGGCTCGGCGTCACCACCGACGTGGTGCGGTCCACCTCCGATCTGAGCGGCTACCGGCTGGTGGTGGTGCCCAACCTCTACCTGCTCCCGGCGGAGGCGGCGGCGAACCTGGCCGCGTACGTCGAGCGGGGCGGCCACCTGGTGGTGTCGTTCTTCTCCGGCATCGTCGACGAGAACGACCGGGTGTGGCTGGGCGGATATCCGGGGCCGCTGCGCGAGCTGCTCGGCCTGTCGATCACCGAGTTCGACCCGCTGCACACGGGGGCGACCGTCCCGATCGCCTGGGACGGCGCGGAGTCTCGGGCCACGCTGTGGTCCGAGCGCATCGAGCTGGAGGGCGCCGAGGCGGTGGCCTCGTTCGGCGACGGCGGCCCGGCCGTCACCCGGCACGCCTACGGCGAAGGCGTCGCCTGGTATCTCGGCACCCGGCCGGACCCCGCGGTGATGCGGGAGCTGACCCGCCGCGTCGCCGCCGGGGCCGGCGTGACGCTGCCGGGACTGCCGGAGGGCGTGGAGGCGGTCACCCGGGCCGGCGCGGACGGCGTACGTCATGTGTTCCTGCTCAACCACACCTTCGAGGAACGCCGCGTGCCGGTCCCGGACGGCGGGAGCGTGCTGCTCGACGGCGAGCGGTCCGGCGGCGCGCTCGTCCTGCCGCCTCGCGGGGCCGCCGTGCTGAGGCAGGCGGGAGGGTAGCCAGGGCGCCGGATGAAAGTTTCACCGATGGTTGACGCGGGGAAAGCGCTTTCCTACTGTGGCATCCGTTTCTGCTCTGCCCGGGCAAGGGGACGCCGTACCCAACCATTGGAGAAGCATGATGCGCCTGACATCCGTCCTCGCCTGCGCCGGCCTGTTAGCCGGCACGCTCGCCGTCGCGCAACCAGCACACGCCGCGCCCACCCGCTACGAGGCCGAGACCTCGCCCGCCGTCTGCAACGGCAGCATCGACAGCGACCACTCCGGATATTCGGGAAGCGGATTCTGCAACGGCGACAACGGCACCGGCGGCTACGCCCAGTTCACCGTCAACGCCGCCGCAGCCGGCACCACCACCCTCGCCATCCGCCACGCCAACGGCACCACGAGCGGCCGCCCCGCCGACCTGATCGTCAACGGCGCCACCACCCGGACCGTCCCGTTCGCGGCCACCGGCGCCTGGACCACCTGGGCCACCACGACCCTGACCGTGCCGCTGAACGCCGGAAGCAACACCATCCGGCTCAGCCCCACCACCTCGAACGGCCTGCCCAACATCGACTACATCGACGTGGAAGCGGGCGGAACGACGCAACCGCCCGCCGACACGTTGTACGTGGCGCCGAACGGCGGCGACAGCGCGGCCGGGACGGAGTCGGACCCGACGACCCTCACCTCCGCGATCTCCCGCGTCGCCTCCGGCGGGACGATCTACATGCGCGGCGGCACCTACCGGTTCTCGCAGACGGTCACCATACCGCCGGGCAACGACGGCACCTCGGGCGACCGCACGCAACTGTTCGCCTATCCAGGCGAGACGCCGGTGCTGAACTTCTCGGCCCAGAGCGAGGACTCGGCGAACCGCGGGCTTGCCGTGGGCGGGTCGTTCTGGCACATCCACGGCATCGTCGTCGAGCGCGCCGGTGACAACGGCATCCTCCTGGCCGGCAACAACAACATCATCGAGCGCACGGTGACGCGCTTCAACCGCGACTCGGGCCTGCAGCTCTCACGGCTGGTGGCCGGGGCGCCCGCGGACCAGTGGCCGTCCGGCAACCTCGTTCTGAGCACGGTGTCGCACGACAACGCCGACTCCGACGGCGAGGACGCCGACGGCTTCGCCCCGAAGCTCACCGTCGGCCCAGGCAACGTCTTCCGCTACACCGTGTCCCACAACAACATCGACGACGGCTACGACCTGTTCACCAAGGACGACACCGGACCCATCGGCGCGGTGACCATCGAGGACTCCCTCGCCTACGACAACGGCACCCTGAGCGACGGCAGCCAGGCGGGCAACGGTGACCGCAACGGCTACAAGCTCGGCGGCGAGGACATCGGGGTCGACCACGTCGTCCGGCGCAACATCGCCTACGAGAACGGCAAGCACGGGTTCACCTACAACCGCAACCTCGGCAGGATGACCGTGTCGGGCAACGTCAGCATCGGCAACGAGGAACGCAACTTCAACTTCGACGGCGGCTCCTCGGTGTTCCGCGACAACACCTCGTGCGACAGCGGGTCGAACGACCGGATCATCGGTGACGCAGACGGCTCGAACCAGTTCTGGTCCGGCTCGAACGGGTCCCGCTGCTCCTCCTACAGCGGCTCGCTGAGCTGGTCGTTCGCCTCGGACGGCCGCCTCGTCGTGACCTTCGGCGGCAGGCAGGTGACGCCGTAAAAGGACTCACGCCCTGGTCTCCGGGCCGGCCGCGCCCGGCTCCGGCGACCAGGGCTCTTGGCCCGCCCTCTCCTTCGTGGCTCTCATCCTCGGGCGCCAGGCACAGCAGGCGATGACCCCGGCGGAGTCGGCGGCCTACGCGGGCGCGATCGTCGTCGCCTCGGCGAGCTGGCAGCTGCTGCTCGCCGGCGGCGGCGCCGTGTTCGGACTGCTGCTGACCGGACCGCGCGGCCGGATCGTCACGGCTGCGGTGTCCAGCGTCCTGATCATGGCACTGGGCCTCGGCATGGTGATGGACGGCTGACGGTCACCCCAGGGTGCTCCAGTCGCGCAGGGTCCTGGGGCCGTCGAGCACCGTGTCGTCGTAGCGGCGGTCGGTGACGCGGATCTTCATGTACTGGGTGCCGGAGAACACCCAGTAGTCGTTCCGCTTCCCGGGCACGGGCATCGCCGCGTCGATCCCGTGCTTGAACGCCGCGTGCTTGAAGAACGTGCCGGCCCACCCGTCGAGGCCCGACGGCCCATGGGTGACCTCGCCGCCGGGTCCTTCACCGTCCAGCGTGGTCCTGACGTACTGGTCGCCCGCGAACACCCAGTACTGCTTCGGGTCGTCCGGCGTCCGCATCACCGCGTCGATGCCGTCGTCGGGAAGGCCGCCGAAGGCGTTCTCCCAGTCGCGCAGCGGCCTCGGACCCGCCACCAGCGTGTCGGCGTACCCTTCCTCGGCGCCGGCGATCCGCATGCGGAGGTACTGGCTGCCGGAGAAGACCCAGTACTCGTCCCGGGACCCCGGGACCCGGAGCGTCGCGTCGATCCGGTCCCGGAAGCCCGGCAGGCTCTGGAACGTCTCTGTCCATGCGTCGAGTCTCGAGGGCTCGGACAGGCGCTCGCCCACCGGGTAGCCCGAGGCCGACATGCGGACCCGGATGTAGCGGTCACCCGAGAACATCCAGTAATAGCCGGGGGCCTTAGGACTGGGATCGTCAGGCACCGGCATCACCGCGTCGGTGCGGGTCGGATGCGTGACGGCGGGCGGGGTCGTGGAGTTCGCCGCGTCGGTGCGGGAGGGGTGCGTGGCGGCCTGCGGGGTCGTGGTCCCCGCCGCGTCGGAGAGGGCGCCGCCTCCCGAGCGGCTCATCAGCGCACCCGCTCCGACGGCCGCGGCGACCAGGACGACCGCGGAGACCGCCGCCACGCCCAGCAGTCGGCGGCGCGGAACGGCGCCGGCCATCGGAAAGTGCTGCGTGCCCGGCACCGTCGCGGCCAGGGGCCGCAGCATCTCGCTCGCCTCCGCGACGGAGGGGCGATCGGCCGGGTTCTTCCGCAGCAGCGCTTCGAGCGGGGGACGCAGCGGTCCCGCGCTGGCCGGGATGTCCGGTTCGTCGCGGATGACGGCGTTCAGCACGCCGACGGGCTCCGGACGGGCGAACGGGGAACGGCCGGACAGCAGCACGCACAGGGTGGCGCCCAGCGAGAACAGATCGCTGGGCGGCCCCACAGGCTGGCCGCTCACCCGTTCGGGGGCGATGTACTCGAACGACCCCACCACGGCGCCGCTGGCGGTGAGCGACTCGCTCCCGGCCAGCGCCGCGATGCCGAAGTCGCAGAGCACCACCCTGCCGTCGCGGCGCAGCAGGATGTTGCCCGGCTTGACGTCCCTGTGCAGCGCACCGGCGGCGTGCACGGCCTCGAGAGCCGACAGGAGTTGCAGGCCGATCCCGGCGACGGCGGCGGGATCCATCGGGCCGGTGGAGGCGACATGGTCCTTCAGGGAGGGCCCGTCCACGTACTCCATCACGAGCCACAACCGCTCATCGTGGTACACCAGGTCGTGGATGTTGACGACGTTGGGGTGGGAGATGCGGGCGATGGCGTGCGCCTCCCTGCGTGCCCGGGCCGCATGCTCGGCGCCCTTGGCGCCCGTGGCCCGCACATGCGTCTCCTTGACGGCGACGGTGCGCTCCAGGAGCCGGTCGGTCGCGCGCCACACGGTCCCCATGCCTCCGCTGCCGAGGCGATCCAGCAGGACGTACCGGTCGGACAGCGCTAACGGTGCACGGTTATCAGCCACCCGACAAACTTACTGATCGTCCGGGTTCCCGGTGCGGATGATCAGAGATCCGCATAAAGCGGCATGCTTGTCACGGACAGCACCGTCGCGCGCGCGGGTAGAAGGGTTGGCGATGGACGACACGTTCTGGGACGAGGCGGACCGCCTCCTGATCCGCTACGGAACCGGCTTCACCCCGCGCGTCATCGAACGTGCCGCGGGCGCGCACGTCTTCGACCGCCAGGGGAGGCCGATCCTCGACTTCACCTCGGGGCAGATGAGCTCCATCCTCGGCCATGCGCACCCCGACATCGTGGCGACGGTCTCGTCCGCCGTCGCGACGCTGAACCACCTCTACAGCGGCATGCTCAGCACGCCGGTGCTGGAACTCGCCGGCAGGCTCGCCGCGACCCTGCCCGCCACGCTGGGCAAGACGCTGCTGCTCACCACAGGGGCCGAGGCGAACGAGGCCGCGATCAAGATGGCCAAGCTCTCCACCGGCCGCTACGAGATCGTCTCCTTCGACCGCTCGTGGCACGGCATGACCCAGGGGGCGGCCTCCGCGACCTTCTCGGCGGGCCGGCGCGGCTACGGCCCGCCGACACCGGGGAACCTGGCCCTGCCCGCGCCGAACGCCTACCGTTCGCCGTTCCGGTCCTCGGACGGGTCACACGACTGGGAGGCCGAGCTCGCCTACGGCTTCGCCCTGGTCGACCAGCAGTCGGCCGGAAGTCTCGCCGCCTGCCTCATCGAACCCGTCCTGTCCTCAGGCGGGATCATCGACCTGCCGCCCGGCTATCTGCGCCGCCTCAAGGACATGTGCGACGAACGCGGGATGCTGCTCATCCTCGACGAGGCGCAGACCGGCCTGGGCCGCACCGGGACGATGTACGCCTTCGAGCGCGACGGGGTCACCCCCGACATCCTGACGTTGTCGAAGACGCTCGGATCCGGGCTTCCCGTGGCGGCCGTCGTCACGACCGCCGAGATCGAGCAACTCTGCCACGAGCGGGGCTTCCTCTTCTACACCACGCACGTCTCCGACCCGCTGGCGGCCTCCGTCGCGCTGACGGTCCTCGACGTCATCGACCGCGACGACCTCGTCGTCCGTGCCGCGCGGCTGGGCGCCCAGTTGTCCGAGCGGCTGCTGGCGCTGCGCGACACGTACGAGGTCGTCGGCGACGTCCGCGGCCGTGGCCTGCTCCAGGGCGTCGAGCTCGTGAGGGACAAGCGCAGCAAGGCGCCCGCCGACGCGCTGGGCAGCGCGGTCACCTCGGCCTGTCTCGAACGAGGCCTGCACATGAACATCGTCCAGCTACCGGGCATGGGCGGCATCTTCCGCATCGCCCCGCCCCTCACGATCGGCGAGGACGACCTGCACGCCGGCGTCGACATCCTCGAAGCGTCCCTCAAGGCCGTGCTCGACACCGCCCCCCGGTGACACCCGTCGACGATCGAGGACATCGTGAGCCAGGAGGTGAAACCCAGCGCCTCGGCCCGCCGCACTTCACGGGATTCATCGACTCGTCGTATTCATCGGCCGCCACCCCAACGCGATGAAATATCGGTGACATCCCGGGCTGCGCTTTCCCGCCGACGAGGCGGACGCCGGGCCACGCTCATATCAGCAGGATCCCCACTCGCATTCACCTGCCTGAACGCTGGTCGGCGCCTGCTGGTGGACGTCGGCGTACGCGGCGGCCCCCGCGACCAGGCCGGCGCCCACCGACAGTGCCAGCACGAAAGTCATGAGCTTGCGTTTGATCATTGATGTCACCTCCCATATTCGCAATCACGAGCATGGTGCCGAAACTCGATTTCAGTTCGTTTACAGCGGATCTAAATCGGCCCTCCTTACGCTGTTCGACAGCTCGTCGCGGACGACAGAACGCGAGTAAGGAGCATCCATGGTTCGCCAGGACGAAACCGCTACGCCGGTCATTCGCATCCTCGGGCCCTTGCAGGTCATCGCGAGGCGCGAGATGACCGTGCCCGGCCGCAACGGCCCCTGGCTGCTGGCCGGGCTGGCCCTCGGCGGTGGCCGGCCGGTGCCGGACGACCAGCTGATCGAGTGGGTGTGGGGACCGGCCGGCGCAACCGTGGGGGCGCTGCGCACGGGGGTTTCCCGCATCCGCGCCTGGCTGCGCGACCGGACGTCACTGCCCGACGTCATCGAGCTGACCTGCCACGGCTACCGGCTCAACCTCGAGCGGGTCCGGCTGGACGCGGCGCGGTTCCTCGATCTGGCCGGGGCGGCGGAGGCCGAGACCGACCCGGCCGACCGGCTCGACCTGCTCCAGCTCGCCATGGCGGAGTGGCGCGCGCCCGTGCTGCTCGGCGCCCCCGAGAGGCTGTGCGCCGGCCCGGAGGTCAACCGGCTGGAGACGGCCAGGCTGGCGACCGTGATCGAGTTGGCGGATCTGGCGCTGCTCCTCGACCGTGCGGAAGAGGCCGTCCACCACGTGACGAGCGTGGCCGAGCTCCATCCCTATGACGAGCGCCTGCACACGCGCCTCATCGCCGTGCTGGGAGCGTCAGGGCGGCGCGCGCAGGCCCTGCGCTGGTTCGAGGCCACCAGAAGGAGGCTCGCCGACGAGCTCGGGGTCGATCCCTCGGCCGAGCTCCGTGACGTTCACGCCGCGCTGCTGGCGGAGGAGACCGGCGCCGGCACCCCGCAGAGGAGCGCCCGCACGGCGCCGAACATGCTCCCGCCGGACGTGACCGACTACACGGGGCGTGAAGGCCTCCGGCTGAGCCTGCGGCACCACCTGTGCGACGTGCGCAGGACGACCGCGTCGATCGTGACGATCTCGGGCATGGGCGGCATCGGCAAAACAGCACTCGCCCTGCGTCTGGCGTACGAGGTGCACGCTCAGTTCCCCGACGGGCAGCTGTACATGGACCTGCACGGCACCGGCAGCCCGGGCGAGCCGATCGAGCCGGCCGAAGTGCTCAGCCGGTTCCTGCGGATCCTGAACGTGAGCGGCGACGCCATCCCGCCCACCCTCGACGAGCGCGCCGAACTGTTCCGCACGCTCGTATCCGACCGCCGCACACTGATCGTCCTGGACAATGCGGCGGACGCGACTCAGGTGATGCCGCTCCTCCCCGGAAGCCCGTCCTGCGCCGTCGTCATCACGAGCCGCAGATCCCTGGGGCTCCCCGTGGCCTGGCACGTCGACCTCGACGTGCTCAGCCCGTCGCAGGCCTCCACGTTGCTGGAAAGGATCGTGGGCCGGGACCGGCTCGGTCAGGATCCCGACGCCGCTCAGGAACTGCTGTCTCTGTGCGGCCACCTCCCGCTCGCCCTGCGCATCGCCGGGGCCAGGATCGCGGCGAAGAGGCACTGGACCGCCGCCATGCTCGTCGCCCATCTCAACGACGAGCGGCACAGGCTGGACGAGCTCGCCCACGGCACGTTGCACGTACGCGCCGTCTTCGCGCTCAGTTACCTGAGCCTGGAGGAGGAGGAACAGCGCGCCTTCCGGCGGCTGGGCCTCATCGAGGTCAGCAGTTTTCCGTCATGGATGGCTGCCGCGCTCCTCGACGTCGACCTCCAGGCCGCCGGCCGACTGCTGGAAACCCTGGTCGACGCCCAGTTGCTCCAGGTCGCCGCGAGCGACCCGGCCGGGCGCGTGCGCTACCGCTTCCACGACCTGGTGCGCCTGTTCGCACGGGAGGCCGCCGAGGCCGAGGACCCGGTTGAGGTACGCACCGGCGCCGTCGAACGCATGCTGGGCGCCCTGCTGTCGGTCGGCAGGGCCGCTTACAGCGCGCTGTACGGCGGCGAGCACCAGATCGTCCGCGGCGCCTCCGAACGCTGGAGCCCGCCCGCCTCCTACCTGCACGACCTGGTGCGCGATCCGGTGGAGTGGTTCGAGACGGAGCGGCTGACCATCGTCCACGGAGTACGGCTGGCCGCGAGCGCCGGCCACGAGGACCTCTCGTGGGACCTGGCCTGCGCGACGGCGATCTTCTTCTCTCTCCGCAAGTATCTCGACGACCTGGAGACGACACTCGCCATCGCCTACGCCGCGGCGGAGCAGGCCGGCGACGTCCGTGGCATGGCCGCCGTGCTGCACCGTCGTGGCATGCTCCACTCGGACAAGGCGCTCTACGACCTGGCCGCGGCCGACTTCGAGCGCTCGCTGGAGCTGTTCCTGTCGGCGGACGACGTGCACGGCAGCGGCATCGCCCGCGCCTACCTGGCCATGATCGACCGTTGGGTGGGCCGCCCCGGCCAGGCCATGGCCCGCTACGAGCGGGCGCTGGGAGAGCTGAGAGCCGCGGGCGACGCGGGCACCGAAGCCCATGTCCTGCGCTGTGTCGCCCAGATCCATCTGGGCGACGACGAGCTCCGGCTCGCCCGCGTCAACATCGAGGCCGCGCTGGCGATCTACGAGCCGCTCAACGCGCAGCGCGGCCTCGCCCAGACGCTCTACTGGCTGGGCAATCTCGAACTGCGCGAGAAGAGGTACGACCGTGCCGGCGACGCCTTCGCCACGACGTTGACCCACGTACGCACGATCGGGGACCGCGTGGGAGAGGCGCTGGCGCTGCACGGCCTGGGAATGTCGAGCCTGGGGAAGGGGCTGCTGGAGGAGGCGGAGGACTTCCTCGTCAGGGCCGTGGGCATCACAAGGAGCGTCAAGAG
Source organism: Nonomuraea deserti (assembly GCF_004348685.1). Classification (GTDB taxonomy): domain Bacteria; phylum Actinomycetota; class Actinomycetes; order Streptosporangiales; family Streptosporangiaceae; genus Nonomuraea; species Nonomuraea deserti. The sequence goes on along the minus strand of NZ_SMKO01000005.1, from coordinate 75,910 downwards.
CCGGCATAACGAGATCCGGGTCAGGACCTCGCTCGGCGAGTTCTACCAGGCGGTCGGGCGGGTCCCGGAAGCCGTCGTCGAGTTAGGGACCGCGGTGGCGATCGCGAAGGACATCGGGGCCAGGCCCTTCGAGGAACGAGCCGCGCGCCTCCTCGACGAATGCACGAGCTGACACGTCGACAGGGTCGTGGCGCTCCTCGACGAGCTCGCGCGGCACCTGACCCCGCAGGCCCTCACCCGCCTGCGCGGCTGAGGGCGAGCACGAGCCCGATCCGGCCTCGGACAGGGTCGGCGCGCACGCCGTACGTGCTCCGGCTCGGCCCAACCGGGCTGGTGGAGCGCCTGTCGGCCGAGGCCGTGCTCCCCTTCTACGACTACTCCATCCGCGTCGAGGCGGACACCCGTTACTCCGGGTGGGGCCGCCGGGCGACCGTGCTCCTGCCGCGGAAAGGCGATGTGATCGACATGGAAGAGCTGGAGGACGAGCTGCCGTACCCGTTGCCTGGATGGGTCTCCTAGCCGGCATCCGATGGCGAGGCGCGCGCAGGTCAGTACTGGTTCATCTTGGCGTCGAGGGCGAGCCCGGCGTCGATCGCCTTCGCGGGGACCTTGAGGCCCATGTGGTCCTTGGCGATCCGCCCGAGCGTGGGCAGGCTCTTGCGGTCCGGCCAGGTCTCCGGATCCCACAACGACGAACGCCTTCGCGCAGTGCGTGTACAGCTCCTCGACGTGACGAGGACCGCCAGCCGCGGCCGCTTGCCCTGGGCGACCAGGTCGTCGAAGAAGGGGGCGTCCGACACGAGCGTCGCGCGGTGGTTCACCCGCAAGGTCTCGCCGAAGTGTCGATCACAGCGGCATCTGCGGTGGAGAGCTCCCATAATGTCCTCACCGAGCGAGGGACGGGAGCATCCCAATGAGGCTGGACATCAAGGTTCTTGGGCCGTTCGAAGTCACAGTCGACGGCGGGCCGCTGAAGCTGGCCGGCGAGCGCCGGGTCGGGCTCCTGGCCCGTCTGGCCATGAACGTCGGCCAGCCGGTCTCCGCCGAACGGCTCCTCGCCGACGTCTGGGGCGAGAGCACGGCGTCCACCGCCGGCAAGCAACTGCACATCGTGGTGTCGAAGCTGCGCGAGTTACTGGACGACGACATCATCGCGACCGTCTCCGGCGGCTACCGGCTGAACCTCGCCCCGGAACACGTCGACGCCCACCTGTTCTCCCGCCTGGTCCGCCAGGCACGAGAGGCCCGGGACCGGGGTGACGGCACGACGGCGAGCAGGATGTTCCGGCAGGCCCTCGGCCTGTGGCGGGGCGCCGCACTGACCGGCATGACGGCCCCCTGGACGCAGATCGAGGCCGCCCGCCTGGAAGAGGAGCGCCTCACGGCTCAGGAAGACCACGTCGACCTGCGCCTGGCCGCCGGCGAGCACCAGGAGGTGGCGGCTGAGCTCGCCGAGCACGTCAAGGCGCATCCCCTGCGGGAACGCCGCCGCGCTCAGCTGATGCTGGCGCTCTACCGGGCCTCCAGGATGTCCGACGCGCTCGCGGCGTACCAGGAGGCCCGGCGCGTCACGGTCGACGAGCTGGGCGTCGAGCCCGGAGCCACGCTGCGCCGGCTCCACCAGGCGGTGCTGACCAGGGACCGGGCGCTCGACCTCGCCTCCCGGAAACCCGGCGCGCCGGGCGTACCGGTCGAGCTGCCCTCCGACACGCGGGTCTTCACCGCCCGGGCCACCCAGATCGCCTGGCTCGACAAGGCGGTCGCCGACGCCGTCCCCGGCGCGCCGGCCATCGCCGCGATCGACGGCGCCGGCGGGATCGGCAAATCGGCCCTGGCCGTCCACGCCGCCCACGCCATCGCCCACCGCTTCACCGACGGCGTTCTGTACGTCAATCTGAACGGCGCCGCCGCCGGGCTCCAGCCGCTGCAGCCCATCGAGGCGCTCGGCCAGCTGCTGCGCTCCCTGGGCCTGGACGGCTCAGCCGTGCCGGCCGACCTGGAGGAGGCCGCGGCCCGCTACCGTTCCCTCACCTCGAACCGCAACCTGCTCATCCTCCTCGACAACGCCCGCCACGCCCACCAGGTGCGGCCGCTCATCCCCGCCGGCGACGCCTGCGCGGTCATCATCACCAGCCGGCAGGCCATGGTCTCGCTCGACAACGCGAGCCATCTCCACCTGGCCGGGCTCGGCCACGCCGACGCCACCGCCTTGCTCGCCCGCATCGCCGGCCCCGGCCGCGTGCAGGCCGAGCCGCACGCCGCGGAGCAGATCGTACGGCTGTGCGGCGGTCTCCCCCTGGCCGTCCGCATCGCGGCGGCACGCCTGGCCGCACGCCCTGACTGGACGCTCTCCTACCTCGCGGACCGCCTCACCGACACCGCGCGCCGCCTGGACGCCCTCGAACACGCCGACCTGGCCGTCCGCGCCTGCATCGCCGTCAGCCACCACCACCTTCGCGAAGAGCCCGCCGGCCACGACGCCGCCCACCTGTTCACCTTCCTCGGCCTCATCGACACCCCCACCTTCACCCCGGCCGGCACCGCCGCACTGGTCGACTGGCCGGAGTACAGGGCGGAAGCCGCGCTGGACCGCCTCCTCGACGCCCGCATCGTGGAGCCGGCGGGGCCCGGCGGCTGCCGGATGCACGATCTGGTCCGTCTCTACGCCCGCGAGCAGGCCGCCCTCGACATCCCCGCCCCCGAACGCGCCACCGCGGTCAGCCGCGGCCTCCACCACTACCTGGCCACCGCCCAGACCGCCAACCTGCTGATCGATCCCAGCACGGACGGGCCCATGAAGGCGTACCCGGCCGGCGGGCGCGGCGCCGACCTCACCACCGTCGCGGCAGCGAACGAATGGGCTGAGAGAGAGCGGGACAACCTCCTCGCCGCCGCCCACCAGGCCGCAGCCGACACCGGCGCCCCCGGCACCGCGATCGGTCTCGCGCATGCCGTCTACTGGCTCTTCTGGCGCAAAGGGTGGCTCACGGAGCTCTCCGGATTGTTGCGGAAGTCGCTGGACATCGCGGAGCGGTGTGGCGACTGGGTGGGCCTGGCCATGGGGCACACGAACATCGGCGCCGTCTTCCAGGAGCAAGGGCACTTCGCGGCCTCGGTCCATCACCTCAACGAATCCCTCGCCTGCTGGGATCGTACGGACCAGCCCCTCCGCAAGGCGGGGACGTACAACGATCTCGGCATCACCTACACCATGCTCGGGAGGTTCGACGACGCGCTGGCCGCCCTGGACAGCGGCCTCGCCATGACCCAGGAGAGCGGCCGGCGTGACCACGAGGCGTCCGTCCGCAACAACCGCGTCCACGTCTTCTACCGGCAGCTGAGGTTCGAAGAAGCGATCGCGGAGGCTCGCCTGGTCCTGGACCTCTGGGCCGACCTGAAGATCCCGGCGGGGGAAGGGATAGGGCAGGACACCTTCGCCGACGCCTGCCGCGCGGCAGGCAGGCTCACCGAGGCGGCCGACCACTATCGCGAGGCCATCCGGCTCCAGCACGAGACCGGCCAGTGGTCCGGGGAGGCGGTGTCCTGCTGGTGGCTCGGCCAGACGCTGTACGACCTCGGCCGGCACGACGACGCGCGGGAGTCCTGGCGGCGGTCGTTGCGCCTCCTGCAGGACGCCAACCTCCTCGCGGCGGAGGAGGTACGCCAGGTCCTCGCGCAGCCCGTGCCGGACGTCCCGCTGCCCATCAGGAACCAGCTGTGAGCCGCCGCCGGCGAGCGTCGCCGACGTGCGTCCGGGTCAGGGCCCGCACAGCTCGGCGAAGCGGCGGGCGTCGACGTTGCCGCCCGAGATGACGACGCCGACCCGGCCGGGCAGCTGCTCCACGCGCCCCGCGAGCAGCGCCGCCAGGCCGCCGGCGCCGCTCGGCTCGACGACGATCTTCAGGCGTTCGAAGGCGAAGCGCATGGCCTGGCGGATCTCGTCGTCGGTGACCAGCGCGATGGCCTCGACCAGGCGCTGGTTGATCGAGAAGGTCAGCTCGCCCGGCGTGGACACGGCCTGGCCGTCGGCGATGGTACGCGGCACGTCGATGGCGATGCGCCGGCCCGCCTCCAGGGAACGTTTGGTGTCGTCACCGGCCTCCGGTTCGACGCCGATCACGCGGATGCCCGGGTGCAGGCCCTTGGCGGCGGTGGCGCAGCCGGCGATCAGCCCGCCGCCGCCCACCGGGGCGAGGAGCAGGTCCAGCCGCCCGGCGTCCTCCAGCAGCTCGAGGGCCGCCGTGCCCTGCCCGGCGATCACGTGCGGGTGGTCGTAGGGCGGGATGAGGGCCAGGCCCCGCTCGGCGGCGAGTTCGGCGCTGAGCGCGGTGCGGTCACCGGTGTAGCGGTCATAGGTGACGATCTCGGCGCCGTAGCCGGCGGTCGCCTCCATCTTCGACGGCGGGGCGTCCTCGGGCATGAGGACCACCGCGGTGGTGCCGAGCTCCCTGGCGGCCAGGGCGACGGCCTGGGCGTGGTTGCCCGAGGAGTAGGCCGCGACGCCCTTGACCAGCTGCTCGCGCGGCAGGCGCGAGATTGCGTTGTAGGCGCCGCGGAACTTGAACGCGCCCGCGCGCTGGAAGTTCTCGCACTTCAGGAACACCTCGGCGCCCACCAGCTGATCCAGGGTCCGTGACCGCAGCACAGGGGTGCGGTGCGCGACGCCCTCGATCCGGGCCGCGGCGTCGCGGACGTCGTCCAGAGTGACCGGGGGAAGGGACGTCATGCGGTGTCTCCTTTCGAGAGGTGGCACGTCGAGCCGGTCGCCAGCCGTGCCTGCAAGCCGTCGAGGAGAGCGTGCAGACCGAAGTGGAACGCGGCATCAGTCGGCCGGGTCGTGGCGGCGTCCATGGCGGACGCGGCGCGGACACGCAGCCGCGGGAACCGCTGAGCCGTCTCGGCGATGTACGCGATGGTGTCGCGCAGGTCCTGCTCCTCGTCCGCGCCCGCCCGGCGCAATTGCGCCCGCCAGGCCGACTCGGCGACCTCTCCCTGTGCGGCGCCCATCACGAACATCAGGACCGTCGCCGCCGCGTGTTCGACGTCCTGGCCCGTGAAGCCCGCGGCTTCGTAGACGGCCAGGCAGTGCTCGTCATAGCGTGCCTTGCCGGGGCCGTAGATGATATGTGTGCTCATGGCGGGTATCAGCCAGAAATGCCGAGTGATCATGGCATAGGCCCCACGGGCCAGTGCCGCCGCCGCCTCGCGCCATCCGATGGCCTCGAGGTCCGGCAGGCCGATCTCGCCGAAGACGTGATCGGCGGCGAGCACCACCAGCTTGTCCTTGCTCCGCACGTGGTAGTACATCGCCGTGGCGGCGCAGCCCAGCTGGGCTCCGAGCCGCCGCATGTTCAGGCCGTGCACGCCTTCGGCGTCCAGCAACTCGATGGCCGCCAGGACGATCTGCTCCTTGGTCAGGGTGTCACGCGGCATGACGTGAGGCTACCGAAGCTCTTGCCCGCGGTTCGACCGGCGCGTCGCACGCACGCTCAGGTCCCGGCCCGGCCGAAGATCCGGCCGGCCAGGTCGACGCCCGTGACGGCGCCGCTCCCGTCGCGGGTGAAGAAACCCCGCTGGCCCTGCAGACCGCCCTCGGTGATGACGTACTCCTCGCCCTCGCCCGGCAGGAAGCCGCAAGCGGCCGGCGGGTAGTCCGGGGGCATGTCGACCTGCGACGCCTGGCGGATCTCCGGCTTGATACCTACCGCGAGCGTGAGCCGGTGCCCGTCGGAGGCGATGTCGAGGTTCATGGCGTCGTTCTCGTAGCGGCCGGCGACCGCCCGCGCCCGCGCCTCGTCGTAGGGGACCGGCTCGGGGTCCCGTTCGACCACGCCGAGGTGGTGCTCCAGCGCCCAGCGGACGACGGCCTGGTTGAAGGGGTAACCCTCCGGGCCGGCGTTGGCGAGGGAGACGACGGCGAAGTCGCGTTCCGGCACGATGAGCAGCTCGGCGAACTGGCCGTTGCCCGATCCGCCGTGACCGATGGTGCGAACACCGTCCACGTCGCGCAGGAACCAGCAGATGCCGAAGGCGTCGCCGAGCGTGCTGGCCCGCAGCTCGACCGTCGGCCTCTGCATGCGATGCAGCGTCTCGGCGGGCAGCACGCCGTCTCCGTCTCCGAGATGGAACCGCGCCCAGCGCAGCAGATCGCTCACCGAGGACACGATGCCTCCGCCGGGATTGTTGGCACGCGAGCCGGCCCGCCAGGCCGCCCACGGCTGGGCGAACCGCAGGGCTCCGTCCTCACCGCGGTTGTGGCCCACGGCGAACCGCCGGACCATGACGTCGTCCGGCTCGAAAAAGGTGTTCGACAGTCCCGCCGGCCGCAGGACGAGCGCGGCCACGGCTCGTTCGAAGGGCAGGCCCGTGACCTTCTCGATGACCCGCCCCAACAGGTTGTAGCCGGCCTGGCTGTAGGAGGCCCGGACGCCCGGCGCGGCGATCATCTTCAGCCCGGCCAGTTTCGCCACGAACGCGACCAGGGAATCGTCGTCGCCGGTGTCGGCCACGTTCCAGTCCAGGCCGGCGGTGTGGTTGAGCAGGTGCCACACGGTGACCTGCGCCGCGGCCCGCTCGTCGGCGAGCCCGAGCTCCGGTACGTACCGGCGCACCGGCGCGTCCAGCGCCACCTTTCCCTCCGCGACCAGGCGCATCAGCGCGGTCGCCGTGAAGGTCTTGGTCACGGACGCCAGATGGAACAGCGTCCTCTCGTCGACCGGCAGCGGGTTGTCGAGGCTCGTCACGCCGTGGGACGCGTGGACCTCGCGGCTGCCCGTCAGCACCCCGGCGGCGGCGCCGGGGATATCGAACTCCTCGGCCGCCGCCGCGACGAAATCGGACAGCTTCTCCTGCATCATTCGCGCACACCTTTCACGAGTTGAACTAAGTTCAAACGAGAGGCTACGCGAGTTTTGAACAAAGTACAAACCGTCGCCCGGAGGTAGCGGCTCGATCAGCTCCCGGTCCCGGCAGCCGCCTCGGCGAGGAGCCGGGCGAGTTCGGCCGGCCTGGTCAGCATGGGCCAGTGGCCCGAGTCGATGTCGACGAGGTCGACGTTCTTGGCCCTGGCGAGCTCGGGCAGGTCGCCGGCGTCGAGCCACTCCTGAGCCTGGGCGGGGGTGTACTCAGGGCACACGAGGACGACCGGGACGTCCCACCGTCGCTCGTCCGTCAGGCGTACCACCCCCTTGGACACCCCCTCGGGCACGGGGATCGCGGCGGCCGCGAAGCGCAGCCTGGCCTCCTCGTCGAGGTCGGCGGAGTCCGGCCCCTCGAACGGCCCCCAGCCGGGGAAGGGCATGGCGCCGTCCTTCGTCTCGAAGAAGTCGGCGTAACGGTCGCCGTCGGCAGCCGGGAAGCCGCCGACGAGGACGACCTCGGCGACCTGTTCCGGCCGGGCGTCGGCGGCCAGCCACGCCAGGGTGCAGGCGGCCGAATGCCCCACCACCATCGGCCTTCCCGGCGCCGCGTCGACGGCGGCGAGCACCGCCGCCACCTGGTCGTCGAGCGTGGCCGAGGCGGATCCGTCGCCCTGGCCCGGGAGGGTGACCGGCACGGGGCGGTGACCGAGCGCCCTGAGCTCGGGCGCGACCTCGTCCCACGCGGATCCGTCGAGCCACAGGCCGCCGATGAGCACGATGTCCATCAGATCCTCCCGAGGGGGCCGTCGTCGCGAGGCGACGGGGGATTCTGGAGCGGGAGGGCCGCCTGCCCTGACCTGTCGGGTCTGCGCATCATGGATGTCCTTCCTGGTTTGTCGGCGCCAGCCGATATCGTGGTGGTGTCGTTACCGAACGTGATGGGAGGTGGAGTGGTGTGCGCAGGTCGTTCAGATCCCTGCTGCGCCCCACCGCCCGGCAGGCGGCGGCGCTCGCGGCGTGCCTGGAGGACCACCGCCAGCTCTACAACGCCTCCCAGCAGGCCACCCTGCGACGGCTCGACAAGGCGTTCAGCGCGTTCTTCAAGCGGGTCCGCGTGGGTCGCGCGCCGGGCTTCCCGCGTTTCAAGGGGCACGGCCGGTTCGACACGGTCGAGCGGCCGAAGGACGGCGACGGCTGCCGGTGGGGCTGTCAGCCGCGGCACCCGTCGGCCACGTTCGTGCGGCTCCAGGGCGTCGGCCACGTCCGCGTCCACCGGCACCGCACGGTCAAAGGCCGGGCGAAGACGATCGCGGTGAAGCGGTAAGGCAACCGGTGGTTCGTGGTGCTGTCGTGCGACGACGTGCCCGCCGAACCGCTGCCTGCCACCGGCGCGGTCGCGGGGATCGACATGGGCGTGGCGTCCCTCGCCACGACCAGCGACGGGGAGCATCTGACCAACCCCCGCCACCTGGCCGCGTCCGCCGACCGGCTGGCCGCCGCGCAGCGGGCTCTGGCCCGCAAGAAGCGGGGCTCCAAGCGGCGGCGTAAGGCGGTGGCCCGCGTCGCGGCGCTGCACGCCAAGGTGCGCCGCCAGCGCCTGGACGGCGCGCACAAAGCCGCGCTCGCCCTGGTCCGCACCGGCGCCTCCCGCACCTGCGCCCGCTGCGGGCACAGCGCAAAGGAGAACCGCGCCACCCAGGCCGACTCCGCCTGTACGGCGTGCGGTCATACCGCGCACGCCGACGTGAACGCGGCGGTCAACATCCTCGGGGCAGGGCTTGCCCTTCGCCGGGCTGCGGGAGCGGCTTAGCGAGAAGCCGCTCCCTTCAGGGAGTGGAGGAGTCACGTCAGTCTTTTTTCTCCAGTACGGACAGATCACGTTCGCTGCAGCGACCTCACAATAGGACCGATTCCGGACGATGTACTTCCGGTTCATACCGTGACCACCTAGTCTGCTCGTGTGCCGGCCGACCTCAGCCCAACCGCGCGAGCCCTGCGCACCCTCGAAACCCTCCAGGCCCGCCCCGGCGTGACGGCCGGCGAGCTCGCCGCCAACCTGGGAGTCACGGAGCGGGCCGCGCGCCGGTACGTCGGGATCCTCAGGGAGGCGGGCATCCCCGTCGAGTCGGCCAGGGGCCCCTACGGCGGCTACCGGCTCGGGCGCGGGACGCGACTGCCTCCTGTCGCCTTCACCCAGCCCGAGGCCCTGGGCCTGGTCATGGCGGTGCTCGACGGCCAGCCGGCCGCCACCGACGTCGACGACCTCGTCGGCGCCGCCCTGAGCAAGGTCATCCGTGCGCTGCCCGAGAGCGTCGGCCGGCAGGCGGCGGCCCTGCGCGAGCACGCGTCGGCCGCGCCCGACCCGCAGTCCGCCCGTCCTGACCCGGCCACCACCGGCGCGCTCGTCGCCGCCGCCGCGGGCCGGCGCCGCCTCGTGATCACCTACCGGAGCGAGTCCGGCGACGAGTGGGAGGCCGACGTCGATCCCTGGGCGGTCGTCGTCCGCCACGGGCGCTGGTATCTCCTGTGCCACTCCCACCGCGCGGACGCGATCCGCACCTACCGGGTCGACCGCATCCACGCCGTCCGGCAGACGGCGTACACGTTCGAACCGCCCGGCGACCTCGACCCGGTCGCGGCGCTGGAGGAGAATCTGGGCACGGGGTGGAAGTTCCCCACCCGCGTGGTGTTCGACGCTCCGGCCTCGGAGGTGGCGCCCTGGATCCGGCCCCCCATGGGACGCCTCGAACCGTCGGGCGACGGGTGCGTGCTCACCGGGAGCACCAGCAATCCGGCGATGTACGCGCAGGAGTGGCTGGCCTGCGTGCCGTTCGCCTTCCGGGTCGAGGGCGGGCCGGAGCTCCGGGCCGCGGTCGCGACGCTCGCCTCGCGTTTCGCCGCCGCCGTGGCGGACCGCCCCTGACCCGGCGCCCGCGAGGCGTCACGCCGATCCGGCGGCGCCGGGGAAAACGTCGGGGTTGGCCTCGGACATAGCGCCGGGGAGAGCCTCGGAGAAGGCGTCGGCGGCGGACCCGTCAAGGGTGGCCAGCTGGGCGCGGATCTGGTCGGTGGTCGAGGGGTCGAGGCCGCCGAGGAGAAGGTGGGCGTGACGCCAGTGCTCGCGGGCGGTCGCGTGGTCGCCGGCGAGGCGGTGGCAGGCGCCGAGGTGGGCGAGGGTGCTGGCCTCGGCGTACGGGTCGCCGAGGGCCCGGAACAGGGCGAGTGCCCGGTGGTGGCAGGCGAGCGCGGCGGGGGTGTCGCCCAGCCGGAGGTGTGCGTCGGCGAGGCACGACCACGCGTGGGCCTGGTAGGGCCGGTTGCCGAGCTCCTGGTGCAGGGCCAGGGCCTGCTCGCACAGGTCGCGTGCCTGGCCGTGGTCTCCCAGGCGGCCGTGGTGGAGACCGAGGTCGGTGAGCGCGATGGCCTGGCCCGCCCGGTCGCCCAGCCGGTCGAAGAGGTCGTGGGCGCGGCGGGCGGCATCGAGCGCGTCGGCGTCCCGGCCTTGGAGCCCGTATACGAGGCCGCGATAGTGGTGCGTCCACGCCTGGTGGGCAGGGTCGTCAGGTGATCGTTCCAGTGCGGCGTCGAGGTGGTGGTGCGCGTCGTCGAAGCGGCCCAGGTCGGCCAGCGCGGCGGCCAGGTTGCGGCGCACCCGTATCTCTTCCGCCCGGTCGCCCAGCCGCCGGGCGGCGGCCACGGCGGCCCGCTGGGTCTCGGCCCGGTCGTGCCAGCGCCCGCGCCGGTGCAGGTGGACGAACAACGCCCGGGCCAGATCGCAGACCTGCCGGTCGAGCCCCAGGTCGGCGGCGAGCTTCAGTACGGCGAGCAGCGCGGGGCGCTCGGCCGTGAGCCAGTCCATCGCCTCGTCAGGCCCTTCGAAGCCGGTCACGGAGACACCCGGCCGGTGCGCTGCGGAAGGTTCGATCTCGATGGGGCCGTGGAGGTGCAGCGCGGCGGCGTGCGCGGTGTGCGCGTAGTGGTCGGCGACGCGGCGCAGCGCGGCGTCCCGGTCGTCGTCGCGGGCCAGGCAGAGCTCGGAGGCGTAGGCGCGCAGCAGGTCGTGGCACGAGTAGCGGCCGGGGGCGTGCTCGGTGAGCAGGCCGGCGCGGGCCAGCTCGGCCAGCGGCGCCCGTACGCGCGAGACCGGGACGCCCGCCAGGCTGGCGGCGGCGGCGACCGTGCAGCCCGGACCGGGATGCAGCCCGGCGACCAGCCGGAACAACCGCGCGGCCGCCTCGTCGCCGAGCGTCTCGTACGACCACGAGAAGATCGCTCGTACGTCGGCGGCACGGTCGAGCGCGCCGAGGGCGTCCCTGAGCTCGCCGGCCAGCTCGCCGAGCGGATGGGCGGGATGGATCGCGGCGCGGGCGGCGACGATGGCTAACGCCAGCGGCAGCCCCGCGCAGCGGCGGACGATGGCGCCGGCGGCCACGGGATCGGCGGCGATCCGGTCATGGCCGAGCCGGCGGGCCAGCAACCGGCCGGCCTCGTCCGGAGACAGCAGGTCGAGGGTGAGCGGACGCGCGCCGTACGCCATGACCAGTCCGGCGAGGTGATCACGGCTCGTGACCAGCACAAGGCACCCCGGCGCGCCGGGCAGCAGCGGAGCGACCTGGGCGGCGTCGCGGGCGTTGTCCAGCACCACGAGCATGCGCCGCCCGGCCAGCAGGCTGCGGTAGAGCCCGGCCTGCGCGGCCGGTCCGTCCGGGATCCGGTGCGGCGGCACCTCCAGCGCGCCGAGGAACTCGCGGACGGCCGCCTCCGGGCGTACGGCCTCACATGACGGGTCGTATCCGCGCAGGTCGGCGTAGAGCTGGCCGTCCGGGAACGAGCCGGCGACCCGGTGCGCCCAGTGCACGGCGAGCGTGGTCTTCCCGACGCCGGCCGTGCCGGCGATCACCGTGATCAGCGGCGAACTGGATTTCGGCTCGTCCGGCGGGCCGAGCAGCGCGTCGAGGGCCGCCAGCTCGGGCTCCCGCCCGGCGAACCCGTCGAGGGCGGCGGGCAGCTGCCTGGGCACCACGCGTCCGCCGGGCGCGGCTCCGCCGGCGAGCAGGTCGGCGTGGACCTGCCGCAGCTCGGGGCTGGGATCGGTGCCGAGTTCGGCGGCGAGCCGGCGCCGGATCGTCTCGTAACGCTCCAGCGCCTCCGCGGGGCGGCCGGCCGACGCCAGGGCCCGGAGCAGCCGCACCCAGAGGGATTCGCGCAGCGGGTGCCGCTCGGCCAGGTCAGCGGGCTCGGTCAGGTCGGGACACGATCCCCTGGCGAGGTCCAGGTCGATCCGCCGCTCCCACGCGGTCAGGTACCGCTCCTGGAGCGCCGGCGCCACCGACTGCTCCAGCCAGTCCGAGCGGATCCCGTCGAATGGGGTGCCGCGCCACAGGTCGAGCGCGGCGGCCACGCGGGACCGCTCGGCCACCCGGTCGCGCGCCGCCGCGGCCTCGTCGAGCAGGCGGCCGAAGCGGAGCGCGTCCACGCGGTCAGGCTCGGTGGACAACAGGTAGCCGCCCGGCGTGGCCACGATGAGCTGGTCCGCGGAGGTTCCCAGGGCGCGGCGCAGCCGCTTGACGTTCGTACGGACGTTGGCCCGGGGGTCGCCGCGCGGATCGGCGCCCCACACCGCGCTCGCCAGCCTGTCCACAGGGACGGCACGGCCCGCGGACAGCGCCAGCACGGCCAGCAGCGCCCGCAGCCGCCCCGCGGGCAGCTCGACCGGCCGTCCGGCCACCGAGACGCGCAGCTGCCCGAGCAGCTCGACGGTCAACACGCGGATCGTTCCCTTTCCCTGGCGGCGGCGAGTTTCACCCGACTGACACAACACTGCCACCGCGCTCCGCCAAGCTGGCGAGAGTCCCGCCCGAGGTGCCGCACGAAGGGCCGGACTCTACCGATGGAGGAGCTGTCATGAGCAAGGTCATTTCGGGGATCTCGATGTCGCTGGACGGGTTCGTCACCGGGCCGAACGTCACCCGCGAGCAGCAGTTGGGAGACGGCGGCGAGGTCCTGCACAGGTGGCTGCACGAACCGGACCCGCGCGACACCGAGCTGCTGGACGGGATGCGCGAGGGCGCCGGCGCGCTGCTGATGGGGCGGCTCTCCTACGACCTGGCCGAGGGCGACGGAGGGTGGGGGGACGGCGGTCCGGCCGGCCCGGTGCCGTGTTTCGTGCTCACCCACAACCCGCCGGCCCCGGGGACGGTCCGGGCGCCGTCGGTCTTCACCTTCGTCACCGACGGCGTCCACAGCGCGGTGGAGCGGGCGAAGGCGGTGGCCGGGGGCAAGGTGGTCGCCGTGCACGGCGCCAGCGTCGCTCAGCAGTGCCTGGCCGCGGGCCTCATGGACGAGATCCAGATCCATCTGGCCCCGGTGCTGCTCGGCGGCGGCACCCGGCTGTTCGAGCATCTGGGCGGCCGGTTCCGGCTGGAGCGCGTCGCGGTGATCGACAGTCCGAACGCCACCCACCTGCGCTACAAGGTGATCCGTTAGGGCCCGGAGCCACCGCCACCTGGGGTGACGGGTTCGTACTCTACAGCCTGTAGAGTACGAACTCCGTTCGGGCGAAAGGTGAAAGCATGCTGCGTTGGTTCCGAGTCGTGGCGGTGGCCGAGGCGTGCTCGTGGGCGGGGCTGCTGGTAGGGATGTTCTTCAAGTACGTGACCGCTTCCGGCGAACTCGGCGTGAAGGTGTTCGGCCCGATCCACGGGGCGATGTTCGTGTTGTACGCGCTCGGCGTGGTGCTCTCGGCGCGGGAGGCGGGCTGGAGCCGGGGCGCGGTGGTGCTGGGCCTGGCGTGCTCGGTGCCGCCGTTCACCTCGTTGTGGTTCGAACGCCGGATGGCGGCGCGCGCGGCGGTCGGCCAGGCGACCTGATCGGGCCGGTCCTCGGCGGCGCCGGGGACCCGGTTCCCCCGCGAATAGGGCTGTCCTGAATATTTTTTCAACTTCGCCGATCTCGGCACCCCTGCGACAGGTCATGTGAAACGCGGCTCACACGACCCCGGACGATGCATATCGTGCTGAAGGCGGCTACAGTACGCTGCAACCATAGCGTCCTTGGAGCACCATCATGGCGAAGCGCATCGTTGAATCTTTTATCGACGACATCGACGGAAGTGAAGCCGAGGGAACCACCGCGTTCGCCCTCGACGGCACTAACTACGAGATCGACCTGTCCGGCGACAACAGGGAGAAGTTGGAGAAGGCTCTCGCGCCCTTCATCACCAAGGCTCGCGCGGTCCGCGCCGAGCGCACACGCGGGCGGCGGGGAGCCGGCGGCCCGTCCCGGTCCATCAGCCGTGAGAAGTCCACCGAGATCAGGCGGTGGGCCAAGGCCCAGGGCCTCCCGGTGAGCGAGCGCGGCCGCATCGCCGCCACCATCGTGCAGCAGTACGAAGCAGCCCACTGATCGGGCGCGCCCGGGCCCGGCTCCGCCCTATTCGAAACGGGGCCTCCGGCACGGTCGAGCCGCGCGAGCGAGCACATCTCCATAAGTCGCGGGAATTGCGGCCGGAGCCGAGTTCATGGCAACCGGCCCACGGCCGCCGGTGCAGAACAAAGGGAACTAGCGGTTACTGGCTCCGCTTTGAATAAAGGTTAATCTCGACCGTGCCGGCGGCTCTTCGCGTGGCGAGGGCAGGGCTCCTCGTCGACCCATGATGTCGGCGGCGCCGACCGCCGGCCACGAACCCCGACCCCCGCTCGCGCCGCGGTGCGATGAGCCCAGTTCGCCGAAGCGGTTTCGGTCAGGGGGCATTGGACCCTACGTTGGGGTGGATGACCCCGAGCACACCTGCTTCCCCCGGAATCCCCCTTCTCGCCCGTCTCTCCCCAGGCACTCAGGTATGACCATGGCACCGACTCCCCCGCATCAGCCGATCCGCATCCTCTTCGTCGGAGGACACGGCAGGTCGGGCAGCACCCTGGTCTCCCGCGCGCTGGGCGCGGCCGAGGGCGCGGCCTGCGTCGGCGAGCTGCGCTACCTCTGGACGCAGGGCGTGGCCAAGAACCAGCTCTGCGGATGCAGCAGGAAGTTTCGCCGGTGCGCGTTCTGGCAGGAGGTCGGCCAGGCCGCCTTCGGCGGCTGGCGGAACGTCGACGCCGCCGAGATGGCCGAGCTGCACCGCTCCGTCATGCGCATCAGGCACGTGCCGCGCTATGTCCTGCCCGGCGCCACGGGCGCCTTCGCCCAGCGCGTCCACCGGTACGCCGAGACCATGGCCGCCGTATACCGGGGGATCGCCGAGGTCAGCGGGAGCCCGGTGATCGTCGACTCCTCCAAGTTCCCCACCTCGGCGCTGCTGCTGCGCCGGGTTTCCGGCATCGACCTGCGCATCGTCCAGCTCGTACGCGGCCCGCACGGCGTCGTCCACTCCTGGTCCCGCGTGGTCCGGCGCGCCGACAAGAACGGGCGGCTGATGGCCACCCACTCACCGGCGCAGACCGCCGCCGAATGGCTGGCCTTCAACGCCGCCATCGAGTCGTTCCGCCTGACCAGCACCCCGTGGACGCTCCTGCGCTACGAGGACTTCGTGGCCCAGCCGCACCGCGAGCTGTCCAGGGTCCTGGAGTTCGCCGGGCTGCCGTCGGCCGGCACGCCGTTCCTCGGTGACGGCACGATCGACCTGCCCGCCGATCACAGTGTCGCGGGCAACCCGATGCGCATCCGTACGGGCGTGGTGCCGCTCAAGGCGGACGAGGAGTGGAGGTCGGCGATGCGCCCGGCCCGCCGCCGCCTGATCACGGCCTTCACCGCCCCGGGGATGCTGCGCTACGGCTACCCGCTGCGCTGACCCGGCGTGACCGGGGGCGCTCCGGCGGGGCCACCCGCTTTCCGGCGGAGCGTCCCCCGGAGATCAGCGGGGGCGCGTGCTGGTCAGCATCGTGTCGGGCAAGGACAACCCGGCGGCGTACGGCGACAGCGAGGGCGGCCAGGCCGACCGCGATGCCCGCACGAAGGAGTTCATGCGGATCGTGCGCAGGTTGTGGACCGAGGAGGACGTCACCTACAAGGGCGAGCACTTCAGCGTCACCGGCTCCACCGTGACGCCGCGGATCGTCGTCAGGGGCGAACGCACGCGCCCCCGGCTCTACTTCGGCGGCGCCTCCGAGGCCGCCGAGCGGGTGGCGGCCACCGAGGCCGACGTCCAGCTCTCCGACACCCCCTACCTGCCGGAAATCAAGCGCCAGGGCGACCGGTTGCTGCCGCTGCTACGCGAGCGAGCGCCCGGCCCGGCGTCACGTTGACGCGAGGGCGGCGATCGTGAAGCGGCGGTTGGCCAGGCTGGGGTTCTTGGCCCGCACCTGGTCGATCCGCTCGGCCGACAGGGTGCCCGACGCGAGGCCCTCCGACTCGCCGGCCGACGCGACGATCGTGCCCATCGGGTCGATGATCATGCTCTGGCCGGTGCAGTTGGGGCCGGACTGGCCTGACATGATCAGGTAGGACGTGTTCTCGATCGCGCGGGCGCGGGCCAGCGTGGTCCAGTGGTCCTCCTTGGCGGGGCCGACCACCCAGGCGGCGGGCACGATGACCGCGTTCGCGCCGGCGTCCACGAGCAGCCGGGCGATCTCGGGGAAGCGCAGGTCGTAGCAGGTCATCACCCCGAACGTGAGCCCGCCCATGCGGAAGGTCAGCGGCGTGAACTCCGCGGGCTGGATGCGGTCGGACTCCTTGTAGCCGAAGGCGTCGTAGAGGTGCACCTTGCGGTAGACGCCGATGCGAGCACCGTCGGCGTCGAAGGCGACCACGGTGTTGGAGGCGCGGTGGTTGTCCGGCAGCTTCTCCGTCATGCCGGCGACGACCGCGATGCCGTGGCGCTTGGCCGCCTCGCCGACCGCGGACACGAACGGGCCGTCCAGCGTCTCCACGGCGGGGCCGATGTCGGCGGTGACGTCGGGGTTGCTGTACATCGCGTTCTCGGGAAGCACGACCAGGTCGAGCCCGTCGCCGGCGGCGCGCTCGATCAGTCCGCGCACCTTGGCGAGGTTCGACTCCTTGTCGGTGGTGGCGCCGAACTGCGCCACCGCGATCCTGATGCTCATCTGATCTCCTTAAGAAGAAACGGCGGTCATGCGAAGTACTTGGCCGCGCCTGAGTAGTCGGAAATGCGGCCGCCCGCCGCGATCGCCTCGCGGGCGGGGATCTCGGCGTCCTCCTTCTTCTTCAACACCGCCGCGATCTCCAGCGCCTCGGCCGGGTCCAGGATCGCCACCCCGTCGGAGTCGGCGAACACCACGTCACCCGGCGCGACCACGACGCCGCCGATCGACACCGGCACGTTGATGGAGCCCTCGATGCCGGAGATCCGCGTGGTGTGGGCGGCGATGCCCCGCGAGTACGCGGGGAACCCGTATCCGGCCATCTCCTCGATGTCGTTGATCCGCCCGTCGATGACGGCGCCCACGGCTCCCCTGGTCTTGGCCGTGAACGACACCAGCCCGCCGAAACATGACCGCTGCTCGTCGCCGCTCTGCTCGACGACGAGGACGTCACCAGGCCGCAGGTCGTCGACCGCGACGTGCACGGCGGTCGAGTCGAGATGCGGCAGGCGCACCGTGACCGCGGTGCCGACGAACTTCAGCGGCCGCGCGTTGGGCGTCAGCCCCCGGGGAAAACCGTGATCACGCAGGTGGCCGAGGGTCGAGGTGCAGACCTGGCTCAGGGCCTCGGCGATGCGGGGATCGATCGAGGGGGCGGACGGGTGACGGACGAACATGAAACAACTCCCGATAACTGATATCTGCTGAGGTCCTAGCGGAGGACCTTCTTCAGGCCGGCCGCCCGTTCGATGATCACCATGAACAGCACGCTGATGGCGATCAGCACGACCGACAGCGCCGCGATCTGCGGATCGGTCCGGCTCTCCACGTAGTGGAAGATCTCGACGGGCAGGGTGGTGGCCTGCGGCCCGACGACGAAGAGGGAGATCACCGCCTCGTCGAAGGAGATGAGGAAGGCGATCACGCCGCCGGCCAGCACGCCGGGGGCGATGAGCGGCAGGGTCACGCGGGTGAACGTGCGCCAGGGGGACGCTCCGAGGGTGCGGGCTGCCTCCTCGCAGGACCGGTTCATGGTCATCAGGCTCATCGAGGTGGTCCTGACGACGTAGGGCACCGTGATGGCCAGGTGGGCGACGATGAGCCCGCCGTACGTGCCGGTGATCTTGAGGGGGGCGAGGACCAGCAGGAGCGCGAGCCCGAGGACGATCGCCGGCACCATCAGCGGTGACAGGAAAAATCCGGACATGGCCTCGCGGAACCGGAAATCGTGCCTGGTCAGGGCCACCGCGACGGGCACCCCGATCAGCAACGCCAGCAACGCCACCCCCGCGCCCACCACGGCGCTCACCTGGAACCCCTGGATGAACTCCGCGTTCTGGGCCAGGCGCTCGTACCACTGGAAGGTGAAGCCCTGCGGCGGGAAGGACATCGTCGACTGCGTGTCGAACGAGATGACCACCACCATGAGAATGGGCGCCAGGAGGAACAGGTACAGCAGGGTCACGACCACCCTGGTCGGCCAGCCCTTGAGCTTGGATGTCACGCCGCCCCCCTACTGGGCCTCGATGCGCCGCAGCGCCCGCTGGTAGATGACGATGACGACGGCGAAGAGCGCGAGCAGGATGAACGCGATCGCCGCGGCGAACGGCCAGTTGAGCGTCGCCGTCGCCTGGTCGTAGATCTCGGTCGCCAGGTAGAAGACCTTCCCGCCGCCCACCAGCCGCGGAGTGACGAACGAGCTGATCGTCAGCACGAACACCAGCAGCGCACCGGTCAGCACGCCCGGCATGCTGAGCGGCCACACGATCCGCCAGAAGGTGCGCCAGCGGTTGGCTCCGAGGCTCCGCGCCGCGTGCTCGAGCTCGGGGTTGAACCGGCCGAAGCCCGCGAGCAGGCAGAGGATCATGTACGGCATCATGATCTCGACGAGCGCGATGTACACGCCGAGCCGGTTGTTGATCAGCGCGAGCGGCTGGTCAACCAGGCCCGCGCCCATGAGCGCCTGGTTCACCACACCCTGGTTGCCGAGCAGGACGAGCCAGCCGTACGTACGGACGACCGAGCTCGTCAGCAGCGGCGCCACGGCCAGCGCGACCAGGATGCCCTTGAACCTGGACTCGGTCCTGACCAGGAACAGCGCGATCGGGTACGACACCACGATCGTCAGCACCGTGACGCCGAGGCCCAGCAGCGTGGTCTCCCACGCCATGTCCCAGTAGTAGGAGTCCCCGACGAACTGCGCGTACGAGTCGAGGGTGAACGTCTCCTCGATCAGGCCGGTGGAGTCCCCGCGGTTGAAGCTCATCCGCAGGAGCCAGGCCAGCGGCAGGACGAAGGAGACGGCCAGGCCGAGCAGCCCGGGCACCGTCAGGCCCAGCACGGTCAGCCGGGCGGAGCGGGTCTTCGCACTCATGTCAGTACCAGGGCGTCCTCGGCCTGCCAGGACAGCCGCACGCTCGCGCCGCGTTCGAGACGCTCCGCCGCGCCGGCCACCGACTGGACGGACACGGTGGCGTCCCCGACCCGCACGCCGTACTCGATGGAGTCGCCCACGTAGACGACCGTCTCGACCGTGCCGTGGGCGTCGCCGGCCGCCGCCTTGCTCAGCTGCATGCGGTGCGGGCGGACCAGCACCGTCGCGGGCCCCTTCGCGCCGTGGTCGTCGACGGCCCGCAGTTGCCCCAGCCCGGCCACGTCGAGCTCCGCGACGCCGTTCGCGGTGTGCGTGATCTCGGCGTCGAAGAGGTTGGCGCGGCCGATGAAGTTGGCGACGAACCGGTTGGCGGGATGCTCGTAGATCTGCTCGGGCGTACCGACCTGCTCGATGACGCCCTCCGACATGACGACGATGCGGTCGGACACGGCCAGCGCCTCGTCCTGGTCGTGGGTGACGAAGACGGTGGTGATGCCCAGCTTGCGCTGGATCGACCGGATTTCCTCGCGCATGGTGTCGCGCAGTTTGGCGTCCAGGTTGGACAGCGGCTCGTCGAGCAGCAGCACCGAAGGCTCGATCACCAGGGCGCGGGCGAGCGCGACCCGCTGCTGCTGGCCGCCGGAGAGCTGCTTGATGCGGCGGCCGCTCAGGTGACCCAGCCGGACCAGGTCGAGCGCCTCCTCGACCCGCCGCCTGGCCTCCGCCTTGGAGGTGCGGCGCATCTCCAGGCCGAAGGCGACGTTGCGCGCGACGTTCAGGTGGGGGAAGAGCGCGTAGTTCTGGAAGACCAGGCCCATGCCGCGCTGGTGGACGGGGGTCCTGGTCAGCTCCTTGCCGTCCAGGTGGATGCGGCCCGAGGTCGCCTCGATGAGACCGGCGATCATCCGCAGGGTCGTCGTCTTACCGCACCCGGAAGGGCCCAGCAGGGAGACGAACTCGCCCTGGTCGATGCCGAGCGTGAAGTCCGCGACGCTGGGGCGCTCCGTCCCCGGATATTCCTTGACGATGTCGTCGAGCTGGAGGAAGGACATCGCGCCGCCTCAGTTCGCCAGGATCTCGCGGCGCCACAACTGCGTCCACTTCTCGCGGTTGGCGGCCACCTGTGTCCAGTCGACCTGAAGGATCTCGGCGGTCTTCGCCGGGTCGAGCGCGGTGCGCTTCAGCGCCTTCGCGCTCGGCTTCGCCTTGGTGTTGGTGGGCGCGTAGAACATGGCCTCGGTGAAGGCCTCCTGCGACTCGGGGCTCAGCGTGTAGTTGATGAACGTCTGCGCGGCGGCCGGGGACGGCGAGTCCTTCACCAGGTTGATGGTGTTGATCTGGAAGATGGTCTGCTCGTCCACGATGGCCACCTTCAGCTTGCCCTTGCTCTCGTCGGCGTAGTACTGGCCGCGGGCGTTCCAGCCGACGGCCAGCGCCGCGGTCCCCGACTGCACGAGCGTGTACGAGTCGGGCTGCGGCGACCAGGTCTGCACGTTCGGCGCCAGCTGCTTGAGTCGGGCGATGCCCTGGTCGACGGACTTGGTGTAGTCGCCGCCCGCCTTGGCGTTCTCGATGAGCATGAGGCCGGCGCCCTGGATGTCGGGTTGGGCCGGCACCACGACCTTGCCCTTGTACTTGGGGTCCCACAGGGCGTCCCACGTGGTGGGGGCGGGGGTGACGGAGTCGTTGTAGAGCAGGACGAGGCTGTCGAACGTCAGCGCGGGGCCGAAGTTGCCCTCGACCTTGCCCCGGGGGTCGATGTCCTTCATGTTCGGCACCTTGGCCGGGTCGAGCGGCTGGAACACCTCGGACTTGTTGCCGGTGCCGGAGGTGGAGATGTCCATGATGGAGACGTCGGTGTCCGGACTGTTCTTCGCGGCGCGCAGTGACGCCAGGTTCTCGGCGGAGTTGGCCGAGCCTACGAAGTTGACCTTGATCTTCGGGTATTTCTTCTGGAACGGCTCGATGACGGACTTCTTGAAGACGTCCTCGAAGATTCCCGAGTATCCCTTGACGGTGATGGTTCCTGCGTCGGGCGCGTCGTTGGTGGGGGTGCTGGAGCTACCGGAACAGCCCGCCACCGTGGCCAGCGCGATGGCGAGCAGCCCGCCGGCCAGCGGCTTCAACTTCATGGTGGTTCTCCTTGTGACGACCGGGCCGCCGGTGGAGGGACCACGGGGTCGAGCTGCTGCAGCGCCATCTGCCGTGCGTACGACTTGTCGATGTGCTGCCGCACCAGCGTCTCTGACTTGTCCGGATCCTTCTCCTTGAGCGCGGCCTGGATCGCCCGGTGGTCCTCGTTGGTGTTCTCCATGCCGAGCGTGCTGTGGGCCAGATACCAGATCCGCAGAGATCCGCAGTTGAGCCGGTTCACCGCTTCGGCCAGGAACGGGTTGTCGGTCGACTTCGCGATCTCGAGGTGGAACTGGTGGTCGTACTCGATGGCCCCGTACGGCTGGCCGGCCGCGATCTCGTCGTCGATGCGATCGCAGATCCGTTCCAGCTCGTCGAGTTGCGCGGGGGTGGCGCGCCTGGCCGCCAGCCGCGCCACCGGCTCCTCCAGGAGGTGGCGCGACTCGTACAGCCTGGACAGATCCCTGACCCGGATCCCGCGCACGTAAGGGGTGCGGTGCGGCGGGTAGTTAATGAACTGCTCGTCGGCCAGCTTTTTGAGCGCCTCCCTGATGGGGGTGCGCCCGAACCCGTAGCGGGTCGAGAGCATCGCGTCGTCCAGGGGCAGGTCCTCGACGAGGTCGCCCGTGACGATCGCCCTTCGCAGGACGTGGTACGCCTGCTCAGTCTTTGTCCGTCCGGTCAAGGTCATCCGTATACCTTCGATATATTTGAGGTACAAGGAAAGTACGAGACGGTGCACGCACAGGTCAAGACCCTGAGCTCATTTACCGTGATCGGTCACCGACTGACCGTCAGCGCAGGATCCCTTCGTGCAGGGCGCGCAGCACGGCGTTGGTGCGATCGCGGGCGTCGAGCTTGAGCAGGATCGTCGACACGTGGTTCTTCACCGTGCCTTCGGCCAGGAACAACGCCCGGGCGATCTCGCGGTTGGCGTAACCCTCGGCCACGAGCCGCAGCACTTCGAGCTCGCGCCCGGTGAGCTCCTGCGCCGGCGCCGCGCCGCCGCCCGCCGGTGGGGGGCCGGAGCGGATCGCGCGCAGCAGCCGGTCGGTGATCGACGGCGCGACGAGCGTGCCGCCGTCGGCCAGGGTGCGCACCGCCCTGGTCAGCTGCTCCAAGGTCACGTCCTTGAGCAGGTAGCCGCGCGCGCCAGCCCGGAGCGCCTGCAACACGAGCGTGTCGTCGTTGAAGGTCGTCAGCACGAGGACCGGCGTCTCGATGCCGCGCTCGCGGAGGCGTTCGAGCGTCCAGATCCCGTCGTACCGCGGCATCCTCAGATCCAGCAGCACGACGTCCGGCCGGGCCGCGGCGATCACCTCGATCGCCGCCCGCCCGCCGTCGGCCTCGCCGGCCACCTCGACACCGGCGACCTCCAGCAGGCTGCGGATCCCCTGACGGACGAGCGTCTGGTCGTCGACCACCACGACCCGGGTCACGACGCCGGCACCTGAGCCGTGACCCGGAACCCGCCCGGGCCGTCGACGCTGACCTCGCCGCCGAGCGCCTCGAACCGCTCGACCAGCCCGCGCAGCCCGTTGCCGAGCACCGGATCGGCCGCGCCACGGCCGTCGTCGACGGCGGTCAGCCGCACCGCGTCGCCGTCGGGCACGACCTCGATCCACAGCTCGCGGGCCCCGGCATGCCTGATCGTGTTGGTGACGATCTCCTGCACCGCCCGTACTGTCCGTGACGGTCCTCGTCGGCGGCGCCGTCTCGGCCGCGTTCTTCCGCTGGGACTGACCGGCATCGCGCAGAGGATGCATGCCCGGGAGCTGGCCTTATGTCCGATGTGGGGCTTAGGATCGGTCACCGATGGTTGCACCAAGAGCGCGGCTCTCACGGTTGCTCGACGACCTCGGACGCATGTTGCTCGACCTCATCGCGTCTCCCGGGGATCTGGACGGCGAACTGACGGGCGTCGCGATCCACGGCCCGGGCGACGAACTCACCGTCGAACCGGGCGAGCTGGTGCTCGGCGTGGGTCTGCACGACAACGACACGATCGCCGAGCTCCTGCGCCGCCTCGGCGAGCGGCGCGCCGTGGGGCTCGTCGTCAAGCACCCGGTGACCGCCGACGCGTCCGTAGTCGCGGCGGTGCGGGACAGCGGCGTGGCACTGCTCGGGCTCAACCGCGCCGCCTCGTGGTCGCACGTGGCCGCCATGCTCAGAGCGCTGCCGCTGGCCACGACCGACATCACCGGCGGGGCGGACCTGCTCGCCGGCGCGCCGGCCGGCGACCTGTTCGCCCTCGCGAACGCGGTGGGGGCGCTGCTCGACGCGCCGGTGACGATCGAGGACCGCGCGTCACGCGTGCTGGCCTTCTCCGGGCACCAGCACTGCGCCGACCAGGGCCGGGTCGAGACCATCCTCGGCCGGCAGGTCCCCGACCGCTACACGCAACTGCTCGAACAGCGCGGGGCGTTCCGCGAGCTCTCCAAGGGGACCCCGGTCTACATCGAGCCCCTCGCCGAGGACATGCTGCCGCGGGTCGCCATCGTCGTCAGGGCCGGTGACGAGGTACTCGGCTCGATGTGGGCCGTGGTCGGGGAACCGCTGTCCGAGGTCCGTGCGGCGGCCTTCGCCGACTCGGCCAAGATCGTGGCGCTGCACATGCTGCGGGCCAGGGCCGGCGCCGACGTCGGGCGCCGGCTCAGCGCCGACCTGGTGGCCATGGTGCTGGAGGGCGGGCCTGGAGCTCCCGAGGCGGCCAACCGCCTCGGGCTCACCGACGGCCGGCTCTGCGTGATGGCCGCGCAGGTCGTCACGGGCGACGCCGCGGACACCGAGGCGGCCATGCAACGGCTGCGCGACGCCCTCGCCCTGCACTTCGCGGCGGTGCACCCGCGCTCGGCCGCGGCGCTGCTCGGCGGGACCACCTACGTCGTGCTGCCCGTCAGCACCAGCGGCGACCGCGACGGCACGTCGTCCGTGGTCCGGCTGGCGGTGGACTTCCTCGCCCGGGTGGGGGCGCGTACGGACGCCGTCATCGGGGTCGGGCGGGCCACCATGTCACTCGCCGAGGTGACCCACTCCCGCCGCGAGGCCGACCGGGCGCTGCGGGTGTTGCAGACCGACCGCCGCGGCAGGCGGATCGCCCGGTACAGCGACGTCCAGGTGGAGTCCCTGCTGCTGCGCCTGGCCGATCTCGTCGCCGAGGACGGTGAGCTCCACCTCGGCTCGCTCGGAGCGCTGGTGGACTACGACGCCGAGCACGAGAGCGGCTTCGTCGACACCCTGTCGGCCTACCTCGACGCCTTCGGCAACGTCGGGGAGGCGGCCGCCGCGATGCACCTGCACCCCAACTCGTTCCGGTACAGGCTGCGCCGGGTCTGCGAGATCACCGGCCTCGACCTCACCGACGCCGACGCGCGGCTCGCCGCGACGCTGCAACTGCGCCTGTACCGCGTCGCCAGGGACCGGGGCGTGGTCAAGGAGACGGGATCCCCCCGGTCCCGATGGTGACCCCCGGCCCGGCGACCCCGGGTGCCCGGCGCCGCGGCGCGCCGTCACGACTCGCCCAGCAGGCCCCACTGCTCGGTGTTGTAGGTGGGGAATCCCAGGCTGTTGTCGCGGACGTTGCCGAGCTTCGCGCTGTAGGCGAGGAACGACCTGTTCTGGTAGAGCGGCAGGATCGCGTAGTCCGACGAGACGATCCTGTCGGCTTCCTGCAGCTTCTTCGTCGCCGCCGCCGCGCTGGTGGCCGAGAGCGCCTCGTTCAGCAGCCGGTCGACCTTGGGGTTGCCGTAGTTGTTGAGGTTGAACCGGCAGAACGTCGAGCCCTCGGGACAGCTCAGGTAGTACGGGATGTTGCTGGTCGTCGCGAACGGCGACTGCGACACGGTGGCGACCGTCATCGCCCAGTTCCCTTCCTGCACGGCCTCGATCGTGTTGGCGACGGTGGCGACCTGCACGTCCAGCCCCAGCGGCGCGAGAGCCGCCTTGACCAGCTGGGCCTCGCTGGCGCGCAGCTGGTCGCCCGCCTGGACCACGATGCGCAGCGGGGGCACGGCCTTGCCGTCCGGATCGGCGAGCTTCGACCCGACGCCGGTGTACCCCGCGTCGGTCAGGGTCTTCTTCGCCTTCCCGACGTCGCCGATGCCGTAGTCGAGCTCGCTGACCACGTCGGAGTAGCCGGGCGCGCCGCCGATGAACATGTGGCTCAGCAGGGGTTCCGCGGTGTCGTCGAACTGCCCGATCGTCTTGTCGATCACGTCCTGGACCCGGACCGCCTGGAAGATCGCCTTGCGCAGGGCGACGTCCTGCAGGGCGCGGGCGTTGAGGTTCAGCCACAGCTTGTGGACCGACGCGCCCGGCGTCACCTGGTAGCGGACCGCGGGCAGTTCCTCGACCTGCTGCACGATGTCGACCTGCGGGTTCGGGTAGATGACGTCGACCTCCCCGTTCGCCAGCGAGGTCGGCTGCTGCGCGACGTCCGTGATGAGCCGGAAGACCAGCTTCTCCAGGTTCGGCGGCGTGCCGAACCACTTCTCGTTGCGGACCAGCACCACGGAACCGTCGGACGTGTACTCCTGGATCCTGAACGGGCCCGCCGAGAACTTCGGGACGGACTTGGCGAAGCCCTCGTTGAAGCTCTTCTCCAGGCCCGCGGCGGTGTCGGTCGGCCCGTACGTCTCGGCGACGTGGGCCGGCAGGAACGGCGAGAACAGCGCCTGCCAGTCGACGTACGGCTTGTCGAACACGACGGTGACGGTCCGCCCGCCGTCCGATCCCTTCACCGACTTGATCCGGTCGTACCCGGCCGTGTTGGACGCCTGGCACTTGGGGCACTCGCGCGGGTCGAGGGCACGCCAGGTGTAGATGAAGTCGTCCGCCGAGATCGGCCGGCCGTCGGACCAGACCGCCTTGGGGTCGATCGTGTACTTGATCGTCTGCGGTGAGTCGCCGACCTTCTCCGCGCTCGTCACGAGCGTCTCGTTGCGGACCGGCGTACCGTCCGGCTTGATCATGAACGCGCCGGGCAGCAGCACGCTCGAGATGTCGAGCACCGAGTAGGTCGCGCCGGCGGAGTTCAGCACGTTCCAGTTCGAGATCGGATAGGTGATGGTGTAGGTCGCCGTCCCGCCCTTGGCGACCTTCGCGGTGTTCGCCGTGTTCACGTCGCCGGTGACGCGACCGTCGCCGGACGCCGTGCCGCCTCCGCCCGCGCAGGCAGCGAGCAGCAGTGCCACGGCGCTCGTCGTCAGGGCCAGGGAGTGCTTCCTGCGGAAAGCCATGGTCTGCTCCAGATGCAGAGAAGGGTCAGGGACGCTCGCCGCGCAGCTGCGCGACGGCGTTGGCCGCCGCCCAGCCGATCAGCGCGTCGAGGTGGGGAGCGTTGGGTGATGGGTCGTCGGTACGGGTGAAGACGCCGACGGCGTACCTGCCGCCGTCGGCGAACTCGACCACACCGACCTCGTTGCGGACCAGCGGGAGGGTGCCCGTCTTGCCGCTGATCACGATGTCGTCTCCGGGGAACCCGCTGGTCAGCCGGTGCGGCCAGATCTGGTCGCCCATCCAGCCGCGGACCAGCGCGCAGGCCTCGGGCGCGGCCGCCTCGTCGCGCCAGATCCCGGCCAGCAGCCGGGTGATCTCCTCGGGCGTCGTCCGGCAGGTCTCCTCGGGCACCAGCGCCCGCAGCGCCTGAAGGCTCTCCAGCGGCACCTCGGCCAGTTCCCGCTCGTCGTCGCGGTAGTTGATGCCGAGGTCCTCCTCCAGGGAGGCCAGGATCTCCGCGCAGTTCTGCGGCACGGCCGTCGCGGTGAGTCCGAGCTCGGCGAGCAGCGCCGCCACCCGGCCCTTGCCGACCCGGTCGATGACGAGGTCGGTGGCCACGTTGTCGCTGATCACGATCATCAGCTGGGCGAGGTCCCGGTACGAGACGACGGTGTGGTCGCGCTGCACCGACAGCCCGTACGGCGACGGCACACCGCCCGGCGGCACAGTGACCCGCTCGGAGAGGTCGATCTCGCCGGCCACGGACTGGCGGGCCAGTTCGAGGGCGACCGGCACCTTGAGCACCGAGGCGGTGACCACCGGGGTGGTCTCCCCGACGCCCACCGACTTCCCGCTCGCCAGGTCCCGCGCGTGCAGCCAGATGTCGGTGCCGAGCTCGCGCGCGTGGTCGCGGATCTGGCCGGGGGTCGCCGCGCTGGCGGCGCTCCGCGGCCTCCGGCGGGTCTCGGCCCCGCGCAGGTGGTCGACGGCCAGCCTGCCCACCGTGCCGACGCAGGCGTCCGCGGCGGGGATGCGGTATTCGTAGTCGTCGGTCCGTACGAAGACCGCGACGGCGTACCGGCGGCCGCCGAGCTCGACGACGCCGACCTCGTTGCGCCAGAAGCGCAGGGTGCCCGTCTTGGCGCTCACCTGCGCGTCCGGCTCGGTGAACCCGGAGCGCAGGCGGTGCGGCCAGGCCTGCAGGCCGAGGATGCGGCGCATCTCGGCGCACTGCTCGGGAGGCGCCGCCTCGTCGTTCCAGATGGCGGCCAGCAGCCGGGTGATCTCGCGGGGGGTGCCTGCCTGCAGGGACCGCTCCGGGTCCACCGCGCGGGCGGCGCGCCACACCTCGGGGCCGGCCTGCTCGTCCGGCACGTCCTCGTAGATGCTCTGGTAGATGTCGTCGCAGGTGCCGTCGACCCGGGTCGTGGTCAGGCCGAGCTCGCGCAGGGTGGCGTTGATCGCCTCGGTGCCGAGAAGGTCGACGAGGATGTCCGTGGCGGCGTTGTCGCTGACGCTCATCATCCAGTAGGCGAGGTCGCGCAGCGAGAGCTCGATCGGGTCGGCCATCACGGACAGCCCGGTCGGTCCCGCCGAGCGCCCTTCGACGGGGACGTCCATCCGGTCCGCGGGGTCGAGCCGCCCGTCGCCGAACCGCCGGAACAACTCCACCAGCACCGGGATCTTGAAGACGCTCGCCAGCACCACGAGCCCGTCCTCGCCGTACCCGATCTCCTCGCCGCTGTCGAGATCGACGGCGTGCGCCCAGGCCCGCGCGCCGACCTCGCCGAGGGCCTGCTCCACCTGCTCTTTCACGCGTTTCTCCTGTCGTCTCAGCGCCGGCGGCGCAGTGCCCGGCCGGGCAGGCGCCCGGTGGGAACGCCGTCGGCGAGCGCGGTCTCTCCGTTGACCACCACGTGCCGGACACCGGTCGCGTACTGGTGGGGCTCCTCGTACGTCGCGACGTCCCCGACCGTGTCCGGGTCGAACACGACGATGTCGGCGAAGTTTCCCGGGGCGAGCACGCCGCGGTCGCGCAGGCCGAGGTTGCCCGCCGGCAGGCTCGACATCCGGCGCACGGCCTCGCCGAGGGTGAGCAGCGACTGCTCGCGGACGTACGTGCCGAGGATCCGGGCGAAGCTGCCGTAGGCGCGCGGGTGGGTGGGCACGCCGGAGTCGGGGGGTTCGGCGGCGAACGTGGGGGCGTCGGAGCAGACCGAGACCCACGGCTTGCGCAGGGCGGTGCGCAGCGCCTCCTCGTCCATCATGAAGTACATGGCGTGCAGCGCCGGCTCCTGCTCGACCAGCTGGAGCAGCATCTCCACGGGGTCGGTGCCGTCCGCGTCCGCCGCCTGCGCGAGGCTGAGGCCACGGTACTTCGCCACCGGCCCGTTCGGGTCGGGGAGCAGCATGACGCCGCTCGCGCCGCTCGCGGCTAGGTAGAGGTTCTCCCAGCGCTCCGACGGGGTGACGACGGCCGCACGGATGCGGGCCCGTTCGCCCGGGTCGGCGAGCCTGGCCGTGAGCGCCTCGTAACCGCCGTCGTGGAACTCCGGCGGGATCGAGGCGGCGAGCTGGGTCTGCCCGGCGAGATAGGGGTAGACGTCGGCGGTCACCGGCCGGCCCGCGGCCCTGGCGGCCTCGATGCGCTCGATGGCCCGCGCCATCTTCGGCCAGTTCCGCCGTCCCGCGGCCTTGAGGTGGTAGATCTCCGCGTGCAGCTCGGCCCGGCGGCCGATCTCGATCAGCTCGTCGACGGCGTCGAGGAAGTGGTCGCCCTCGCTGCGCATGTGCGAGATGTACATGCCGCCGTGCCGCGCGACGACCTCGCACAGCGCCACCAGCTCGTCGGTCGAGGCGAAGCACCCCGGCGGGTAGATGAGCGCCGATCCCAGCCCCAGGGCGCCGTCGGCCATCTCCTCGTCGAGGATGCCGCGGACGCGGGAGAGCTCGGCCGCGGTCATCGGCCGGTCGTCCGCACCCGCCCCGATCATGCGCATGTTGTGCGCGCCGACGAAGCTCGCGACGTTCTGGGCGACTCCCTTGGTCTCGAGGTGGGAGAGGAACTCCGACAGGCGCTCCCAGGTCAGCTGCGGGTCGTCGGGCGCCATGCCCGGCTCCAGCTCGGCCCTGATCTCGGCGGTGAGAGGGCCGATCGAGATCCCTTCGCCGAAGACCTGGGTGGTGACGCCCTGGTAGAGGTCGGACAGGCCGCGGCCGTCCCGCTCCAGCGTGAAGTACGCGTGGCTCAGCACGTTCACGAAGCCCGGCGCGACCACCAGGCCGGTGGCGTCGAGCACCGGCGCGTCGGAGTCGCCCACGCCCGGGCCGACGGCGAGGATCCTGTCGCCCTCGACGAGGACGTCGGCCACGCGGCCGGGCCCGCCGCTGCCGTCATGGACTGTGCCACCGCGAATCACCAGGGTCGTCGACATGCGAGCATCCTGCGACGCCGGGACCGCGCAGGAGTTCATCCGATCGGACGAACTCGGCGGCCACTTTACGTCCCTCTCCACGAAGAGCCTGCCGGGCCGGTGGACTGCACTGGGCTCCTAGGCGTGTGCGGTACGACGACACGGAGGTCGAGCATGGAGAGCACAGCCACGAGGCGGACGCTGTTGAAGGCGGCTCTCGCCGGCGTGGGCGGGGCGGTGGTCAGCGCCGGCGTCATCCCGGACGCGCGGGCCGCCGCGTCCGGCCGGCTTCGCCCGGACTGGCACCGTCGCATCGACGAGATCGTCGCCGCCATCGGGCCGGACGGCACCGGCATCACCGTGGCCGTGAGCAAGGAGGGCCGTACGGTGTTCGCGAAGGGCTACGGCCTGCGCGACCGCGGCCTGCCCGAGCGCTTCACCGGCGAGGACTATTTCCAGGTCGAGCAGCTCGACGAGGTGCTGGACCTGCCGCGGGGCCGGCGCCGCAGCACCTTCGACACCGTCTACAACCTCGGTTCCATCAGCAAGGGATTCACGGCGGCCGCGGTCCTGCTGCTCCACGAGCGGGGCAGATTGTCGGTCCACGACCGGCTCGGCACCTTCCTGCCCGACTACCGGCGCGCCGCCGACGTCACCTTGCTCCAGCTGATGCACCAGGTGACCGGCATTCCCGACTACAACGACTTTCCGCTGTTCCAGTCGGCGTACGATGCCTTCGTCGCCTCCGGGGAGTCCGACCACTCGGCCGTCGTCGCGAAACTGGAGTCGCTGCCGCTCCAGTTCCCTCCCGGATCGAAGTACGCCTACAGCAACAGCAACTTCCTGCTGCTCGCGCTGGTGGTGCAGAAGGTGGCCGGGATGCCCCTCGGCCGTTTCCTGCAGCGCCACTTCTTCGACCCGCTGCGGATGCGCGACACGACCCAGGGATATCCGGCTCGCGGCAGCCGGGACGTCGCCCTCGGCTACTACGCCGAGACCGACGGGGTGCACCGCGCGTACCAGTGGAGCCTGCCGTGGATGACGGGCGCCGGCGGGCTGACCGGCAGCGCGCGCGACCTCGCCGTGTGGGACGCGGCGCTGTCGCGGCCCGGCCTGTTCCGCCGGGAGACGTTGCGGATGATGTTCACCCCGGAGCTCGGCGGTTACGCGTGCGGCTGGGTGATCCAGACACACGACGGCAAGCCGTACATCTGGCACAACGGCGGCATGGGCGGGTTTCGCACCATGCACGCCCTGTTCCCGGACCAGGACATCTCCGTCATCCTGCTGAGCAACGACCAGACCACCTATCCCGCAATCGACCGGAGCGCGCCCAAGGTGTTCGACGCCGTGCGAGAGATCTGGTAGTGCCTCGTGGTCGCTTACACACTCCGCCGGCTCCTGATCGCCATCCCGGTGATCGTGGCGTCGACCTTCACCGTCTTCCTGCTCGTGACCATGGCAGGGGACCCGCTCGCCAACCTCAAGGGCCGCAACCCGCCCCCCTCGCCGCAGGTGATCGCGGTCGAGGAGCAGCGCCTGCACCTGGACGAGCCGCCGCTGCAGCGGTACTGGACCTGGATCACCGGCGTCGCGCAGGGCGACTTCGGCCCCTCCGTGCGGACCAACGTGGACATCGGCCACGAGATCGCCGTCAGGTTCGGGGTCACCGTGCGGCTGATAGCCGTGGCGGTGCTCCTCGCCCTCGTGCTCGCCGTGGTGGTGGGCGTGATCAGCGCGGTCAAGCAGTATTCGGGCATCGACTACGGGTTCACGTTCGCCGCGTTCCTGTTCCTGTCGATGCCGTCGTTCTGGTTCGCCGTGCTGCTCAAGCAGGGCGGGATCTCCCTCAACAACCTCATCGGCGACCAGGTCGTGTACACGATCGGGGAGAAGTCCGTCATCGTCGAGGGCGGCGCCTGGGCCCAGCTGGCCGACGCCGCCGGCCACATGGTGCTGCCGACGATCTCGCTGGCGCTGCTCTCGTTCGGCGCGTGGAGCCGGTTCCAGCGGGCGTCCATGCTCGACGTGCTCAACAGCGACTACGTCCTGTTCGCCCGCGCCAAGGGACTGTCCAGGCGGC
Organism: Nonomuraea deserti; assembly: GCF_004348685.1. GTDB lineage: Bacteria > Actinomycetota > Actinomycetes > Streptosporangiales > Streptosporangiaceae > Nonomuraea > Nonomuraea deserti. The sequence continues at coordinate 43,793 of NZ_SMKO01000005.1, read as the reverse complement.
GCGTCATCGTACGCCACGCCCTGCGCACGGCGCTCATCCCCATGACCACCGTCACCGCGCTCGACTTCGCGACGCTGATCTCCGGCGCGGTGATCACCGAGACGGTCTTCCAGTGGCGCGGACTCGGTGAGTTCCTCGTCACCTCCGTCAGCCAGCGCGACGCCTACGCGGTGCTCGCCTGGCTGCTGGTGGTCGCGGTCGCGGTCATCGTCTTCAACCTGATCGCCGACCTGCTGTACGCCCTCCTCGACCCCCGGATTCGCCATGAGTGACCACACCGGGGCGGCACCCCGCCCCCCATCGAGCGCGCAGGCGGCCGTCGCGGTGCGCCAGCGCAGCCAGGGCGAGCTGGTGCTCCGCCGCTTCCTCCGGCACAAGGCGGCCGTGATCAGCCTGGCGCTGTTCGCCGCCGTCGTCCTGCTGGCCTTCGTCGGCGGCGCGCTCTGGCGCTACGACTACGCCGACATCACCTCGGCGGTGTCCGTCCCGCCCTCGCTCGACCACCCGTTCGGCACCGACAACCTCGGCCACGACACGTTCGCCCAGGTGCTGCGCGGCACGCAACGGTCGATCGAGATCGCCCTGCTCATCGCCTTCCTGGCCGGGCTGGTGGGCACCCTGTGGGGCGCGTTCTCCGGCTACTACCGCGGCATCACCGACAGCGTGATGATGCGGATCGCCGACCTCGTCCTCACGCTGCCGCTGCTGGCGGTCGCCGCCGTGCTGACCCGCGCCACCTCCGGCTCCTGGTGGTTCGTCGCGCTCGTCATCGCCGCCCTCCAGTGGGCGTACGTCTCCCGCGTGGTGCGCGGCGTCGTGCTGTCGCTGCGGGAGAAGGAGTACGTCGAGGCGAGCCGCGCGCTCGGCGCCACCGACCGCTGGATCATCTTCCGGCACCTGATCCCCAACGCGCTCGGGCCCATCATCGTCAACGTCACCATCCTCGTGGCCGCCGCCATCCTCGTGGAGACGGCGCTGTCGTTCCTCGGCCTGGGCGTCCAGCCCCCCGACACCTCCCTCGGCCTCCTCGTCAGCGAGGCCGACACCGCGGTCAGCACCCGGCCCTGGTTGTTCTACTTCCCCGGCGCGTTCATCGTGGTGATCGCCCTGTCCATCAACTTCATCGGCGACGGGCTGCGCGACGCCTTCGACCCGACCCAGCGGAAGGTGCGCGCATGAGCGAACGTGAGGCGGTGCTCGAGGTCGAGGGCCTCACCGTGTCGTTCCCCACCGAGGACGGCCTGGTCCGCGCCGTCCGCGGGGTCAGCTACGAGCTGCGGCGGGGCGAGGTGCTCGGCATCGTCGGCGAGTCCGGCTCGGGCAAGTCGGTCACCTCGATGGCGGTGATGGGCCTGCTGCCGGCCTCGGCGCGGATCGGCGGCTCGGTCCGGTTCCGCGGCCAGGAGCTGATCGGCGCGCCGGACAGGCAGATGCGGACCCTGCGCGGCGGCCGGATCGCGATGGTCTTCCAGGATCCGATGACCTCGCTCAACCCGGTCTACGCGGTGGGCGACCAGATCGCCGAGGCGGTCAGGGCGCACAACGACGTCAGCGCCGCGCAGGCCCGCGAACGCGCCGTCGAGCTCCTGGCCATGATGCAGATCCCGCGGCCCCGCGAACGCGCCCGCGACTATCCGCACCAGTTCTCCGGCGGCATGCGCCAGCGCGTCGTCATCGCCACCGCCATGGCCAACTCGCCGGACGTCATCATCGCCGACGAGCCGACCACCGCGCTCGACGTCACCGTGCAGGCTCAGGTGCTCAGGGCGCTGGAGACGGCGCGGGCCGCGACCGACGCCGCCATGGTGCTGATCACCCACGACCTCGGCGTCGTCGCCGGGGCCGCGGACCGGGTGCTCGTCATGTACGCCGGTCGTCCGGTGGAACTGGGCGGCGTCGACGACATCTACTACACGCCGCGGATGCCGTACACGCTCGGTCTGATCGGCAGCCTTCCCCGGCTCGACGACGCCCGCAGGGCTGACCGGTTGACGCCGATCGCGGGGTCGCCTCCGTCCCTGCTCGACCTGCCGCCGGGATGCCCGTTCGCGCCGCGCTGCCCGATGCGCCGGGAGACCTGCGAGACGGCCGAGCCTGAGCTGGCCGCCGCGTCCGGCCCCGACCACCTGGCCGCCTGCCACTTCTCCGCCGACCTCGAAGGGCGGCGACCCGAGGACGTCTTCACCGTGACGTCGGCCGACGATGTCGCTGGAGGTGCCGCATGAGCGGGCAGCCGCTGTTGAGCGTGCGGGACCTGGTCAAACACTATCCGGTGCGCGGCAAGGGCCTGCTGCGGCGGACGACCGGGGACGTGCACGCCGTGTGCGGGGTGTCGTTCGACCTGCAACGCGGCGAAACCCTCGGCCTGGTCGGGGAGTCGGGCTGCGGCAAGTCCACCACCGGGCGGGCCGTGCTCAACCTGCAGCCGCCGACCTCCGGGCAGGTGCTGCTCGACGGCCAGGAGCTCGGCGCCGTCACGGCCGCCGCCATGCGCCGGCTGCGGCAGCGCATGCAGATCGTGTTCCAGGACCCGTACGCGTCCCTCGACCCCCGCATGACGGTCAACGACGCGATCGCGGAGCCGCTGCGCATCCATGGCACCTACCGCCAGGACGGGCCGGACCGGGTGCGGGAACTGCTCGGCGACGTCGGGCTCAACCCCGAACACGGCAACCGGTACCCGCACGAGTTCTCCGGCGGCCAGCGGCAGCGCGTCGGCATCGCCCGGGCGCTGGCGATGCGGCCCGAGCTGATCGTCCTCGACGAACCCGTGTCGGCGCTCGACGTGTCGATCCAGGCGGGCGTGGTGAACCTGCTGGAGGACCTCCAGCAGCAGCTCGGCCTCGCCTTCCTCTTCGTCGCCCACGACCTCTCCGTGGTGCGGCACATCGCGCACCGGGTCGCGGTGATGTACCTGGGCCGCATCGTCGAGATCGGCGACAGGGACGAGCTGTTCGACCGGCCCGCCCACCCGTACACCCAGGCGCTGATCTCGGCCATCCCGGTGCCCGACCCACGGCGCGAACGGGTCAGGGCTCGCGAGCGGATCGTGCTCGAAGGGGACATCCCCAACCCCGTCAGCCCGCCGAGCGGCTGCCGGTTCCGTACGCGCTGCCCGAAGTTCGCGCACCTCACCGCGGACGAGCGGAGCGCCTGCGTCGAGCGGGCACCCGAGCTGGTCGACCGCGGCCACGGCCACCCGGCCGCCTGCCACTACGCGGAGGTCGCCGCCGTGTGACACCCGGCGTTCAGGACAGGTCGGACAGGTCGAGGACGAAGCGGTAGCGCACGTCGTTGCGTTCGAGGCGGTCGAGGGCTTCGTTCACGCGCGCCGAGGGGAGCAGCTCGATGTCGGCGGCGACGCCGTGCTCGGCGCAGAAGTCCAGCAGGGCGGCGGTCGCGGGCCGGCCGCCGCTGCCCGCGGAGCTGAGCTTCTTGCGCCCGACGAGCAAATCCATGGCCTGCAGGGTGACCTGCCCCAGGTGCCCGACGAGGCCGAGGGTCCCGTCCATGGCCACGAGCCGCAGGTAGGGGCCGAGGTCGTGCGGGGCGGGGATGGTGTCGATGACGACGTCGAACCGGTCGCGCGCCGCGGCCATCCGGTCCGGATCCGTGGAGACGACGACGTCGTGGGCGCCGAGCCGGCGGGCGTCCCCGGCCTTGCCCGCCGACCGGCTGATGACCGTGGTGTCGGCGCCGAGCGCCACGGCGAGCTTGACCGCGAGGTGGCCGAGGCCGCCCAGCCCCGCCACGGCGACGCGGCTGCCCGGGCCCACGCCGAGTGTGCTCAGCGGCTCCCAGACGGTGATCCCGGCGCAGAGCAGCGGAGCCGCGGCGGCGGGGTCGAGGCCGGCGGGGAGCCGGTAGGCGAACCGGTCGCGGACGACGTACTCGCGGGAGTAGGCCCCCAGGGTGGTCGACCCGTCGTGGCGGTCGGCGCCGCCGTAGGTCAGGGTCGGGAACTCGTGGCAGAAGTTCTCCTGGCCGGCGCGGCACATCGCGCACGCCCCGCACGCGTCGACGATGTTGCCGACCGCTACGGGGTCACCGGCGGCGAACCGGGTGACCGCGGACCCGGTCCCGGTCACCACGCCCGTGAACTCGTGGCCGGGCACGACGGACACGCCGGTCTCGCGGTGGGCGCGGACGGCCTGCAGGTCCGTGTGGCAGACACCGCAGTAGTCCACACGTACCGCGATGTCGTCAGGGCGCAGGTCGCGCCGTTCGAAAGACGCCCGCCGCAGCGTCGTCACGGGGCCGTCCGCGCGCCATCCCACTGTGGTCCTCATCCGGACTCCTATAAACAGACTGTTCGGTTTATTTCACCTTGACACATGGGATGCCCAGACAGCAAACCGACTGTTCTGTTTGGTAGGCTCGCGCCATGGCCGACCAGCCCCTGACCTCCCGCGGCGCCGCGACCCGCGGTCGCATCCTCGACGCGGCGACCAGGGAGTTCGCCGAGCACGGCATCGCCGGGGCGCGCATCGAGCGGATCGTGGCGGCCGCGCGCACCAACAAGGCGCAGCTCTACGCCTATTTCGGCAGCAAGGAAGGGCTGTTCGACGCCATCTTCTTCGGCTCGCTGGAGCGGATCACCAACGTCGTCCCGATCGACGCCACCGACCTCGCCGACTGGGCCGTGCGCCTCTACGACGAATATCTCCGCCGCCCCGACCTCATCCGGCTGGCCACCTGGGCCCGCCTGGAGCGGCGCCCCGCCGGTCACCTCGTCGAAGACACCGACCGCCTCGACGAGCACAAGCTGCGCGCCATCGCCGAGGCGCAGGCCTCGGGGGTCGTGCGACCGGGCGATCCGTTCGACGTGCTGGCCCTGGTCATCGCGATGTCCATGGCGTGGTCGCCGGTCAGCAACGTCTACGCCGCGACCGCCGACGAGCCCTCCGACGTGCACGAGCAGCGTCGCGCCCTGCTCCGCGAGAGCGTCAAGCGCGCCGTGATGACGTGAGCGCGCGCACCGGCGCGGCGACGCCGGCTCTCGGCCGCCGCGAACGCAAGAAGCAGGCCACCAGGGCCGCGCTCCGCGACGCCGCCCTGCGCCTGGCCCTGCGCCACGGCGTCGACAACGTCACGGTCGAGCAGATCGCCGACGAGGCCGACATCGCGCTGCGGACCTTCTTCAACTACTTCTCCAGCAAGGAAGAGGCCATGGTGGCGCCCGTGTCGTCCGCCGCGGAGCAGCTCATCGCCCAGTTCAGGGCCCGGCCGCGCACGGAGTCGGTGCTGCGGGCGTTCCGCGAGGCGGTGCTCATCGTCCTCAACGAGAGCGACGCCGTCAGCCATGACCACCTCGAGGCGTTGCGGCTCATCCGGCGCGAGCCATCGTTGATGCCCCAGCAACTGGCCGTGCTCGCCGCCCAGGAGAAGACCTTCGCCGAGGCGATCGCCGAACGCGTCGATCCTCCGGGCCGCGACGGCTTCTATCCGGCGGTGTGCGCGGCCGCCGTGCTGGCGGCGCTCCACGTCGTCCTGGACCGGTGGCTCGATCAGGCCGTGGGCCTGGACCACGCGTCCGCCACGGCCCTGCTGGGTCAGCAGTGCGACGCGGCCATCGCCGAGCTCGCCGCCGGCCTGGACCGTCCCGGCCCCGCGACGGCGTAAGGCTCCCCGCCGCATGGGCGGCGGGAGCGCCGCGCCGCCCATGCGGCGGAGTGCCGCGCCGGACTTCCGTTCTGCGGAAATCCCACTAAATCGTGATTTATCACACGTGATACGTTAAACGGGTCGTTTGTCCCTGTAGTGATGCAGCCACGCAGAAAGGCAGAGTGTGCGAGCCGACGATCAGATCACTGACCGGAAGCTAGAAAAGGCCGACTTCAACGACATCTACGATCGTCCAGACCCCCGGGCGTACTTCGACCGCCTAGGCAGCTTGGATTACACCGTCCCCCACCATGGGCAGCGCGTCTTCCTCAAAGTGCTCGACGCGCTCGACGTGGACTCACCGACCGTCGTGGACCTGTGCTGTTCGTACGGCGTGAACGCGGCGCTGATGAAATGCGAGCTCACGCTCGACCACCTCTACGACCACTACGCCGACGACCAGGTGGCCCACCTGGCCCCAGAAGAGCTCGCCGACGAAGACCGCAGCTTCTACCGGAGCCACCGACGGCAGGCCGCTCCCCGGGTGATCGGGCTGGACACCGCCTCGTCAGCCGTCGAATACGCCGTACACGTGGGCCTGCTGGACGCGGGAGCGTCCGACAACCTGGAGCAGAACGACCCGTCGCCCGAACTGGCGCAGATCGTCGGCGAAGCCGACCTCATCACGGTCACCGGCGGCATCGGCTACATCACCGACCGGTCGATCGACCGCCTGCTCGACTGCACGTCCCCCGATCGCCGCCCATGGTTCGCCGCCCTGTGCCTGCGGACGGTCGACTTCACCCCCGTGGCCGACACGCTCGCCCGCCACGGGCTGGTCACGGAGCAACTGGACAACGCCACCTTCCCGCAGCGGCGCTTCGCCGACGACCTGGAGCGGGAGTTCGCCCTGCGGTCGCTGGCCGAGCAGGGCCTCGACCCCACGGGCAAGGAAGCGGACGGTGAGTACCACGTCAACGTCTTCCTCTCGCGTCCCAGCGAGGACGTCGCCGTCGCGTCCATAGACGCGCTCCTGGAACACCTGGCCCCACCTGACGGCGCCTCCGCCACCAACCACCTGCCCGGCTGAGCCCGCCGGCCGGAGGCCGCTGCCTCCACGGCCTCGGCCTCCGGTCACCATGAACGTCAGCGCCTCGACCGCCTCAGTGGGCGAGCCTGCGCGCCACGTCCTCGCGAATCCCCGACGGCAACAGGGGCACCAGGCCGCCACGGCAGGACGGCGGGGCCTGCGCCAGCAGCCCGGCGATCGTGGCAGGCGGAAGGCGGCTCAGCGCCTGAGCTGCCGGATCCTTCTGCATCGCCGCGACGGCGAGGCCGGTCTGCCGGGCGTCGATGTCGGCCATCGCCTCGATGGCCGCCGCCGAATGCCGATCGTGCATCTGGCCCAGCACGAGCCCGCGGTGGTGGGCGCTCATCGCCAGGACCACCCTGGCCACCAGGCGCGGGTCGCGCACCTGGTTCAGCAGCCAGCCCGCGCGGGCCGGCAGCAACATCTGGAGGATGGTCGCGCTCTTCGCCGCCTGGCGGCACATCTCCTCCACCGCGGCGGTCGTGAACAGCTTCCACCGCTCGGCGAGCAGCACCGCCGCCTCGTCGGGGGGCAGGGTGAGGATCATCGAACCCCGTTCCGCGTCGCCGACGTCCGCCAGCGTCCGGCGTACGCGTCGCGCCGCCACGCCGGCACCCGCTCCCCCGCCGCCTGCCGAAGCGCCCCTGCCTCCGGAGGCGCCTCTGCTGCCGGGGCCGCCGTTCGCCCGTGCGACCTCGTCCTCCCTGGGCGGCCGGGGTTGCGTTGCCGTAGCAGCACGCGACGGCGGCCGCGGTCCGGCGCCGCGATCGCCCCCGGCGGCCCTTTCCAGCTGCCGCGCCAGCTCACCGGCGGTCATCCGGTTGGCCGGGCTCTTGGCGAGCAACCGGTTGAGCGTCGGCTTGAGCCGGACAGCCCTGATCATGGGGTCGGGGGGCGAGGTGAGGATCGCGAACCTGGTGGCCTCCTCGGTGCTCTTGCGGAACGGCGGGCGTCCTTCCAGGGCCGTGTAGAGGGTGGCCCCGAGCGACCACAGGTCGGCCGCCGGGCCCACCGGCGTGCCGCGTATGCGCTCGGGGGCGAGGAAGTCGGGGGTGCCGATGATGTGGCCGAGCATGGTGATGCGCTCGTGGCCCTCGATGGCGGCGATCCCGAAGTCGACCAGGACGACCGAGCCGGCAGCGGTGATCAGGATGTTGTCCGGCTTCACGTCGCGGTGGAGCACACCCACCGCATGTGCGGCGGCGAGCGCGTCGAGCGCCTGGGCGCCGATGCGCACCACGGCGGGCTCGGACAGCGGCGCCCTTTCGATGAGCGCGCCGAGCACGGTGCCCTGGACGTAGTCCATCACGATCCACGGGCCGTCGGGGGCGTCGAGCACGTCGTGAACGCGGACGATGCCGGGGTGGTCGATCCGGGCCAGCGCCTGCGCCTCGCGTTCGGCCCGCGCCTTCAGCTCCGGCAGGCGCCCGACGTCCGCACGCACCTGCTTGAGCGCCACCACCCGATCGAGCTTGCTGTCACGGCCGCGCCAGACCCATCCCATGCCGCCGCTGCCCAACTGCGCCTCGATGACGAACCGGCCGGCGACGCGCTCACCAATCATCGTTCAGCCCGGCGTACTCGGCCCGCCCGCCGGTCGCGGCCGTCCGCGCGGCCCGGTCGTCGCGCAGGTCGCGCAGCGCCTCGTCCTCGAAGCTCCTGGTCTCGTTGTGTTCCTGCCGTGGCGGCGGGAACGGGGTGCCGGCGTCGTGGAAGGCGTCCGTGCGCGGCTCCTCCGCGGTGTACGGGCGGGTCGCGCCGTCCCGCCGGGTGCCGCGCGCGAGCCGCCTGTCAGCCTCGTTGATCTGGTCGATGGCGTCGTTGACCTCCTGCTTCTCCAGCGCCGCCACGATCGTGTCGTAGCTGCCGGGCCGCTGCATGAGCTTGACGAGGATCGGCAGGCACTCGATGAGCAGGATGAACAGGAACAGCAGGAGCCTCGCCGTGCTGAGGGTGGCGTTGTCCCGCGAGACCCTGCTGAGCGCCTCCAGCCGCAACATCAGGCCGTCGGACCCCTTGATCTCGTCGGCGAAGCCGTCTCTCAGCCCGGCCTGCTGCTCGGTCAGTTTGTCCAGCTCGGCCTGCACGGCGCGCAGGTCCTGCTCCGCCTGGGTCAGCCTGCTGGCCTTTCCTGCCTTCTGGGTGTCGCTGAGCTGCCGTCTGCGCTGCTCGATCTGCCCGTCGAGGTCCTTCGCCCGGTTACGGGCCGCGATGTACGCCTCCTCCGCCGCCTTGGCGAGGGGACCCCGGCCCTTCTTCGCGCACTTGGGCGGCCCGACGTACAGCTGGCACTGCCATTCCTGGTAGGCCTTGTCGCGCTGCTTCACGGCCTGGGCCCGCGACTTGGTCAGCTCCTGGACCCGGGGGTCGGCGGCGGGGTCGAGCGGGCTATCACCACGGGAGACGATCACGGCTTCCAGCGCCGTGGCCGACTTCTCCAGCTCGGCGATGCGCCGGCCGGTCTCGCCCGCCTGCTGCGTGCGGGTGAACGCGTCGGTCCGCTCCTGCTGGATGTCGACGATCTCGGCGTCGATCTCGGGCTTGAAGATCTGCAGGACCAGCGGCGTGGAGATGACGGCGCCGAGCAGCAGCGCGAGGAGCACGCGGGGCAGGGCGAGCCAGAAGCGCCGTCCGCCCTGGGCCGGCAGGGACGTGACGAGCCACCGGTCGAGGCTCAGGATCGCCACGCCCCAGACGAGGCCGATGAGGACGGCGAGCGGCGGGAACACCTTGAGCGCCGAGGCGAGGGCGAAGGTCATGGAGATGGCGGCGACGCAGGCCGTGGTCAGGATGGCGCCACCCATGCCGTGGAATCTGGCGCGCTCTCCCTTGCACCTGTCCAGCACCTCCGGACGCGCACCCGACAAGACGATCAACCATCTACCGACCACACGCCACCCCGGGGGAAAGGGACAGGATGCCGCACAACCTATCCCGTGAGTAATCCGCTGACTACCATAAACAACCGGCAATCATGACTTATAACAAGAGGATAAATGTCGGCTCACCAAGGCCTCCTTCACCAGTCCGCCTCGAGTCACCATGAAACGGACAAACGATGATCAACTACATATTTCGCCAGTGGTGTTGAACAAGGTTAATCACCGGACAGGGTCGTGAACGGGCGGGGAGATTCTTGCACCATTTCGCAGAGGGCGGGTTGCGGGGCGAGCTCGCCGATCTGATCGTCTCATTCAGGGAACGGCTGGCCGTCGTGGAGATCGACGCCGCCGGCATACGTGTCTTCGAGGTTCGCGCCGACGAGGTCGGCACGGCCCGCCACGCGCGCAGAGCCTCCGCCAAGTGGTCCACCCTGACCGCCTCGGGCGACGAGGTCTTCGACGCGGTGCTCCGGGTAGCCCGCGATCTGATCTCCGCCGACGAGGCCGATCCCGTGGTGATCACGCGCTCCGCCGGCGGGCACGAGCAGGAGGCGGCGGTGCGCGCGCTGCGGCAGTGGCGCCCGTCGGCCCGGCTCATCGAGGAGTCGGGGGTGAAGGTCGGGGAGCTGCTCGGCGAGCTGACCGCCGGCGCGCCCCTGCGCCAGACGTACGACCTGGTCGTGGCCAGGGAACGCGCGGAGGACGGCAGGCTCGAACTCGTGGGCCGGCGGCTTTTCGGCGCCGGCGCGCAGCCCGGCGACGAGGCCCGCGTGGCCGTCACGTGCACCGACGCGGGCGGCATGGTGCTCGCGGTCTCCGCCTGGTCGGGCCCGCTCCAGCCGTCGGGGCTGGTGTCGGCCGACCACGCGCCGCTCCCGCCGGGGCGGCACGTGCTGCGGGCGGTGCTGGAGCGCCCCGGCCTGGTCCGCTTCCCGGAGGTCCCCGGGCTCCGGCCGGACACGCGTTCGTGGGAGGAGGTCGTGGCCACGCTGCCGGAGCGGCTCCCGCGCGCGCCCCGGCCCGCGCATCTGGTGTGCGCCGTCGAGACGGCGGGCACGAGGGAGGAGTTCGAGGCCCGCTGCCACTGGGCCGGCTACGTCATCGACCTCCTCGCCGAACGCTGCCCCGACCTCCAGCAGCTGAAGGTGTCCGTCGTGGGATACGGCACCCACGTGTACGACACCAGGCGCGCGGACCGGAGCCGGCCGTCCCTCGCCGCCTGGTCGGCGTCCACGGCGCAGGCACGCGCCGCCCTCGAGTCCCTGCGGCCCACCACGCCGACCTACCCCAACGCCGCCCAGATCGAGGACATGCTCGCCGAGGTGCGCACCAGGCTGCTGCAGCAGCCGGCGAGCCCGCGCACGGCGCTGCTCACCATCGGGGCGCGGCCCCCGCACCCGCCCCGGTCCGGCCTCGACCGGGTGCCGGCCTGTCCCGCGCGGCACGACTGGCTTGCGCTGCTGCGCGAGATGGAGCAGCAGCGCGGCCTGAGGAGCGCGGTCATCTGCGACAGCCCGCCGGCCAGCTCCACGTCCCCCTGGCGCCGGCTCGGCTCGACCGCGTTGTTCCAGGTGGACGCGGTCAACGCGGAAGAGCTCGCGGTCCGGCTCGGCCTGGTGCCCGAGCCCGCAGGGGTGCTCTCCCTTCCCTTCGTCTCCCAGAGTGAGGACAGCGGTGGCCGACACTGACTCCGCCCCTGGCGATCCCGAGCGCGGCCGGGAGCCCGACATCGCGATGTGGGGAGCCTCGGGCAGCGGCAAGACCGCCTTCCTGGCGGCGCTGAGCATCGCACTGAACAAGTCCCGTGACGCCGGCTGGAGGCTCATCGGCGAAAACGCGGTGTCACGGACTGAACTGGCGAAACTGCGCAACACGCTGCTGCAGGCACGTACGTTCCCCGCCCCGACCGAGGCCCTCACCCACTACAGCTGGATGATCATCGGCCCGGCGGAGACGCGCCGGCGATGGTGGTGGCCGTGGACGGCGCGTGCGGCGAGGGCACCGAAGATCAAGCTCGACTTCCTCGACCTCCGAGGTGACCTGTACGCCGAGTCGGAGTCGAACATCGACAAGAAGGCCCTGGTCGACAGCCTCGTCAAGAGCCGCGGGCTGATCTACATGTTCGACCCCGACCGGGAGGCCAGGGTCGGCGACGCGTTCAAGCACCTGGACGCCGCGCTGCACGAGGTCGCCGGCCGGATGCTCGTCGGCGACGAGTACGAGGACGGCAAGCTGCCCCACCACATCGCGGTCTGCATCACCAAGTACGACGACCCGCGGGTGCTGCGGATCGCGATGGAGGGAGGGTTCACGGAGCGGGACCCCACCGACGAGCTGCGCATCCCCCACGTGCCCCCGGACCGCGTCCGCGACTTCTTCCGGCTGCTGTGCCAGGAGGCCCACGACCACAACACGGAGATGATCCTCGACCTGATCGAGGCGTTCTTCCACAAGGACCGCATCAAATACTTCGTGACGTCGTCCGTCGGCCTGTTCATCGACGAGGATCTCGGCCGCTTCGACCCCGACGACTACCTCAACGTCATCGACAACGCCGGCGGCGGGCTGACGATCCGGGGCGCCATCCGCCCCATGAACGTCATGGAGCCCGTGCTCTGGCTCGGCCAGATGCTCCGGCCCGGCGCGATCGGGAGCGGACGATGGAACGGCTGACCGCCCACTGGGCGATCCTCGGCAAGACGCCGGAGAGCCTGGACGACTACAGCGTGATCCGCTGCAGTTCGGGGGCGATCTCCAACGCGGAGTTCGGCATGTGGCTCAAGGCGTTCACCTCCGGCACCATGGAGCCCAAGGCCCTGCCGCGCGTGGCGACCAGCTACTTCGCCGCGGACGGCGAGCCGTGGCTGGGGCTGTCCCTGCAGAGGGAGCCCGACTCCCAGGACGGCTTCCACCGCCCGTACGCGATGACGTACTACGTCTGCGTCCGCTGGGCGGACGTCGTCGCGGGGCCGAGCACGGTGTCGTACCGTGCCCTGTACGAAGCGCTGGCCGAGGAGGACTTCTCCGGCGACGCGCCCTTCGGGCTCTCCCTCGCCGCCTACGACGAGCGCCACCTAGCCGATCAGGTGAACGGCACGGCGCGGCGGGCGGCGGCGCTCCTGCTGACCGGGCGGCCCGTCTGCGTGGTGCGGGCCGGCCACCTCCCGCCGGACCGGCGGCTGGACTTCCTCGACGCCGTGGCCGCACTGCTCCCGTACGGGTTCCGCCACACGCTGGCGGTCTCCACCTGGACCAACAGCGCCTCCCGGCACCGGATCCGGCTCTCCTTCGCCGAGGTGCCGCCCACCCACGGCGCGTGGGAGCTGCCCTGGGAGGCGGATGACCGGCCGGCGTCGTTCCCGCCCCAGGCGCTGCTCTACGAGAAGGAACTCGAGCGTTACCAGGGTGACGACCTCTGCGACCTGGTGGGGTGGCTCGGCACCCTGGTGGAGCCGCGCGACTTCGACGACGTCTCCCACCGCGCGGCGGCGTCCAGGCTGCTCCGCGGCCGTGCCTCCGACCGGGGCACGGCGTACGGCGGGCAGTCCGTCGTACGCCCGCCGAAGCCCTCGGTGGAGCAGCTGCTGCACCAGTGCCGTGAGAGCATCGCGCACGCCGAGGAGCAGCGGCTCGGCGCGCTCACCGCGCAGCTGGCGGAGCGGGCTCGCGACCGGGTGACCGACCAGGACCGCAAGACCTACCGCGTGTTCATCAGGGCGAACCCGATCCGCCCGCCGGAAAGGCTGAGCGGTTCCGCCGTCGTGCGCGACTTCTTCGAGATCCTGCTGCGGCTGCTGTACGCGGCGCCGATGCACGCGGCCGACGTCGAGGAGATGCTGGTCGATCTGGGCGGCCAGCGCCGCCTGGAGCACGGCCTCTCCCCGGCGCTGCTCGCCGCGATGAGCAAGCTCCTGCCCGCGAGCGCTCCGTCGGGCAGGTTGCTCATCGCCTACCTCCAAGGCCCCGAGCACCTGCACAAGGTGCTCGCCGTCATGTCGGAGGACGAGCTGTGCCACGTCGCCGTCCGCTCCCGCAACCGCAAGGTGCTGGAAATAGTGATCACCGAGGCGGACCGCCGCGCGCTGCCCACCGATCCCCGGGGCATGGAGGCCGTCAGGTACGCGCTCGCGCGCCACCGCTACCTCATCGAGGCGATCAGCTCCATCTGCGCGGCCGAGGAGAGCGTGGTCCGCTACCAGGACGTGCTCTGGGTGGGCCACCGCCGCTACCTGACGTCGGCCGACATCAAGGAGATCCTGGCGGACCTGGACAGCCCTCCCCGGACGTTCCTGCTCGCGATCATGACCCTCGGCGCGCCGGGAACGGCCCCGGCCCTGCTCCACACCATGGCCGGCGGCACGATGCGCGAGCTGAGCATGACCGGGACCCCCGTCGCCGACACCGTCAAGGCCGGCCTCGACCGGATGCTCGCGCGGGACGGCGGCGGCGACGGCCGGATGGCGCGATACCGCCGACGCGCCGGCCTGGGCCGGCTGGCACCGGCTTCCACGCTCGGGAAGGCCCTCGCCGGCGCCTCGATCGTCCTCGTCGCCGCCGCCGGCGCGCTCGCCCTGTGGCTGTGGCCCTGACCGCCCGCGGGCTCCATGAGTCGCCGCCGTCGCGCTCGCCTGTGTCTGTGGCTCCGACCGCCCGCGGGCTCTCAGAGCCGCGGCCGTGGCGGGCAGGCCCTGTGGCGGTGGCTCCGCCCGCGGGGTCTCAGATGCGCAGCCGCGGCCAGGTGGCGGTGTCGCGGAGCAGCCTGCGGTCGTGGGTGGCCAGGACCACCGCCGCGGCCGTCACGGACAGCGCCTCGGTCAGCTCGTCGACCAGCGCCATGGACAGGTGGTTGGTCGGCTCGTCGAGCAGGACGACCTGGGGCCGCCCGGCCAGCAGGATGGCCAGGTCGAGCCGGCGTTGCTGGCCGATCGACAGCTCGTGCACCGGCCGGTGCGCGGCCTCGGAGGGCAGCAACCCCAGCTGCGTGAGCCCGACCTGGTCACCCTCGCGCAGCGCGCCGGAGCTGACGAGCCGGCCGACCGCGGCCTCGTAGACCTCGAAGGCCCGCCGCCGCGACGGCGGCGGTGACTCCTGGGCGAGCAGGCCGACGCGGGCGCCGCGCTTGCGCTGCACGGTCCCGGAAGCGGGCGCCAGCGTCTGGGCGAGCACGGCGAGCAGGGTCGACTTGCCCGAGCCGTTGGGCCCGGTCACCACGAGACGGTCACCGGCGCGCAGATGCACCGACCGGGGCGCTTGCAGCCTTCCGGCCACCGTGACGTCGTCGGCCCGCAGCAGCGTGGCTCCCGGCGTCGCCTCCAGCCGCGGCATCTGGAAGCGCAGCGGCGGCTTGGGCACGTCGAGCACCTGCGACTCCAGCGCCTCCCGCCGCCGGTGCACGGCCCGCACCAGCGCGGGCGCCCGGGTGGCGCGCGTGTGCTTGCCGGTGCCCTTGTCGGGTCGCCATCCGGTGGACAGGCGGTTCTGGGCGGCGGACAGGTCCTGCGCGAGCCGCTGCCGCTCGTTCTCCTGGTCGCGGAAGGCGAGCTCCCAGCGTTCACGTTCCGCGCGGTGGCCCTCGCGGTAGCCGTCGTAGCCGCCACCGTACGTACGGGGCAGCCCGTCGCTGGTCGGGTCGAGGTCGAGCACGGTGGTGACGACGTCGGCCAGCAGCGCGCGGTCGTGGCTGACCAGCACGACCCCGCCCGGATGCGCCCGCAGCCGGGCGGTCAGGTGGTCGAGGCCGCTCGCGTCGAGGTGGTTGGTCGGCTCGTCCAGCAGCAGCAGGTCGTGCCCGGCGCCCAGCAGGCCGGCGAGCCTGATCCGGTACCGCTGGCCGACGGACAGGCCCGCCAGGGGCCGATCCCGGTCGCCGACGGCGCCGAGCGCGGCGAGCGAGACGTCGACGCGGCGGTCGGCGTCCCACGCCCCGAGGGACTCCGCGGCGGCGAGCGCCTCGGCGTAGTCCTGCTCGGCGCCCGGACGTTCCTCCTCGAGGGCCCGCGTCGCCGCGTCGAACGCGCGGAGCACGGCCCGCACCTGCGCGAGTTCGACGTCGATCAGGTCGCCGACCGTGCGGTCGTCGCCGATGGGCAGCTCCTGGTCGGCGACGCCGACGGTGCCGACCCGGCTGACCGAGCCGGAGTCGGGAGTCAGGGCGCCGGCGAGGACGTGCAGCAGTGTGGTCTTGCCGCGGCCGTTCTCGCCGACCACGCCCAGGCGGTCACCGGGGGAGACGGTGAGGTTGACGCCGGTCAGGACCGGCCTGCCACCGCGGGCGAGACGCACGTCGGTGGCGCTGAGATGGGCCCGCGCACGAGCCGGTAGGGACATGGCGGTGGACACGCTTCCTCCAAGGACCGGGCTCGCGCGCAGGCGGGCGCCCGGTGAGAGACGAGAGCTGACGACGGAGGGATCCGGCCGCGCCCGGGCCCGTCGATCAGGGCAGAACCGGGTCGGCAACGGCGGCCGGCGTCGTCGTCCTCAGAGGAAGAACAGGTATTGCACGTGTCCACTATAACGGCCGCCGGGTCAGCGGGCGCGGCGGTATGTGAGCCGCCGCAACGCCGTCTCCGCCGGCCCGCGCCGCCCCGTACGCGACAGCGCGGCGGCCAGGACCACGGTCCCGAGCCACGTGAGCACGGCGATGCCGGACGCGGCCGCGTCGCCGACGCGGGTGGCGAGCCCGCCCAGGTACGGCGTGAAGATCGCGACGAAGACCACCGACTGGAGCAGGTAGCAGGTGAGCGACCACTGGCCGCAGGCGGCGAGCGCCCTGGTCACGGTTCCGGTGGCGCGCCGCCTGCCCTGGGCCGCGACGCGCCCGACCAGCGCGGCGTACGCTAGCCCGCCGGCGATGCCGGTGACGCTGTGCAGGGCGTACACGGAGATGGCGACCGCGTCCGTGGGGCTCCAGAGCCGCGTGTCGACCAGCGTCAGCGGCAGGGCGCCGGCGACCGCGATCAGCGTGCCGGTGGCGGCGACCCGCGAGAGCAGCGCCCGGTGCAGCGCCGGCTCGTCAAGCAGCCGGCGGCGGGCCGCCCAGATCCCGAGCAGGAAGGCGGGCACGACGCTCACGGCGAAGTAGGTGGGGGTCATCCCGATCCAGCCGACGATCCGCGTCAGGGCCGCCTGGAGCGGGTCGGCCATGGCGGCCGGCGTGTCGCCCTTCTCGGCGGTCGCGGTGAGCAGCCCGAACAGGGCGAGCACGATGACGTGCAGGACGGCCGCCACGCCGGCGGCCCAGAAGAGGGCACGGTCGCTGCGCCGGACGAAGCCGACGAGCACCAGCCCGACCAGCCCGTACGCGCCGAGGATGTCGCCGAAGAACAGCAGGAGCGCGTGGCAGAACCCGAACGCCAGCAGCCACAGGCTCCGGCGGCGCAGCACCCGCCGCACCTCCGGCCAGCTCTGCCCGGCGCCGAGCCGCCGGTCCGACAACTGGACCAGGCCGTAGCCGAACAGGGCGGCGAACATGGGCAGCGCGCGGCCGTCCACCAGGAGGATCTGCGCCCCGGCCACCACCCGGTCGAGGGTGCCTCCGTCCAGGGTGTAGCCGCGGAAGCCCGAGGGGTGCCCGGACAGGTACATGTGCGCGTGCGCCACGGCGATGAGCAGCAGCATGACCCCGCGCGCGAGGTCGGGAGCGAGGGATCGCCGGGCGAGCGGGACGGCGCCCTGGGCGAGGGCCGGAGCGGAGATGGACATGGACTTCCCCCAGCTTTAGATACACGACTGTAGCTTAACTGCGTGAGTAAGATACAGCCCTGTAGCCAAATGAGGGAAGAGCATGGGTGCAAGCAACCGCCGGACGCGGCGGCGCGGCCAGGAGCTGATCGACGCCATCCACGCCGCGGTGCTGGAAGAGGTGGTGGAGGTCGGCGTCGGACGGCTGACCATGGAGGGCATCGGCAGGCGCGCGGCGACCGCCCGCACCACGCTCTACCGCCGCTGGCCGGATCCGATCGAGGTGCTCCTCGACGCCCTCTATCACTCACATCCGGTCGAGGAGCCGACCCTCGCCGCCGACGACCTTCGCGGCGACCTGATCCGGTCGCTCCAGCTCATGGTCACGTGGACGCTGAGCCCGGCCGGCCGCGCGGTCGCCGCCATCCTCACCGACCCCAAGGGCGCCGCGAAGATCTCCGACGCCCTGTTCGAGAGGGTCTTCGCCCGGCGGGGCGGCACGTTCACCAGCACGGTGCTCCGGCACTACGCCGAGCGCGGCCACTTCCCCGCCGCGCGGATCACCCCGGTGGTGGCCGACATCGGCGAGGCGCTCGTCACCAAACGGCTGATCGACGGGGCGCCTCCCACGGACGCCGACCTGGCCGACATCGTCGACCAGGCGATCCTGCCGGCGATCGGGCTCGCCGATCACCTCCCCCAGGACCGCTGAGCCGCTTCACCTCACCTGGCGGACCGCTGACCCGCCTCCCGCGCCACCTGCTCCACCCTGTCGCGGTAGGCCTCCCACCACGCCTGGTCGCCCTGCGGCAGGTTGTCGTTGCCCCGCTGCATGCCGGCGGCCCCGTCGATGAGCTCGCGGACGATGTCGGCGTGGCCGGCGTGCCGGTTGGTCTCGACGATCATGTGCGTGATGATCCGGTGCAGCGTCACCTTGCGACGCTCCTCCGACCACCACGGCACCTCGCCGGGCGCGTCGAGCGCCAGCGCGTCGATCGTCGCGTCGGAGTGGGCCCACACCCGGTGATAGAGGCCCACGATGTCCTCGCGCGACTCGTCAGCGGTCGCCCACATGTCGGCGTTGGGCTCGGCGTCCTCCGCCATCCACGGCAGCGGCTCGGGGAACGGCCGGGCGAAGACGTCGCCGAGATATTCCGCCTCCGTGCCAGCGACGTGCTTGACCACCCCCAGCAGGTTGGTGCCGGTGGGCGTCAGTGGGCGGCGGACGTCGTAGTCGGACAGGCCGTCGAGCTTCCACAGCAGGGCCTCGCGTGCGCGCTGCAGGTAGAAGCGCAGATCCGACTTCAGTTCGAGATCAGTCATGCGTGCATCCTGGCAGGCGCCCCCGGCAACGCGCACTCGTATTCAGCGCGGCTCGACGGCGGGCACCTCGGCCCAGTCGGGACGGTTGAAGTAGGCGCGGGTCTCCCTGACGACGAGCCCGGAGAGCAGGAGGAGGCCGATGAGGTTGGGCAGCGCCATGAGACCGTTCATGATGTCGGAGAATGTCCACACGGTCTGCAGCTCCAGCACCGTGCCGACGAAGATCAGCACGATGAACAGCAACCGGTACGGCACCACCGCTCCCCTGCCGAAGAGCCGGTCCATGCAGCGCTCGCCGTAGTACGCCCAGCCGAGCAGCGTGGAGAAGGCGAAGAAGACCAGGCCGATCGTCACGACGATGCCGCCCCACTGGCCGGGCAGGCCGTGGCTGAAGGCCATGGTGGTGAGTGGCGCGCCGTTCTCGCCGCTGCGCCAGGCGCCGGTGACGACGATGGCCAGGCCGGTCATGCTGACCACGACCAGCGTGTCGATGAACGTCTGGGTCATCGACACGAGCGCCTGCCGCACCGGCTCGTTCGTCTTGGCCGCCGCCGCGGCGATGCCGCCGGTGCCGAGGCCCGACTCGTTGGAGAAGATGCCGCGGGCCACGCCGTACCGGATGGCCAGCATGATGCCCGCGCCGGCGAACCCGCCGGTGGCCGCGGTGCCGGTGAACGCGTCGGCGAAGACGAGGGCCAGCGCATCGGGCAGGTTGCCGACGTTGGCGACGATGATCCACAGGGCGCCGATGATGTAGAAGACGATCATCACGGGGACGAAGGCGCTGGTGACCGCGCCGATGCTCTTGATGCCGCCCAGGATGACGACGGCGGCAAGCACGGTGATGATCGCGCCGGTCAGCCACATGGGAACACCCCACTGCGAGTTGACCGCGTCGGCCACGCTGTTGGACTGCACCATGTTGCCGATGCCGAACGCCGCGAGCGCGCCGAAGACGGCGAACAGCACGCCCAGGGCCGCGCCGAACTTCCCGCCCACCCCGTAGGTCAGGTAGAACATCGGGCCGCCGCTCTGCTCGCCCTTGGCGTCGGTACGGCGGAAGCGCACGCCGAGGAACGCCTCCGAGTATTTCGTCGCCATGCCGACCAGCCCGGTCACCCACATCCAGAAGAGGGCGCCGGGGCCGCCGAGGTGGATGGCCGTGGCGACGCCCGCGATGTTGCCGACGCCCACGGTGGCCGCCAGGGCCGTCGACAGGGCCTGGTAGTGGGAGATGTCGCCCACGCCCTCGGCTTCCTTGCGCCGGATGAGCGCGAGCCAGAGGGCGTAGAAGAGTTTGTGGAACTGCAGGCCGCGCAGGACGATCGTGAGGTAGAGGCCCGTCAGCAGGAGCAGGGGGATCAGCAGGAACGGCCCCCAGACGAAGTCCGAGATCGCGGACAGAAGGTCTTGCACCCCAAGCTCCTCACGCTCACATGTGAAGGGCGTCCCGTTCCCCTGGCGCGGGAACAGCCGCCTTGCCCACCATGTTCACGCAGGTCACGAACGCTCACCTCACTGGACACGCCGGGCGCGAGAGCCCGCGTGCTCGTCATGGGGTCAGTGGACGGCGAGGCGGCGTGGGAGGGTGGCCGCCTGCCGGCCCATGGTCCGCTCGGCCGGGCCGCGGCGGTGCGCTATCGGGTCGAGCGTTCTGGTCAGGTGGTGGTGGAACGCCTGGCGGGCGGCGGTGACGCGTACGGGCTCCGGCATGTGGCGGGCGGCCTGCTCGCGCGCGTAAAGGCGGATCAGGTCGGGCATCCGGTAGCGCCGGAACCCGGCGCGTTCGAGCAGGCGGGCGTCCAGGAGCCGGTTGAGCGCGGCTTCCGCGCGCGGCTCGGGCCAGCCGATGACAGCGGACGTGGCGGCCGCCGTGTGGGTGCCGGTGCCCATGAGCCCCAGCAGGTGGAAGGCGTGGCCGGCGTCGGGCTCTCCCCGCAGGTGCTGGAGGCCGGCCGCGATGCTGGTGCGGATCGCCAGGTCGGCGTGTTCGAGGACGTCGAGGCGGCGGGTGTCGTCGGCGAGCTGCTCGGCCAGCGAGGACAACCGCCGGTCGGGCCGGGCGGCCAGGCGCGCCGCGGAGATGCGGAGCGCGAGGGGCAGCCCGCCGCAGAGCCGGACGATCCGCTGAGCCGCCTCCGGCTCGGCGGCGATTCTCGCGGGGTCCACGATGCGGGAGAGCAAGGCGGTGGCGTCGGCGTCGGCCAGCCCGGTCAGGTTCAGCCGGCTCGTGATGCCGAGCGAGGCCATGGCCTGCCGGCTGGTGATGACGGCCGCGCACTTGGGCCCCGCGGGGATGAGCTGACCGACCTGGCCGGCGTCGAGCGCGTCGTCGAGGACGACGAGCAGCTCGCGCGTCGAGGTCAGGGAGCGGTAGCGGGCGGCGGCCTCGTCCAGGGTGGACGGTACGGCGGCGCCGTCCACCCCGAGGGAGCGCAGCAGCCGGCTCAGGGCGTCGTACGGCGTCAGCGGCGTGCGCCCGTCGGTGGCGGCACGCAGGTCGACGTAGAGGACGCCGTCGGCGAACCGCTCGGCGACGCCGTGCGCGGCGTGCACGGCCAGCGCGGACTTGCCGGTCCCGCCGGCCCCGTGGATCGCCGCGACGGACGGCAGTCCCGGCACGGCGTCGGCGAGCGTCCCGCGCAGCCAGGCGATCTCCGTGGCGCGGGCGGTGAACGCCCGGGTGTCGGCGGGGAGCTCGTTGGGGAGGGCGGCCCGCGTGAGGGTGGCGCGCCGCGCCGGGGAGGCCAGGTCGAGCGCGGGGTCGCGCCTGAGCACCGCCTGCTGCATGCGGCGCAGCGCCGCCCCTGGTTCGATGCCGAGCTCGTCGACCATGACGCGGCGCGTCTCCTGGTACACCTCGAGGGCTTCGCACGGCCGGGAGGCCCGGTACATCGCCAGCATCAGCTGGGCGCGCGGCCGCTCGCGCAGCGGGTACGCCTCGGCGTGAGCGGTGAGCACCGGCACCACCGCGTGATGGTCGCCGGACTCCAGCCGCAGGTCGATGTGGTCCTCCAGCGTGGTCAGGCGCTCCTCCTCCAGGCAGGCGCACGCCGCCTGCGCCCACGCGCCGGTCATGCCCTCCAGCGCGTTGCCCCGCCACAACGCCAGAGCCCGCCGGAACAGCTCGTCCGCCGTCGCGATCTCGCCCTGGGCCCGGGCGGCCCGCGCCTGGCCGGCCATGCGGGTGAACAGGTGGGCGTCGACGCTCTCACGGGCGAGGTTGAGCTGGTAGCCACCGGTGACGGTGGTGATGATCTCGTCGTCCTGGTACGGCGCGAGGAGGGCGCGCAGCTTGGACACCACGATGTGCAGCTGCTTGCCCGCCGTCGTCACCGTGGTCTGATCCCACACGTCGGCGAGGATCCGCTCGGCCGGGACCGCCCGGCCGGCGCTGAGCGCCAGCCGGGCCAGCACCCCCACCCGCCGCAGCCCGGCCAGCCTCACCGGCTCGCCGTTCGCCGTGACCTCCCATGGCCCGAGAAACTTGATCTGCAGTCCCATTTGAGCTCCCCCTGTCACAGTGGATGACCGACGCGAGACTCCGTGGTGCCGCGGACGAGAAGGAGGCATGCGCCGGGAAGAGCAGGACGGACGGTCCGCGCCCGCAGCCGTCCTGCCCGGCGGAACTCCTCAGCCGATCACGGGGAACGCGGCCTCACGCACGGTCTGCTCGGACACGAACGGGTCCCCGCCCGCCCGCAGGCTCCCCGGAGCCGTCGGCGTCGGCCGGCGCCGGTCGATCACTCCCCCACGAGTTGCCGCAGGGTCCGCGGGACATCGTGAACGCGCCCGTCCTGAGCATCAACGGCAAAACAGGAACCTTCCTGTGGCCTTCCGTACCCGAGTGGTGCGGACACCCGCCGCCCCTTCGCGGAGGGTGCCGCGCGGCATGGCCGCTGCTGCCGGCAAGTCTAGGAAGGCGGGGGCCGCACTGGTGTCCGGTGAACGCCCTACAACTAGGTCGCCGTCTCGTTGAGCTCGGCGAGCGTGATGAGCCCGTCGTCGAGGGCACGGCCGACCAGTTCGCTCTTGGTGCGGGCGGCCCGCCCAACGTTGGCGTACTTCACCCGGACGCGGGCGATGTAGGTGTCGACGGTCTTGACGGTGATGTTGAGCTTCGCGGCGACGAGCTCCTTGGACGAGGCCACGAACCACGCCCGCAGCACCTCGGTCTCGCGCTGGGACAGGCGCGGCCGGCCGGGGGCGTCGTCGGCGATGAGCGCCCCGGACAGCGACGGCGCGGTGTAGGGCTCGCCCCGCGCGGCCGCCCGGATGGCGGGCACCAGGTGGTCGGGGCCCTCGCGCTTGGTCAGGTAGGCGAGCGCGCCGAGGTCGACGCACTTGATCGCGGTCGCGTCGTCGGTGTGCTGGGAGTACACGATCACGCGGCGGCCGTTGTCGACCAGCCGGCGCAGCTCGCCGAAGTCCGGTCTGCGCGGCACCAGCTCCAGATCGAAGATCACCACGTCGGCGGCGGCTCCGGGGCCGGTCCACACGTCGGCGAGCCGGTCGCCGGCGTCGACGAGCTCGATCGGCGGCACGGCCTGGGAACACCAGGAGCGGACGCCTGCGGCGATGGCCGCGTGATCGTCGACGATCACCACCGTGATCAGCTCGCCGGCTGCGGGCTCGGCTGCCATCGGACCTCCATCCATATCGTGTCGTCGTTGTTCAACGTCTCGACGTGCACTCCCGGCGTCACCGGATCCGGCAGATCCACCTCACCGCTGTCCGCGACGACGCTCACCGACACCAGGTCCGCGCCGCCGACGACCGCGATCCGGGCCCGGGAGGCGGCGGTGGCGAGCACGCTCAGGACCGGCTCGGTGAGGTCGCGCCGGACGGCCACGGGCGGCGTCGGCCAGTGGCCGCGAGCGTCCAGCTCCACGACGACGCCCTTGCGGTCCGCGACATCGGCGCAGTGGCGCAGCTCGTGCACGAGGGGGTTGGCCACGGTGTCGGTCTCGGCGAACAGCCTGCGCATCCGGCCGGCCTCGATCGCGCAGCGCCGCTGGATCGCCGGGTCCTCGGGGCGGAGCGAGCCGTCGGCGAGCCCTTCCAGCAGCGGGATCGTGGTCGCCGACAGCTCGGCGAGCCGCTGCTGCCTGCGGCGGTGGGACTCCGCCGCGACCGCCTCGGCGACGCGTACCCGCTCGATCTCCCGCTGGGAGGCCGCCGAGGCCGCGCTCAGCGAGTTGAGGACGGTCGCCACCACGGCCACGCACAGGGGGAGGCCGATCACGGTCACCGAGCCGGTGGCGAACCGGGCCAGGTCTCCCCGGTTGGGGTCCACCATGAGCAGGTGCGCCAGGGCGGTCAGGTCGTGGGCGAGCAGGAACGCGACGGCGACCCGCAGCGGGCGGTCGAGCAGCACGACGAGGCCCACCCAGGCGGCGGCGCCGAAGAGCCAGTCGGTGTTGGTCGAGGTGCGCCCCTCCGGGAGGGTCACGTACGACAGGACGGACGCGGCGAGCACGACGGCGACGGCGGCCCGGCGGAGCCGTCCCCACGATCGCCGCCGGAGGAGCAGGACGGCCTCGCCGGCGAGCACGGCGGCGAGCACCGCGAAAGCGGCCAGCTGCGCGAGCGGCGACGGGTACGCGTCCAGGTGGCGCAGAATGTTGGACAGCCCCTGCCCGCACACCGTCACCAGGGCGACGAGCAGCGTCGCGACCCGCAGGCCGCGCCGTAACTGCGCCCGCGTCATCTCCTCGGCGGCGTCACCCATCGGCACGCCATTCCATCCGGACGAGGGTGCCCTCGCCCTCGGCGGAGGTGATCGTGACCGTACCGCCGATGCGGCTCATCCTGCCCCGTACGGACTCGCGCAGGCCCCGCCGGGTGACGGACACGTCCGCGGGCGAGAATCCCTTCCCCTGGTCGGCGATGTCGAGCCGCAGCGACCGCGCGTCCCCGGCCAGCCGGACGGCGGCCCGGGTCGTGCCCGCGTGGCGGCGTACGTTGGTGAGGGACTCCCTGGCCGCGTCGGCGATCGCCCTGGCCGCCTCGAACGGCAGCCGCAGCTCAGCCGGGGCGTCGAACTCCACGGTCAGCTGCACGGAATCGAGGTCGGCGCGTAACAGCTCGACGAGGTCGGCGTGCAGGGGTGCGCGCCCGCTGTCGGAGCGGAGCCTGTCGAGGTCGCGGCCCGCCTGCGGGGCCAGCCACTCCGCGTCCGAGCGCACCTGCCCGATGCCGACCATCAGCAGGGTCGTGGCCGCCGTGTCGTGCAACGAGTTGCCGAGCTCGCGTTCCTCGGCTCTGACCGCCTCGGCCACCTGCGACTCGGCGCGTGCCCGTACGGCCTCGGCCGCCATCCGGTCAGCGCGTTCCGCGGCGCGGTGGACGAGCACCCAGGCCGCTCTGGACAGCCCGGCGGCCGGTAACGCCCACACCGTCCCCGTGACCAGGCTGTTGTCCACCTGCGCCGCTCCCGCCGCCGTGAGGAAGCCCACCGCCCCGCCCACTGTCGCCACCGCCGCGAGGCCTCCCGCGAGCGGCGGGGCGTGCCACTGGCACGTCACGCAGGCGAACGTGATCAGGAGCCGCAGCCACCCGGTGTTGCGGTCCTCGACGGCGTCGGTCAGGAAGATGCTCGTGTACAGGCCCAGCAGGACGACCACGTCGAGGGCGACCGCCGCGTGCCCGCGGCCCGCGCGCAGCCACCACGCGTAGCCGCAGGTCCACACCGCCGCGGCGGCGGCCGTCGCCGCGGTGCCCGCGAAATTCTCGGGCGGGGCGCGGAACAGCGCTATCGCGACGATCGGCGCAAGCGTGGCCAGGCGCACCGCGGCCGCGTACCGGCGGCCGAAGCTCTCGAGCAGCCGCGCCGCCTCACCAGCCAACCGTCACCTCGCCACCGACCCTCGCCGCCTCCTTGGGAGGCAGCCTAACGAGTCGCCCGGTACGGGCGCCGTTCTTCGCCCGGGTGACGACGCGCCGCGCCAGCCACGGCGCCACGGTGTCGACCGGATCGGCCAGGATGGCGAAGATCTCAGAGGCGCGCCCCCGCGCCGCCTCCGAGTCGCCATACGTCAGCAGGTCGGTGACCACCATGCCCGGGCTGAGCAGGCCCGCCGTCACCCCGTCGGGAGCCTCCTTGGCCAGGGCCCTGGTCAGGTAGGTGACGGCGCGCTTGGTGGCGCCGTAGACGCCGAGGCCGGGCACGACGCGGCCGTCGCTGCCCAGGCCCTCCATGTTCCAGATGTGGCCGCCGCCCCGCGCCGCCATCCCCGCCGCCGCGACGGCGCACCCGTTCAGCACGCCGAGCAGGTTGACCTCCGCCACCGTGCGCGCCTCGGGCTCGGGCAGCCGCCACAGCGGGACGCGATGGTGTGACACCCCGGCGTTGTTGATCCAGATGTCCACGCGGCCGAAGCGGCGTACGGCCTCGTCCCAGAGCGCCTGGACCTGGGCGCGGTCGGTGGCGTCCGCCACGAGGGCGGGCACGCCGACCTCATTCGTGACCGCGGCGACGCCGGCCTGGCCGGTCCCGCACACCATCACCTGGTGTCCCTGCTCCAGCAGCGCACGGGCCAGGCCGCGCCCCAGGCCGCGGGTGCCCCCGGTGATCACGATCTTCTTCATGCCCCGTGGTCCCCCCGGGCCGCCACGGTGGCCTCGATGCCACGGGTGAGGAACCTGCCGATGGTCTCCCGCTCCTCCGGGCCGAACTCCTCGACCACGGCGGTGAGGTGGCGCCCCAGCGGGGCGAAGAACGCGCGCGCCAGCTCGACCGCGCGCTCGGTGATGACGACTTCGATCTTGCGGCCGTCGGTGGTGCTGCGCCGGCGTCCGGCGTGGCCGGCCTGCTCCAGCCGGTCGATGAGGGCCGTCGTGGCGGGCGCGCTGAGGTTGAGCTTCGCGCCCAGCTCGCCTGGCGAGAGCGCGTGGCCGGCGTGGTGCGCGTCGAGGATCTCCACCAGGGCGTTCAGGTCGGTGCGGTGCAGCCGGTGGGCCACGGCGAAGCCCTCGACGAACCGGTCGCTCTCCACGTTGAGCCGGCGAATGAGCACCATCACCTCGTACGGGGTCACAACCCTCCCTATATATTTCGATGGTGGAAGTACCCTACGGCAAGAAGCACGCGCTGAGCACGGTGAGGCCGGGCACGGCGCTGGCGGCCGGGGTGGCGGCCAGCGCCGTGCTGACCGGCCTGATCTGGCTGCTCGGCCAGCGGCTGCACGGCATCGCGCTGCTGCCCGACCAGGGCGCCTCCTGGTACTACTGGAAGCTGCCCGAGCCCACCGTGTGGACCAGGCTGTCGGCCTGGGCGGGATACGCCGCCCACCAGATCGCGTTCTGGTGGATGATCTACTACGCGCAGACCAGGGTGCGCCGCCACGCCGCCGGCCTGCACCCGATCAACGTCGTGGCCCTGGCCGTCAACACCGGCTTCGTCGCCCTGCACACGCTGCAGACACACCTTTTCTACGACGGCCTGGCCCAGGACGTGTCGATCTACAGCTCCCAGGGCTCTGTGGTGCTCCTCCTGGTCGTCGTCCTGCTCATGGAGAACCGCCGCCGCGGCCTGTTCCTCGGCAGGCCGGCGCCCCTCGGCCGGGAGATCGTCGACTTCGCCCGCCGCTATCACGGCTACCTGTTCAGCTGGGCGGGGGTGTACACCTTCTGGTACCACCCGGCGGAGGCCACCAGCGGCCACCTCATCGGCTTCTTCTACATGTTCCTCCTGCTGCTGCAGGGCAGCCTGTTCCTCACCCGCGCCCACACCAACCGCTGGTGGACGCTGACGCTGGAGCTGACCGTCGTGGTGCACGGCACCCTGGTGGCCGTCATGACCTCCGGCCCCGACGGGATGTGGCCGATGTTCCTGTTCGGCTTCCTCGGCGTCTTCGTGATCACGCAGATGCACGGGCTGGGGCTCTCGCGCGCCGCGCGCCTGCTGCTGGCCGCCGGCTACGCGGGCTCCCTCATGGTCGTGTACGCCCTGCGCGGCGACCTCCTCGGCGGCGCCGGCGAGACGATCAGGATCCCGGCCATCGAGTACGCGCTGGCCGGCGTGCTGGCCCTGCTGCTCTGGGCGGGATTGCGCGTCGCCCGGCTCATCCGCGGGGCCCCGCGGCCGTGACGCCTCAGGCGGACGCCAGCCGGAGCCGGGCCAGCTCCGTCGCGGCCTGGGCGGGGGTCACCCGCTGGAGTTCGGCCGTGTGCAGGAGGTCGGAGACGGTGTGCTCGATCGCCTCGACCCGCTTCCGAGCCTCGTCGGCGCTCTCGTGGTGCAGCTCCACGGCGAGCGTGTTGATCACGCCGCCCGCGCTGACGACGTGGTCGGGCACCCACGCGATGCCGCGCCGGTGCAGCAGGCCCGCCACGTCCTCCGCGGCGAGCTGGTTGTTGGCCGGTCCCGCGATGGCGGCGCAGCGCAGATCGGGCACGACGTCCGCGGTGAGCACGCCGCCGAGCGCCGCGGGGACGACGATGTCGACGTCCGCGGTGAGGGCCTCCTCCGGCGAGACCCAGGTGGCGCCGAGCGTGTCGCTCTCATGCCGCTTCGCCGGGTCGATGTCGGCGACCACGAGCTCGGCCCCCTCGGCGGCGAGCAGGCGGGCCAGCCGCATGCCGACGCTGCCCAGCCCCACGACCGCCAGCCGCGCGCCCCTGAACGCCGCCGTGCCGTGCAGCCGCCGGCGTACGGCGCGCAGGGCCGCCAGCGTGCCGAGCGCGGTGGCCGCCGAGGAGCCGCCACCGCCGTGCCGTTCCGGTCTGCAGAACACGTGCGGGGTCCGTTCCCCGATGACGGCCATGTCCTCGGGGGTCGTCCCGACGTCGGGGCCGGTCGCGTACGTGCCGGACAGGGACGTGATCGCGTCCGCGACGTCGTGCAGGACCATGCGGCGCGTGGCCGCGTCCAGTTCGGCGTCCGCGGGCAGGGCGACGACCGTCTTGCCGCCGCCGTTCGCCAGCCCGGCCACGGCACACTTGGCGGTCATGGCGGCCGACAGCCGCAGCGCGTCGGCGAGCCCGTCACGCCAGTCGGCGTAGCGCCAGACGCGGCATCCGCCGACCGCCTGGCCGAGCTTCGTCGAGTGCACCGCGATGATCACCGGCAGGCCGGACCGGCCGCCGGAGCGGACGACGACGTGCTCGTGCTGGAATCCCGGCATGTGCTGCCCCTTCCGGATGGCTGGTTACCGTGGCAAGAGTCGGCCCTTTGGCACGGGATCGCCATGTGAGCCGAACGATCGGCCGGAAATCAGCCGACATTCCAGCCAACAGCGGGTTTCCCGGCGGCGTGGGCGTCCGGCGCCGACCGAATGGTTGTACGCGCCGAAGGGGCACGCCGATCCGTCGCCGTCCGGATTGGGATCGTGCCGGAGGGTTATCTTCTCCATGTGGAACGACCGCATGCCTGATGAGCGCACCACCCGACTAGGAGCCCCATGCCGATCCTCGCCCGGCCCGCCGCCACCGCCTTCCTGCTGATCGTGCTCACCGGCTGCGCCACCACGCCCACCACGCCGGCCGCGCGCCTCCCCGCCTCACCCAGCGCGCCCGCCGCTGGCCCGCAAGAGACGCCCGCCGGGCCGCGGGCCGCCGACGGGCGCGAGCTGTCGTCGTGCGAGGACGCCGACTGCGAGATCGAGATCCGGGCCGGCGACGAGCTCACCATTGACAAGCGGTTCGGGGTGCGGCGACTGACCATCGGCGCCCTGGAGCCGGACGGAGCGCGGATCACGCTCAGAGGATCCGCCGGGAAGCTGAGCGTCCAGGGGATGAAGGGCGGCATCAGCAGCAACTGCGTCAACGGCCGCTGCCGCGACGAGGGCGAACTGGTGCTCGCCCCTGGCGAGACCGGCCGCATCAACGACATGCGGCTCGACCTCACCCACCTCTCCGGCGACCGCGCCGTCCTGCGCCTCACCCCCGGGTGACGGCGGCCCGCCGCCCCGGCTGATACGTCGAAACGCGTACGTCGGGAGGGCTTGGAGGCGGACGACGGGCGGGAGGCCCGGTTCGTAACCTGACCGGGTCCACGACCTGACCGGGTCCGAAGCCTGACCGTCCGGGACCCGGCCGAGTCCGGGACCCGGCCGGGTCCGAGCCTCCGAGCGCCGAAGTGAGCCCGATGCGACAACGCCTATCCCCCGCCGTCCTCACCGTGTACGTCTGGATCGCCATGGTGGCGTTCGGCGGCATCGCCGTGGAGACGGTCGTCATCTATCCGAACGTCTTCCACGACGTGCCCGCCTCGCTGGCCGAGTCGATGGAGTTCTTCGTCGTGACCGGCCCCGCGGACTTCTTCCCGCCGATGGGCGCGGTGACCGTGGTCGCCTCGGTGGCCGCCCTGGTGCTGGCGTGGCCGGTGCGCGAAACCCGGCTGTGGACCGGTGGGAGCCTGCTGTCGCTGCTGCTGGGCGAGTTCCTGTTCTCGGCTCTCTACTTCTGGCCGCGTAACGACATCATGTTCGAGGAGGGCGCCGCGGTCCATTCGGCGGAGGTGTTGCGGCAGACGGCACTGGAGTTCGAGACCGGTCACTGGGGGCGGCTGGCGATGAGCGCGGTGACCGCCACCCTGGCCTTCACCGGCCTGTGGCGTCTGCACCGCGGCCGCGCCCTGGCCGCCGTCGCGCAAGCGGGAGGCGCGTCGTGACGGCCCGGCTCGGCATCACGGTCTGGGCCGTGTGGGGGCTCGCGCTGCTCGGCGTGCCGCGCGTGGTCGCCCACGATCTGAGGCTCGTCGGCCCGGTGGTGAACGCGTTGCTGGTGTTCGTCCCGATCGCCGTATGGGCGGCCGTGGTGCTCTGGAAGCGGGTGCCCAACCCGTTCATGACGCTGCTCGCCGTAGGGGCCGCCCACGGTGTCCTGCTGGGTGTGACCCATCAGCTATTTTGGGCACGAGCCTTCGGCGGCGACCCTCCCCACCTGGGCGGCAACCTCGCCGGCGCGCTCTCCCCCGCTGTGGAAGGGCTGGTGCTCCGGGCCTTCTCGCTGGGCAGCAGCCTGGTGACCGGGCTCGCGGTCGGCGCGGCCGTCGGCGCGGCGGCCTGGCTGATCAGCAGGATCGTGCCGGGTTTCCGGCCCCGCCCACGACGATGACGGAGGAAGCGTGCGGGGCGAATCACCAGCCCGCCGCGAGTCGGCGGCCGACATCTGCCTGGCCATGCTGGTGCTCGTCGTGGTCGGCACCGCCATCACGGCCGACGTCGGCAGCGCGTCGGCCGGGCCGGGCCTGGCCGCGTACACGTTCGGGGCGTCGTTCGCCGTCCTGATGTTCGCCCGCCGGCGCTGGCCGGTGGCGACGCTCCTGATCACGGCAGCGGCCCTGATCGTCTACTACATGCTGTCCTACCCGCCGATCGGGCTGGCCGCGCCGCTGGCCGCGGCCCTGTACTCCGCGGCGGAGCAGGGCAGGCCGCGCTGGTCCATCGGTACGGCCGTCGCCCTGCTCGTCGTCTCGACCGCACAGCGCATCCTGGAGGGCGACGATCTGGCCTACCTCCTCGGCTTCGAGACCACCACCTCCGCGGGCCTCATGGCCGCCGCGATCGCGCTGGGCGACGGCGTGCGGGCCCGCCGTGCCTGGCGCGCGGAACTGGCCCGGCAGGAGCACGCCGCCCGCCTGGAACGCGAGCGGGAGGCGGCGCGGCGGGTGGAGCAGGAGCGCCTGCGCATCGCCAGGGACCTGCACGATCTGATGGCGCACACGGTGTCGGTGATCTCGTTGCACGCGGACGTGGCGCGCGAGTCGCTGCGCGACGCCCCCGACGTGGCCGAGCGTTCGCTGGCCGCGGCCCGGTCGGCGTGCAGCGACGTGGGCCGCGAGCTACGGCTGACCCTGGGAGCGTTGCGCGCGGGCGACCCCGACGACGGGCCGGCACCAGGGCTGGACCTGCTGGACGCGCTCGTGGCGACCGCCACCGCGGCGGGGCTCGGCGTCGACGTGCGGGCCTCGGGCCGGCCCGAGCGGCTGCCCGCGATCTCGGACGCGACGGCGTACCGGGTGGTGCAGGAGTCGCTGAGCAACGTCCTGCGGCACGCCGGCGCCCGTACGGTCCGCATCGACCTGGACTACGGCACGGACACGTTGCTGCTGCGCGTGAGCGACGACGGCCGCGGGGCCGGCGGCGCCGCGGGGCCGCCGGGTTGGGGGCTGACCGGGATGCGCGAGCGGCTGGCGCTGCTCGGCGGCGACCTGCGGACGTCGTCGCCCGCTGAGGGAGGATTCGTGGTGGAGGCGAGTGTCCCGCTGGAGGACCGCACATGATCCGGGTCGTGATCGTCGATGACCAGCATCTCGTCAGAGAGGGGCTGCGGCTGCTGCTCGAACGCGCCGACGACATCGCCGTGGCCGGTGACGCGGGCGGCGCCGACGCGGGTGTCGAGCTGGTGGCCAGGGTTCGCCCTGACGTGGTGCTCATGGACATCCGCATGCCCGGCCCTGACGGGCTGGACGCCACCCGCCGGATCATGGCCGATCCGGCGCTCCGCGACGTCCACGTGATCGTGCTCACCACCTTCGACACCGACGAGAACATCCAGGAGGCGATCCGGGCCGGGGCCGCGGGGTTCCTGCTCAAGGACACCAGCCCCGAGCGGATGCGGGAGGCGGTGCGGATCGTGGCAAGTGGTGACGCGCTGCTGTCGCCCGCCGTCACCCGGCGCGTCATGCGGGCCGCCGCGGCGGGTCCGCGCCCGTCGTCGCCGGAGCGGCTCGACCGCCTGACGGAACGCGAGCGGGAGGTGCTGGCGGAGGTCGGCGCGGGCCGGAGCAATGCCGAGATCGGCGAGCGGCTGTTCATCAGCGCGGCGACCGCCCGCACCCACGTGGGCCGGCTGCTGACCAAGCTCGGCGCACGTGACCGTTCCCAGCTCGTCGTCCTGGCGTACGAGACGGGCCTGCTCACTCCCGGCTCCGTGACGCCGCCTCCCGCTGATCGGCACGTCCGGTGAAGCCGGCGGGCCGTTCGTTCGTTATAACCTATGACGTCAAGCCTCTTTCCTGGATGCACCGCCGCAAGCCACCGCAATGGCGTATCGAAGGGAAAGGTTGCCCTGGAGCTCGGCGCAGGCGATGACGGCAAGCACGTACGGCTGTTCTGGTCATGACAGGGATCGACGAGACAGGACGACGATGACCGGACCAGCTGCCGAGCCCCACCCCACCAAGGCCGACCACGCCTACCTGCGGGTCAAGGAGCTCATCCTCTCCGGTGAGCTGCCGCCCGCCTCCGTCATCGCGCAGGCACGGCTGGCCCGCGACATCGGCATCAGCACCACTCCCCTGCGCGAGGCCCTGCGCCGCCTCAAGAGCGAAGGGCTGGTCGAGCTGGACGCCCACCGCGACGCCCGCGTCGCCCCGCTCGCCGCGGAAGAGGCGCGCGACCTGCTGGAGCTGCGGCGTTCCCTCGACCCCCTCGCGGTCGCGCTCGCCGCGGAGCGCCGCACCAAGGCCGACATCGCCGCGATGCGCGCCGCCGCGCAAGGGCTCGAGCCGCTGCCCGGCAACCCCGCCTACGAGCACCTCGTCGCCCACCGCACGTTCCACAGGGCCCTCTACTCGGCCTCGCACAACGACCTGCTCATCCAGACGCTCGACAGCCTGTGGGACAAGGCAGACCGCTACCGCCGGCTGGCGCTGGAGGCCGAACGCGGCCAGGACGCCCGCGACCGCAAGACCGCCGAGCACGAGGCGCTGGTCGAGCTGGTGATCGCGGGTGACGCCGAGGGCGCCGCCGCCGTCATGCGCCGGCACATCGACACCAGTCTCGGCGCGCAGGCCGCCTGGCGGTTGCTCGGCGACGACGGCGAGGCCGCCACACGGAAGGAGTGAGGCAGCGCAGGCCGATCACGGATGCCGGAGACCTCGTCATGCCGCCGCTCCCGGGTTTAACTGGATCTCTGACCATCGCCTCGAACCCGAGGACAACGTATGAGAAGAGTCCTGCTCGCCCTCGCCCTGGCTCTCGTCCCCGCCCTGGTCGTCCCGCCGCCGGCGCATGCCCGGCCACCGGCGGTCATCTTCGACACCGACATGGACTTCGACGACGCGGCCACGCTCGCCTACCTCGCCCAGGAAGACCAGGCCGGCCGCATCGACCTGCGCGCCATCACCGTGACGAACAACGGCGCCGGCTTACCCGGCCGGGCGATCCGGCACGCGCGGTGCCTGGCCGAGCGCCTCGGGCTGCGCGACGTCATGATCGCCGACGGGTCGGAGACCGGGCCCAACGCGTTCCCCGCCGACCTTCGCCTGCTCTTCGACCGGGTGCTCGAAGCGGCGACACCCGGATGCGCCGGTGACGAGACGCCGTCGCGGCTGCGCGCCCCGAAGCTGATCGCGAAAGTGCTGCGCGCCGACCCGTCCACCCAGATCATCGCCACCGGCCCGCTCAGCAACGTGGCCGCCGCCCTGCCCTCCTCCGCCTCCCGGCTGACCTCGATGGGCGGAGCCGTCAAGGTGCCGGGCAACCTGTGCTGCGGCACCCCGCCGGAGTTCGACGGCACCCAGGAGTTCAACTACTGGCTCGACCCCGCGGGCGCACGCGCGGCGCTGACCCGCAGCCGGGGCGACGTACGCATGGTGTCGCTGGACGCCGCCAACGAGGTGCCCATCACCGCCGCGTTCCTCGACCGGCTCGGCGCCGACCACCGCACTCCGGCCGCCGACACCGTGCTGGAGATCGTCACCCATCCCGAGGTCCAGCCGCTGATCGCCGACGGCCTGCTCTACTGGTGGGACCCGCTGGCGGCGATGAGCGCCGTCCGTCCCGGGCACGTCGAGTTCACCAGAGGACGCGTGGACGTGGTGCCGGACGGCCCGTCCGCCGGCCGTACGGTCCTGTCGCCCTCGGGGCGCATGCTCAGGTACGGCGTCACCGCCGACACCGCCGCCTTCGAGCGGCGTTTCCTCGACACCCTCAACGGCCGGACCTAGCAGACGCCGCGTGACGGCCCGGGCGCACGCGGTCGCCGTCTACGTCGTCTGTCGCGGTCGACCCGGCCGGATCGCACCGGTTGGAACGGGTCATATGACCACGAGAGCCCCCGGCGGACCCGCTGTAGCATGACGCCAAACACGACGGGTCCGGTGATACGGGGCCTGGGACGACGCTGAGGTGACAGTCGATGACGCCGCTGGACCAGCTACCCGAGATCCGCACCGAGCTGTACATCGACGGCGAGAGCCACGGCGCGGGCGACTCGCTGCAGGTGATCGACCCGGCCGACGGCACGTCAGTCGTCGGCTACGCGGCGGCCGCCGACGCCAAGCAGGCCACGTCGGCGGTCGCCGCCGCCCACCGGGCGTTCCCCGCCTGGTCGGCCCGTACGCCGGAGGAGCGCGCGGCGGCGCTGGTCGCCGCGCTGGCGCCGCTGGAGGCGGAACGGGCGGCGACGGCCGAGATCCTCACCCGCGAGAACGGCAAGATCCGGTTGGAGTCCCACATCGACTCCGTCGTCTTCGAGCACCGTTTCCAGCTGGCCGCGGGGCTGGCCGGCGAGGTCGGGCAGCTGACCGTCCTGCCGGCGCCGCCGTACCGCACGGAGATCTCCCACGTGCCGCTGGGCGTGGTGACGATCATCGTGCCGTTCAACTGGCCGCTGGCGATCCTGGCCGCCTCGCTGCCGCAGGCGCTGATAGCCGGCAACACCGTCGTGGTGAAGCCTCCGCCCACGACCCCGCTGGCGACCGTGCGCACCGTGGAGCTGGTGGCGCGCGCGCTGCCGCCGGGCGTGCTCAACGTCGTCACCGGGACGGACGCGCAGATCGGCGCGGCGCTGATCCAGGACGACCGGGTCAGGAAGGTCTGCTTCACCGGCAGCCCGGCCGGCGGCAAGCGCATCATGTCCATGGCCGCGGACTCCCTGACCCGGGTGGCGCTGGAGCTGGGCGGCAACGACCCGGCGATCGTGCTGGACGACGCCGATCTCGGCCCTGACGCGATGCACCGCCTGTTCGCGGGCACGTTCGACTCGACCGGGCAGATCTGCATGGCGATCAAGCGCCTTTACGTGCACCGGTCCCGCTACGACGAGGTGGTGGAGGGCCTGTCCGGGCTGCTCGCCGCGACCCGGCTGGGCCACGGCCTGGACGAGCGGGTGACCATGGGCCCCCTGCACAGCCGGCGGCAGCTGGCGTACGTGCAGGAGCTGCTCGGCCAGGCCCGCTCTTCGGGGGCCGAGGTGCGGGAGTTCGGCGCGCCCGCCGAGGGCGCCGACCTCTCCAGGGGCAACTTCCTGCGGCCGTCGCTGGTGCTGGACCCGGCCGACGACACGCGGGTGGTGACGGAGGAGCAGTTCGGCCCGACGCTGCCGATCCTGCCGTTCGACGACGAGGACGACGCCGTGGCCCGCGCGAACGACACCTGGTCGGGGCTGTGCTCCTCGGTGTGGACGGACGATCCCGGCCGTGCCGCGGCCCTGGCGGCGCGGTTGCGGACCGGCTACACGTTCGTCAACGCGCACGGGGCCGGGAGCCTGGACGAGCGGGCGCCGTTCGGCGGCTTCAACCACAGCGGCATGGGCCGGGAGATGGGCATCGAGGGGATCCGCGAGTTCATGGACACCCACTCCGTCGGTTTCCCCTCCTGACGTCGCGCACGATCGCGTCCAAGGTTCCCTGAAGTTTTCGTCATATGGCCGTCCTCCCGGCTGTCTCGTGTTTCCTCACGCCTTCTCGGGCTACGACAGCAGTGCCGGGCATGTCGGCTTCGTGACGGCAGGAAGACGAGTGACATGACGGCGATGGACGGGCCTGTCAGCGACGCGTTGCTGAAGATGGGGCGGCATCTCCGGTCCGGGACGGTCTCGCCGGATCTGCGCACCCTGCACCAGGTGGGCGGGCGCCAGGCCGACGCGTTCTACCGCGACCGCTGGAGCCACGACAAGGTGGTGCGCTCGACCCACGGCGTGAACTGCACGGGCTCGTGCTCGTGGAAGGTCTACGTCAAGGACGGGATCATCACCTGGGAGGCGCAGGAGACCGACTACCCGAGCGTCGGCGGCGACCGCCCCGAGTACGAGCCGCGTGGCTGCCCGCGCGGCGCCGCCTTCTCCTGGTACACGTACTCGCCCACCCGGGTGCGCTACCCCTACGCGCGCGGCGTACTGGTGGAGATGTACCGCGAGGCGAGGGCCAGGCTCGGCGACCCGGTCGAGGCGTGGGCGGAGATCACCACGGATCCGGCCAGGCGGGAGCGGTACCAGTCCGCGCGGGGGAAGGGCGGGCTGGTCAGGATCGGCTGGGACGAGGCCGTCGAGATCGTCGCCGCGGCCCACGTGCACACGATCAAGGAGTACGGCCCCGACCGCGTGGCGGGTTTCTCCCCGATCCCCGCCATGTCGATGGCCTCGCACGCGGCCGGCGCCCGGTTCGTCTCGCTGATCGGCGGCGCGATGTTGTCGTTCTACGACTGGTACGCCGACCTGCCGGTGGCCTCGCCCCAGGTGTTCGGCGACCAGACCGACGTGCCCGAGTCGGCCGATTGGTGGGACGCCTCGTACCTGCTGGTGTGGGGCTCCAACGTGCCCGTCAAAGGGCTCTACCACCTGCTCGCCGTCGTCCTCGGCACGATCGTGGGCGTGGCGACGGTGGGCGGCATGGCGATCCTGATCTACCGGCGGCGCACCGTCGGCCCGGTCTTCATGGCGACCACCCGCAACGACAAGCTGATGTACGCCGTGCTGGCCCTCACGATCGCCCTCGGCCTGGCCGCGACGGTCATGGCCAACCTCGTCGGCGGCGGCTACGACTACCGCAACACCGTCTCGCCGTGGTTCCGGTCGATCTTCTACTTCCGGCCGGAACCGGCGCTGATGGCCGGCGCTCCCCTGCTGTTCCAGCTGCACGCGCTCAGCGCGCTGGTGTTGTTCACGATCTGGCCGTTCACCCGGCTGGTGCACATGCTGACCGCTCCCGTGGGCTACCTCACCCGCCCGTACATCGTCTACCGCAGCAGGGACGAGGCGCGGCCGGCCACCCGGCGCGGCTGGGAACCCTCCCGCTAGGTCACGGGCAGGGCCGTGGCCAGCAGGATGACGCCGAGCGACCCGGCCAGCGAGGCCATCGCCATGGCCCTGGCCGGCGCCGGCCGGCCCTTGGCACTGGCCACGCCGTGCAGCGCGGCGGCGGCCATCACCGCGCAGAACAGCAGCAGCTTGGCCGCCAGGATCCGGCCGTAACCGGGGTCGGCGAGCGAGGCCCAGGTGACGCCCTTGTGCCCGGCGATGGCCACCCCGGTGACGACCTGGACGGGCAGGAGCACCGCCGCGGTGAAGAGGCCGAACCGGCGGCCGACCGCGTTCAGCACCTCGCGCCGCCGCTGCGCGTCCATCGACCGGCGGACGACGGGCAGGAGCACCAGCGACACGGTGAGCTGCCCGCCGACCCACAGCGCCGCCGACAACACGTGCAGGAACCGGACCGCCGACCACCACGTCATCTCACGCCCACCTCTCCGCTCCGGTCATCGACCAGACGATAGGGGGTACGGGCCGCGCCCCGTCAGGGACGGTGGACGTCCCGGTACCAGTCGAGGATCTGCTCGCCGGTCATGAACGCGACGTCCCTGTGGGCCCTGATGTGCTGCAGGGCCTGCTCGAAATACCGCAGCCGGTGCGGGACACCCATGATGTACGGGTGCACGACCAGCGCCATCACCCTGGCCGAGTCCGCGGAGTCCTTGTAGATCTGGTCGAACTGGTCGACGGCGCGCTGGAAGTACTCGCGGGCCGGATGGTGCTGGATCAGCATCATCGCGACGTCGTTGCACTCCTGGGTGTAGGGGAGGTTCACGATGGGCGACGTCCTGGTGGCCAGCTCCACGGGCTGGTCGTCGAGCACCCAGTCGCAGACGTACTCGTACCCCTCCTCGACCAGGATGTCGGGCGTCTCCCAGGTCTCGGTCAGCCCCGGGCCGAGCCATCCGCGCGGGCGGCGGCCCGTCGCCGTCTCGATCGCCTTGGTGGTGGCCTGGATGTCGGCCCGCTCGTCCTCGACCTTCTGCATGTTCTTCTGGGTGAAGCCGTGGCCGACGAACTCCCACCCGCGGTCCTGGGCGGCCCTCGCGATCTGCGGGTAGTGGGTGACGGCCTGGCCGTTGATCGCCAGCGTGCCGGTCACCTCCTGCCGGTCCATGGCCTCGATCATGCGCCACACGCCGACGCGGTTGCCGTACTCGTGCCACGCCCAGTTGGGCACGTCGGGGGCGGGGATGCCGCCGGCCGGCGGGGTGAGCACCGTCCTCGGCATCGGGTCGGTGTCGGACCAGGTCTCCACGTTGACGATGACCCAGACCGCCATGCGCTCGCCGGCGGGCAGGCGGAGCGCGGGGCGGCCCTCGATGGGGTCGTACTCAAGCCGTTCGCTGGGACGCATGGGTGTCTCCTTCGACGATGGTGACGGTCAGGGAGGGCAGGCCGGTGATCTCGACGCGGACGCGGTCGCCGGGCAGCACGGGGCCGACGCCCGCCGGGGTGCCGGTGTAGATCAGGTCGCCCGGCATCAGCCGGAACGAGCGCGACAGGTGGCTGATGATCTCGGGGACGTTCCAAATCATCAGCTCCAGCCCGGTGTGCTGGCGCCGCTCGCCGTCGACGGTCAGCAGCAGCTCTCCGGACAGTGGCTCCGAGCCGGGCAGGATCGGGCCGCAGGGGGCCGAGTGGTCGAACGACTTGCCGGCCTCCCACGGGTGGGCCCGCTCGCGGCAGTCCCGCTGGCGGTCGCGCCGGGTCAGGTCGATGCCGGCGGCGTGACCGAAGACGAGCCCGTACGCGTCCCGCACGCCGACATCCGCGCCCTCGGCGCCGATGGCGACGACCAGCTCGCCCTCGTAGTGCAGGTCCCCGGTCTGCGGCGGGTAGGGCACCTCGCCGCCGTCGGTCACGACCGCGTCGGCCGGCTTCTGGAAGAAGAAGGGGTCGTCGCGCTCGTCGCCCTCCTTCATCTCCCTGATGTGGTCGAGGTAGTTGCGGCCGACGCAGTAGACGCGGCGTACGGGGAAACGGTCGGGGCTGCCGCTCACGGGCAGCGTGACCTGGGTGGCTTGCCAGAGCATCAGTGAACCTCGGGAGTGGTGGTCTTGCTGAACAGGTCGGGGCGCAGCGCGAGCGCCAGCGCGGCGCCCAGCACCGAGAAGCCGACGATCTGCACCATGCCCGCGCCGACCCAGCCGGCGGCCTCGACCAGGGTGCTGAAGAGCAGGCCCGCGACGCCGGCCGCCACGTAGATGCAGGTGACGAAGAGCCCGGCGGCCCGGCTGACGATCTCGCTGCCGGCCGACTTGACGAGGTAGCTGGCCGCTGCCACGTACATGCCGGCGCTGGCGAACAGCCCGAACAGGAACGAGAAGGTCGCCTGCCAGGGGGTGGAGGCGGACCCGAGGAAGAGGGCGCAGCCGCTGGCGGCCACGCCGAGGTTGAGCACCGTCAGCACGACCCTCGGGCTGAACCGGTCGGCGAGGTGGCCGCCGACCGGGGAGGCGAAGGCCGCCAGGCCGGACAGGCCGATGACGAACCCGGCGCCGCCGGGGCTGTAGTCGAGCTGGTCGCGCAGGTAGCTGGCGTACAGGCCGATGAAGGCGAAGTCGGCCAGCCCGAACAGGGCCGTGATGACGGCCAGCACGAGCGGGTTGCGCGACAGGAGCCGGCGCGCGCCGCCGACGTGCCTGGACGTGGTCTCGGCCGGGTCGATCTCGGTCAGCCGCGGCGAGACCAGGAACACGATGGCCAGCGCCAGCGCGACGCCGATGAGGGCGTAGGCGATCATCGGGGCCCGCCACGTGCCGTACCCCTCCAGCAGGACGCTGCCGAGCGAGGGGCCGATGATCGAGCCGGCCGCGAAGGCCATGTTGACGCTGCCGATCGCCACGCCGCGGCGGGCGGGGAAGGCGCTCGACGCGACCGCGATGATCATCGCTAGCTGCAGTGCCTCGCCGACGCCGGACAGCACGCGCCACACCAGCATGTCGAAGAATCCGATCGAGACCACGGTGAGCGCGGTCGCGAGAGAGAACACCAGCGTGCCGACGACGATCGTGCGCTTGCGCCCGAGCCTGCGCTGGAGGTATCCGGCGGGCAGTCCGGCCAGGCCCATGCCGATGGCGAACACGGTGGCCTGCAGGCCCGCCGACTCCAGGCTGAAGCCGTACTCGGCGCGGACCTCGACGAGCAGGATGGGGAAGACCATCCGGTCCATCGCGTTGACGGTGTAGGCCAGCAGCAGCAGGCCGAACATGGCGACCGCGACTCTGGGCGCGAGTGCGCTCCGCGCGGCCGTGGGGTGGGGGGCGGTCATTGCAGACTCCTTTCGCCTGCGGTGGTTGACGGCGTGGTCGATGAAGGGGGCCAGTCGCCTGCCGCCGCGGCCCTGCCGAGCAGGGCGTCCCGGCGGACCGCTGCCATGGCGACAGGGTCCGGCTCGCCTTCGTCCAGCACGAGCCCGCCCTGCCGCTTCAGTACGCGGCCGTCGGCGATGACGGTGTCGATGTTGTCGACCTGGCCGGTGTAGACGAGCGCCTCGACCGGGTCGCCCGAGGGGACCAGGTTGATGTCGGACGCCCGCAGGATCACGAGGTCGGCGCGCTTGCCGGGGGTGACAGAACCGATGGTGTCGTGGAGGCCGAGATCCCTGGCCCCGTCGATGGTGGCCAGCTGGAGCAGCCGGCGCGGGGTGACCGTGCCGGACCCCGTACGCGCCGCCTCCACTGAGACGATCATGCGCAGGTGGCCGAGGATGTCGGCGCTGGTCGGCATGGCGAGCGTGTCGAGGGAGAGCGAGACCGGCACGCCCGCCTCCAGCAGCTCCGTGAGCAGCGGGAAGCCCATGGTGCGCAGCTCGGTCATCGGGCTCAGCGACACCCTGGTGCCGGTGCGGGCCAGCGCCTCGACGTCGCGGGCGTCGGCGTGCACGGCGTGGACGACCTGCACGTCCTCGCCCAGCAGGCCCAGCTCCTCCAGGCGGACGAGGCCGCAGGCGCGGCAGCCCTCCTCGCGCAGGCACCGGTCGCAGTGCATGGTGATGGGCAGCCCGAGCGCGCGGGCCTCGGCCCACTCGCGCTCGTACACCTCGGGAGGCGTCCGGTACGGCCCGCGCAGCGCGACGCCGAAGTCCAGCCTGCCGTCGAGCTGCTCGTCGGGCCAGCGCGCCCGCAACTTGCGAAGGTCGTCGAGGTCGTTGGTGGCCTCGGGCGGCGCCGAGTCCGGCGGGCCGTACGAGAAGCGCCCGCGCAGGCCGGAGTCCAGGTGCGCCTGGATGTTGGCGTCGGCGTCCTGGGGGCCGCGGACGTTGTGGTCGAAGTTGTGCACCGTCGTGATGCCGCCGCTGATCGCCTCGGCCAGCCCGAACCGGGCCGCCCAGTAGAAGTCGCCCAGCTCGAAGTGGGGTGCGAGAGCCCGCTTGACGGTGAAGTAGCCGGTGCCGGGACGGTCGCCGACCGTGCCGCGGAGCAGGGAGTTCCACAGGTGCCAGTGAGTGTCGACGAAGCCGGGCAACGTGATCGTGCCCGTGCCGTCGATCACTTCCGCGTCCGCGGCGTCGCGCGCGCCGGCGTGCGGGCCGATTTCGGCGATCCGCCCGTCACGCACCAGGACGTCGGCGCCCGCGACGTCGCCGACCGCGGGGTCCATGGAGATCAGGTGCGTGCCGGTGATGAGAAGGTCGGGTCGTTCGCGCATGGTCACCTCACGAAGAGCGCGACGGACAGGATGAGACCGAAGCCGACGATGAGCCACCGTAAGACGTGGGGCGGCACGCGCCGGGCGAGCACCACTCCGCTCCGGCCGCCCGCCAGCCCGGTGAGCGACATGACGGCGACCGGGATCCACTCGACGGGGCCGAAGACGGAGAAGCACAGGGCCGAGACCAGGCCGACGACCAGGGACAGCGCGCTCTTGAGCGCGTTGAGCCTGTGCAGGTCGTCCGCCAGGAACGTGCCCAGGACGGCGAGCATCATGACACCGAGCCCGGCGGCGAAGTAGCCGCCGTACATCGCGACCACGAACTGGCCGGCCAGCAGCGCGTGACCGCCGCCCGCCGCCGTGTCCCTGCCGATGCGCCGTGCCAGGCTCTCCTGCAGGGCCAGGGCGACGACGGAGACGAGGACGAGGAACGGGACGACCGACTCGAACTGGTCGGGGGGCGCGGCGAGCAGGATCGCCGACCCGCACGCGGCGCCGCAGGCGCTGACCACGGCGAGCCGCGGGACCCTCGGGCGCACGGCGGGCAACTCGTCGCGGTAGCCGGCCAGCCCGCCGACGTAGCCGGGCAGGGTGGCCAGCGCGCTCGTGACGTTGGCGGCGATGGGCGAATATCCCATCGCCATGAGCGCGGGGAACGAGATCAGCGAACCGCCCCCCGCGACACCGTTCACGGCGCCGGCCAGGAAGCCGGCACCGGCGAGAACGAGCAGCTGCAGCGGGTCGAGCATGTCGTCCTCCCTCCGGCTTCCGGCTCACGTGTGAGGCAACGTATTCATTGCATGCAATGCATGTCAAGAGTGTTCGAAGGGCGATTGCATGCAATGTATACTCGCCGCATGGCGGTCTCTTCCGAATCCCAGCCGGGCAGCGCCCATGCGGTCTACGTGGCGCTGCGCCATCGGTTCGCGGAGGGGCGATACGCCCCCGGCCAGCGGCTGACGGAGGCGGCCGTGGCCGCCGACCTGGGCGTCAGCCGCACTCCCGTACGCGAGGCCATCGGCAGGTTACTGGCCGAAGGGCTGGTCATCCCGGCCGCCCGCGGCGTCGCCGTCGCGGCGCTGACCGCCGCCGAGGCGAAGCACCTGTTCGTCCTGCGCGCCACACTCGAAGCGCTGGCCGCCGAGCTGGCCGCCACCCGGCAGGCGCGGGGACAACTGCCCCCCGCCGACATCGACGCGCTCGACCGGGCCGTCGACGCGGTCGAGGCGGCCGTGCAGACCCACGACGCCCACGCCTCCGCCCAGGCCAACCTGGCCCTGCACCGCGCCATCGGGGCGGCGGCCGGCAACCCGTTCCT
Source organism: Nonomuraea deserti (assembly GCF_004348685.1). Classification (GTDB taxonomy): domain Bacteria; phylum Actinomycetota; class Actinomycetes; order Streptosporangiales; family Streptosporangiaceae; genus Nonomuraea; species Nonomuraea deserti. The sequence continues at coordinate 259 of NZ_SMKO01000005.1, read as the reverse complement.
CGAGGACACCCTGCACCGGGTGTGGGACCGCATCGCGGTCACGACCGTGGCCAACCTCGACGACCCGCACTGGGCCGGCGCGATCACCGAACAACACCGGGCCATCGTCGCCGGGATCCGCGCCGGGGATCCGGCGGCGGCCGGGAGTGCGGCCAAAGCCCACATCGAGGCCGCGGGGCGGGCGTACAAACCGGCCCGGGAGAACGAACCCCGAACCGCCGCGACCACGCAACCCACCCGCTGAACCCGCCCGCTGAAC
>NZ_SMKO01000059.1 GCF_004348685.1 Nonomuraea deserti | reverse complement strand
AGGAGACCGGCCACATTCTCACCCGCCGAGCCCTCGGGGCTTGCTTGAGCCGTGGTGCGGGGAAAGCCCGCTTGCCCGGTTCTGAGGGGGCGGCGGCACGGCAACGTGCCGCCGCTACCCGACACTGGTTTGATCAGGCTGTGAAGGTGTATCCGTCCTGCTGACGGCTTTGGCGAACGCGATGGCTCTCGCGGTCGATGTGGAAGGCCCAGTATTGATCGAGATTGTTGTTGGCGATCACGGCGCGAAGCTTCAAAATGGCCTCGGCTCCGGCCAGTCCCCATCTGGCTCCGATAATCTCCAAGCGGTCGCCGACCAGATTGCGGCGGTTCCCTTCACGACACCGATGGCTATCGGCCAGCACCCGCCCCAACGCCTGGTCGTAGTGGATGAATTCGCGGCGGCTCCTCAGGTAGCGAACGGCGGCCGTGAGGCTCGGTCATGTGGGGCCGATCGGCCGGAGTGATCGCGAGCGCCGTGCTGACCTACTGGCCGACGGTCGTGGCCGCACGGGGAGCACGATGGGCCCATGTACGCGTGTGCATCATCTCGATCGTCATGCCGTTTGCGATCGCCGCCATCGCCGTGGTCGCCTTCATCATCAACGAATCCAACATGCGCGCCGGCTTCCCCAAGGCGCGCTGACCTCCTCACCGCTCATCGCGTGGACCCGGTGCGGCATCTGGCGGGCCGGACATCCAGGCGATAAGGCCTATGAGGGTTAGGACGGGGATGGCGATCAACGCGGGAGAATGCCACTCAGGGGCCATCATTTCAAGATCGCGATCGTCGTTGAGCAGCCAAAACCGTGTCAGGGGAGAGAGCAGCACAGCCACGACGAGAGTCAGTTCGTACAGGATGAACCAGACGCCGGTCGGCACGGTAGACTTGGAGGGCGATCGATGGTTCAGCCGGTCGAGCACGGCGATGAGAACCGCCTCGGCGGCCAGGATCAGGGTGATGCCGAACGTCACATTCCGCGCATGCGCAACCTCCTGCTCCAGCTGTTCCAGCAACGCGTCATTCCATGGCTCTTCGTACCAGGGATTGAGCTTTCCCGTCGGATGGGCGATCAGCTCGAGTGCGATCAGGTTGACCGCGGCGTACAGGACAGGGGCTGCCAGAGCGGTCGAATATATGAGGCGACGTACGTTCATGCGTTGTTGGATGCCGATGTCGGCGTGCAGGTTCCGCTGGATGCCCAGCCGGACAATGAGGACCCGAATCGGCAATGGGTTAAGTTCGTTCTTAAGGGTCAGCGGGCAAACGTGACACCTGCATCCCATCCACAGCTCGAAGCCGGCAACCCAGTGGGCGGTGTTCCGCGGCCGGTCATCCGGCGACAGTGAGCACGATCTTTCCGGTGGTTCGGTTGGTCTCGCCGAGCTCATGTGCCTTGGCCGCCTGCTCGAACGGCAGGACGGTGTCGACCTCGACGCCCAGCCGTCCCGCCTCGACCAGCTCGGCGATCGTCGCCATCGCGGCGTTGTCCGGCTCGACGAGGACGAAGCCCGCCCAGATGCCGCGCTCCCCGGCCTGGCGAAGGAGGTCCTCGTCAGGCTCCGGGTTGAGCTGGGCAAGAGTGCCGCCGTTCCGCAACGTCTGCAGGGAACGCGCCCCGTAGTCGCCGCCGATGCTGTCGATGACCAGGTCAACGTCGCGGACCGTCTCGGCGAAGTCCTCCTCGGTGTAGTCGATCACCTCGTCGGCGCCCAGCGCATGTACGAAGGCGTGCTTGGACCCACGAGCGGTACCGATCACGTACGCGCCGAGATGCTTGGCGAGCTGCACGGCCAGGTGGCCGACCCCGCCGGCCGCGGCATGGATCAACACGCGCTGGCCCAGCTGCACGTTCGCGGTGTCGTGCAGGACCTGCCACGCGGTGAGCGCCGCCAGCGGCAGCGCCGCGGCGTGCACGTGGTCGAGGCCGGCCGGTTTACGGGTGAAGTGCCGCGACGGGGCGGTCACGTACTCCGCGTAGCCGCCCGCCTTGTGCGGGAAGCGGGGCATGCCGAAGACCTCGTCACCAGGCCGGAAGCGGGTGACTCCGAGGCCCACGGCCTCGACCACCCCGGACACGTCCCAGCCGAGGATGGCGGGCGGGTCGCCCAGCAGCCTGCCGACCGTCCGTGACTTCCAGTCCGTGGGGTTGACGCCGGCCGCGTGCACCCGCACCAGGACCTCCGTCGGCATCGGCTCAGCACGGTCAACCTCGGCCAGCGTCAGCACCTCGGGGCCGCCCGCGGACTCCTGAATGATCGCGCGCATCCGCGCCGTCGTCGTGTCTTCGCTCATGGGAGAACCTTCGTGAAAGCGGGAATGAGTGCGCAGCCCATCGTTGGGTTCTTGGACTCTTCTCGCAGGTCAGAGTGAGATGATCTTTTCAGGCTTGTAAGGCATGTTGACTGGCTCCTCACACCTTGGTGCGAGGGGCCAGACGCTCTCGTGGGCATTTGGCGATCTCGGGCGCCTTGACCTCTTCGGAAGGGATCGACTGAGTCGCGTCAGCAGTTCGACGATGCGATCTTCAGCCAGCAGCGCTGCGTCGTGGTCATCCCTGGCTCCTTCACCGCAGCAGCCCGGCCATGTCGCCGACCAGGGCGCGCAGGAGCGGATCGCGGCCCGCATCCCGCCCGGGTGACGGGCCGGTCAGCCGGTGAAGGGTTCCAGTACGAAGCGGCCGATCGCCACGAAGGCGGCCAGGGCAAGGTAGCTCCCGTCCACCAGCGCGGCTTTGGTCTCGCCACGGCGGATCCGCATGATCACGGCGCCGGTCATGAGCAGCGTCAGGCCGCTAGCCGCCAGCGGTACCAGTACCGGCGCGATGCCGAGCAAGGCGGGCAGGATCAGGCCCACGGCACCGAGGACCTCGAGCGCTCCGATGGCCTTAAGGGTGCCGGGCTTGAAGTCGAGGACCCAGCGCGCGGCGTTGGCCATCTGGGCCATCTTCTCCCGTGGCACGAACAGCTTCCCGAAGCCGGAGAACAGGTAGAGGGCGGTCAGCAGGCCGGTGATGATCCACAGTGCGATGTTCATGAGTCTTCTCTTTGGCAGAGTGTCTGGGGGTGGCGGCCGCGGGGCGGACCCGGGGTCCCGGGTCCGCCTGAGAGCCTGAGAGGGGAATGTCCGCGTCAGATGAACTGCTGTCCGGGCTGGTAGTCGCCGCCGGGCGTCCGGGTGATCACGTTCAGCCGGTTGAAGGCGTTGATCGTGCAGATCAGGGCCACCAGAGCCATCATCTGATCCTCGTCGAAGTGCTTGGCCGCGTTCGCCCACGCCTCATCGGTGATGCCGCTGGAGTCGGCGAGGCGGGTGCCCTGATCGGTGAGTTCCAACGCCGCCCGCTCCGCCTCGGTGTAGACGGTCGTCTCCCGCCATGCCCCGACCAGGTTGATCCGCACCATGCTCTCGCCGGCGGCCGCGGCGTCCTTGGTGTGCATGTCAAGGCAGCCGCCGCAGCCGTTGATCTGGCTGGCGCGGATCTTCACCAGCTCCTGCACCGCCTTCGGCAGCGCAGAATCGGTGATGACCTTGTTCGACGAGATGATGTACTTGGCCCACTTCGACCCGACCTCGGTGCCCATCCAGTTGATCCGAGTTTCCATCTCAATCTCCTTCGTCTTCGGATACTTGCACCACTACGACGAAGCACCCCGCCAAGACGTAACAACCCCATGCGACGGACGTGCGCTACTCGGGTCGCGCGGGCAGATTCATGGCGTCGAGGAGCTTGCGGTCGCTCACGGTCAGGAGCTCGACGATCCGGCCGTCGACCACGGTGCACCCCCCCACGCCGAGCACCTTGCCTTTCGCACCCCAGACCACGAACCCAGGCTCGCCGTTGACCAGAACCGCCAGCGCCGAGGTCATCGACCGGATGCCGCGCAGGACCGGACCGGCCACCTCGGCCGCCCCGACCGTGGTCAGCACGCCCTGCGGGTGGTACGTGCGCCAGGTCACCTGCGGATCAAGCAGCCGTACGAGCCCTTCGAAGTCCCCCTTCCGAGCCGCGGCAAGAAATGCGTCGACCACGGCGCGCTGCCGCCGCGGCTCCTCCTCCGGCCGCGACGTGCCCTGCACCTTCCGGCGGGCCCGGCTGGTGAGCATCTTGGTCGCGTCGGCGGACCGGCCGATGATCTCGCCGATCTCGGCGAAGGGCACCGCGAACATGTCATGCAGGACGAACGCCAGCCGCTCGGTAGGCGTGAGTGCGTCGAGCACCACCAGCAGTGCCAGCCCGACCGACTCGGCGAGCACCGCGTCCTCCTCGGGCGCCGCCCCGCCGTCCACCGTCACCACCAGCTCGGGCAGCCAGTCGTCGTACGACAGCTCGGCCCGGTTCTTACGCGAGCGCAGCACGTCGATGCAGACCCGGCCGACCACCGTGGTCAGCCAGCCGGCCAGGTTGTCGATCCCGGCCGCGTCCTGCCGCGCCAGCCGCATCCACGCCTCCTGCACCGCGTCCTCGGCGTCCACCCGCGACCCCAGCATCCGGTAGGCGACCGCCACCAGGCGCTCGCGCTGCTGTTCGAAGGCTCCCGCCAGTGCTTCGTGAGGACCTGATCCGGCCATGTTGTTACCTTCCTCGCGCGAATTCCGTCATGGTCATGACGCGACCGAAGGTGCCGAGGTAACCGTTCGGCGTGCGTCCTGATGGGAGACCGCAATGTCACAGGGATCGGGTCGCCGGCGCCTCATGGTCGTCAGGACGCCGCGCAAACGATCCACGCGCCTCGTGGAACTTACCGCTGACCTCGAATCCACCGGACGGCTGGTCGAGTGACGCGATCGTCACCGACCGGCCCCCGGCTCAAAGAAACCAAGAAACTAAAGGAGATCCCCACCATGATCCTGGTAACCGGTGCCACCGGAAACGTCGGTTCCCACGTCGTCCGCCAACTCCTGGAGGAGGGTGAGAAGGTCCGCGTCATGACCCGCAACCCCAGCGGCCATGCGTTTCCTGACCAGGTCCAGGTCGTGACCGGCGACCTGACCCAGCCGGAAACGCTGTCTGAGGCGCTGTCCGGCATCGAGCGGGCCTTCCTGTTCCCCGTTTTCCAGGGGGTCGACGGATTCCTCGACGTGGCCAAGCGAGCCGGCCTGCGGCATGTCGTGATGCTGTCCTCGGTGTCCGTCACGTGGCCCGAGCCCGGCTGGGTCGGCGAGGTGCACCTGCGGCTCGAACGATCCGTCGAAGCGTCCGGGTTGGCGTGGACCTTCGTGCGGCCCGACGGGCTCACGACCAACGACCTGGTCTGGGCGCCCCAGATCATCGAGGGCGATGTCGTACGCGGACGCTACGGCGACGCCGAGACGGCCCCGATCGACCCGCGCGACATCGCCGCGGTCGCCGTCCGCAGCCTCCTCGATGGGCGTGCCGGCGAGGGGTACTCGGTGACCGGACCGCAGTCGCTGACCCAGATCGACCGCGTGCGCGTCATCGCGGAGACCATCGGGCGGCCGTTGCGGTGGGAAGAGCAGTCCGAGGACTGGTTCCGGGACGAGATGGCCCGCCTCGGCATGCCTGCCCCGGGGATCGACGATTACGTCAACTTGCTCACCGCGAGAGTCGGCAAGCCCACGGAGGCCCTGCCGACGGTCGAACAGGTCACCGGCCGACCGCCCTTCACCTACGCACAGTGGGTTGCCGACCACGCCGCCGCCTTCGGCGCGGCGTCGGCCTGACGGATAGGCGGCACCTGCCGGCCTCCGCGCACGTCCCGAGGACGAGCTCGACGATGACGACCCCCACCTCCTGCTCGCCTTCGTCCAGCTCGTCGACGACGTGTCGAAGGCCGGGTGCCTGTCCTCGCTCATCCCCACATCCTCTGAAAGACCGGCAGAGGGCCGCAAGCGCGCAGCCAGGCCGCCCGCCGCGGACGATTCGCCGGATCCGGCAGGGGTGACAGCCGCCGCAAAGCCAAAGCTCTACACGCGCTCTTCCTCCACCGTGCCCTCGCCGTCGGGCAGGTCGGGGATCTCGCCGAGCTGGCGCAGGCCTTCGGCCGGGGCGGAGGAGGCGATGGCGTAGCGGCCCAGGACGTTGACGTGGGCGTGGCCGAGCGGGCTGAGCCGGGCGGCGTCCTCATCCTTGACCGGCACGCTCTGGGCCCGCAGTTGGTCGACGGCGGCCGACAAATACCTCGAATTCCACAGTGTGACCGCGTTGACGACCAGGCCGAGCGCGGCGAGTTGATCCTCCTGGCCCTCCCGATAAGCCTTCCGGATCTGCCCGCTCGCGCCGTGGCAGATCTTGCGGGCCAGCCGGTGCCGGGACTCTTGCACGGTGAGCTGTTTGTTCAGCTTGCGCCGGTAGGTGTCGTCGATCGGGTCCAGGATGGACAGCAGGTGCAGGGTCTTGTCGATGCGGCCGTATTCGGCGAACGCCTGCCCCAGCGGGGCCGGGCGCCCGTTGCGGGCGAACATGCGCAGCAGGTCGTAGGCGCGGACCTGGTTGGTGACCAGCGATCCGGCGACCCGGGTCATGTCCGACCAATGTGTAGCGATTTTCTGCCGGTTGATCTTGTTGCGGGCGATCGCGTCCAGCGGTCCGTACGTCGGCGTGCTCCCGTCGGGCGGATCGGCGCGCCAGAACCGCTGGTCGCCCAGGTCGGCGAAGCGCGGCGCGAATCGGTAGCCGAGCATGGAGAAGATCCCGAACACCATGTCCGACTCGGAGGCCTGGTCGGTGGTGACGACCTCGGGCTGGGGTCCGGCGTCGATGTTGATCAGGGTGTCGAGGATGTACAGGGAGTCGCGCGGCGTGCCCGGCACGACCATCTGCCCGATCCCCATCACTTGATCATTGACCGCGTTGAGGAGCGTCAGGCCGCGTTTGTAGCCGAAGTACTTCGGGGAGGGCGCGGCGTTGATCGTCTGGACCGGGACGACGAAGCGCAGCCCGTCGACCGAGGCCAGCAGCCCGCCGCCCCACAGCTTCACGATCGGCACGCCGCGCTGGGCCTTGATGAGGATCGCGTTGGCGGCGGCATGGGTTTCGGCGCGCACGTAGTTCTGGTCGACGTGCGAGAGCCGGCCGCGGGTCAGCGCCTCGTCCCCGTCCTTGATCACCGGGGTGAGGCCGACGTTGCAGGCCTCGCTGATCAGCAGAGCCGCCAGCGATCGCGGCAGGTCGTGCATGCGCGTGGAGATGTCGGCCAGATGCGTGTAGGCGTCCAGGAAACCGGTCCAGGAGTGCACCTCCAGCAGCAGCTCGGGCAGGTCGATGCGCGGCAGCATCGCCTGGCAGGCGCCGCGCAGCCACTTCAGCGACGGGCTCTCGCCGAGCGCGCCGAGCTTTTCCACCGACAACCGGGCGTGCCCGTCGGCCGGGGTGACCACCCGTACCAGGGCGTCGTCACCGGCCTCGGCCAGGCGGCCGGCCATCTGCTTCCACGCCGCGTCCAGCGCCAGCAGCTTGGCGTCCAGGTGCGCCTCGACCGGGTCGGTCAGCGACAGCGAGGCCAGCACGTCCTCGCTGATCGCCTCCCACGCAGCGCCGTCCAGCAGATGGGCGCGCGGGTCGGCCCAGCGCAGCGACGGCGCGGGCGAACACGTCCCGCACCTGGAGCGCCCGAAACAGGGCCTCCAGGACGCACACCACATAGGCATCACGATCGACCGTCCCCGCCGGCAGGTCGGGGTTGGCGAAGACCGGCCGTTTCCACGCCGCGCTCACCAGCGAGGCGTCGATCTCCTTCGGCAGCAGGGGCTTGCGGGAGACGTGCCGGCGCGCCAGCTCCGGCAGCCTGCGCACCGCGGCCAGCACCTTGCGGCCGCCCGCCGCGGCCCCCAGCGCCTTCGACTCGCCCAGCAGCTTCAAGAACGGGCGGACGGTGTTGTACTTGTCCACCAGCGCGGCGCGCAGCGCCGCCTCCGCGGCCCCGTCGTCTTCCGGCACGAGCTCTTCGACTGACTCCAGCGCGGCCAGGACCTGTTCCTTGCTCGCGCCGGCCTGCGCGGCGACCGCCGTCCACAACGCGGCCACATCCAGATCGGCGTCCACCTCGGCGACCAGGTCCAGCTGCTCCACCAGCACCCGGCCCGCCCGCGACAGCAGCTTGGAGGCCTTCTCCAGCTTCGGCAGCATCGCCAGCCGCTCGCCCGTCGACTTGCGCCGCGCGGGCGAGATCAACCTGGTGGCCATCAGCAGCGCGAACAAATCCAGGGCGTCGTCGATCGCCTCGGCCTCCAATGACCGGGTCACCGCGAGCATGGTGGCCGTCTTGCGCGGCTCGGACAGCCGGGCCAGCAGCGGCGCCTTGGTACCCGCCCCGTACTTGGCGAGCGTCTTCATCCGCCGGACCGGCACCTTGTCCACCCGCACCCGCCCCAGCCGGAACGCCGCGATGTCGTCCACCCGCTTGAGCGCCTTGGCCATCTCCGTGCCCGACTGCCGCTTGGGCGCCTGCCGCAGCCGCTCCAGCATCGAGATCCGCGCCCCCTCGGGAACCACCAGCAGGCCCGACAGTGCCCGCGGCAACCCCTGCTCGGCGCGCTCCGCCTGGCGTGCGACAGTCGCATACAGGCGCTCATCGGCCCGCTCGCGCACCGAGCCGACCAGCCTCTCCAGCACCGTCACCCCCGGTAGCAGCACTCGGTGCCGGCGAAGCCATGCCACCGACTGATCGAACAGCGCCGTTGGCCCTTCGGCGTGTGTCCACGCCCGGCCGTGCAGGAACGTCCGGAACCGCTTCGCCAACACCCGCGCCTGCCACGACTCACGATCGTCGAAGTCGTGGTAGCCGTAGGCGGCCCGGATCATCTACGCGTGCTCGTATACCGTCTTGGGCCGCTCGCCATACCGTTTCACCTGCGACGGATCCCCGATTCCCAACTGTTCGGCCAGGTAGTCCACCACCGGCCATGGCACCTCCAGGGGGTCCTCCAGGAACAAGCCCTTGTGCCGGACCGTCCCGATCTGGACCGCTACGCCGAGGCGATGCGAATCCTGGCGCGAGCGCGCGATCACTTCCCGGTCGAAGGCGTCCAGGAAGAAGAACTTCTCCAGGTCCGGCAGCGACGGCATCTCCCCGAACGCCGAGTACGCCGTCCTCTGCTCATCAGACAAAAACTCCGCAGGCATGACCGACGACCGTAGGCGCGCCACCTAGCGCCCGGTAACAGCCGGAAACACACCACAAGTCCAGATCTTGAACGGAAATGATCAACCGCAGGACGACCTGCTGAAACGGCCAGCTAAGTTACTCGCGGGTACCGCCAACGGCTGTCCGCAGGTTCCTCAACCCCGAATTCCTTGTGGCCGTCGGCGCGCACCCCGATCAGCACCAGCAGGCAGAGCTTGTGCTCCTCCAGGCGGATGTTGACGTGAATGCCATCGGCCCACAGATAGACGTAGTCGACGCCGGACAGGTCCCGTTCGGCGAACGCTCGCTGCTCGGCCTTCCACTGCTCGGTGAGCTTGGTGATGACCGGTGCCGACAGGCCGTTGGTGGAGCCGAGGAACTGGCCCAGGGCGGGCACGAAGTCGCCGGAGGACAGGCCGTGCAGGTAGAGCAGCGGCAGCACCTCGGTGATGGCCGGGCTCTTGCGTGCCCAGGGCGGCAGGATCGACGAGGAGAAGCGCCGGCGCTCGCCCGTGGCCAGGTCGATGCGTTTGTCGTTGACGCGCGGGGCGCGGACCTCGATGGCACCCGCGCTGGTGAGCACCTGCCGGGGCTCATGGTGACCGTTGCGCACCACCAGGCGGCGACCGCGTTCGTCACGCTCGTCGGCGAACTGCCCGATGTAGGCGTCGACCTCGGCTTTGAGTGCCTCGGCGAGCATCCGGCGGGCGCCTTCGCGGACGATCTCATCGATCAACGTGGGAGACGGGGAGGAGGTGGCCGCGGCGCGGTCGCCGTCGGCGGGGTCAGGGACTACGGTGAGCACGGGTGTGCCTTCCCGACCGACGTTGGCGCGTCGGTCATGCTTGAGGATTCACATGATCATCGGGAAGGTACACCCCTTCCCGACCGATCCACAGGTCCTAAGCATTGCTCGTCGGCTATCTGATCAGCGCCGGAGAGCCCTCGACCAACTCGGCGGCGTGCGTGCCGAGCTTGCGATAGCGGACTCCGGCGGCTTCCTCCATCCCATGTAAGGCCACGTTCAGCAGCAAAGGGCTGACGACCCCGCCCTGCGGGACGCCCTCCTCGGTCGGGGCGAACTGCCCGCGGTCGAGCACGCCCGCCTCAACCAGCCCGCGATCATTCCCCGTCCGGGGAAAGTGCCAAGCCGAGAGAGAAGATGGTCATGATCGATGCGGTCGAACGCCGCTTTCAGGTCCGCGTCCAGCACCCACACACGCTGCGGGTTCTTGCCCTTCAGCGTGAGATAGATCGCTGAGATCGCGTCCTGGCAGCCGCGCCCGGGCCGAAAGCCATACGACTTCGGCTCGAACCGCGCCTCCCACTCGGGCTCCAGCGCGTTGACCACCCGCGCCTGCAGCACCCGATCGACGATCACCGGGATCCCGAGTGGACGTTGTTTCCCGCCTGCCTTGGGGATGAACACCCGCCTGACCTCCCGAGGCGTCCACGACGACGAGCGGTACTGCACCCAGTCGGCCAGATCGGCCTTCATCTGCGGTAACAGCGCAGTCCGCCCGTCCACCCCGGGGGTCTTGCGGCCAGCATTGATCTCCGTCACCCGGCGCACGCTGACCAGCGTGTTCGCCCGTGAGCGGAGCATCAGTTTCTGCAGGTTGCGCACCCGTTTGAGGTCGCCCGCCTGCGTCGCCGTGAAGATCCTCTGCCTCAGACGCCGTACTTGCTCCTCGGCCGTGTGCCAGTCGATCGACGGCCAGTCGAGGGGTTCGTCCTCCGGTCCGTTCGCCACACCGTCGCCGGCCGCAGCCGTAGTGGTCATGGCGTCCAACTTGCCCTTCGGTTCCGACGTCGTCCTCATCGCCTCTTCACAGGCTCACCTGGCCCGCGTCAGCACCCTTTCGGGTTCGAGCAGCGCTCGTATCCGGCCGGTTATCCGAGACGGCCAGCGGAGGAGCTGGCCATGACGTCCCGGTTTCCCGCTGCTTTTCGGCCACCGGCATTGGCTTTTCGGGCCATCCTGCGCCCGCTGGGGAATCGGGCCTTCCTCCGGGTCCCAGTAGTAATCGCGGAAAAACCAACGGATATGGGTTCGGACCTGCATGGATGGCTCTGGGCCCGCCGTCCCATGATCGTGTTTCTCAAGGAGTTCCCGCAGGTCAGCAGCAGCAACGGGCGCCGGCTGCCGATCCTGGCCGAGACGGTGGCCACCGTCCACGCCTGGCTGGCCGTCCGGCAGACGATTGAGCTGCCGAGCGGGTCGGAAGGGTTCCTGTTCCCGCCCGCCGGCGAGTTCGGGCAGGTGCGGCACCTGGAATCCGACCACATCTCGCCGATCATCCGGGCGTTCGCCGACGCGGTCCCGCAACTGCTGGCCGAGGAGTTCGGCCCGGACGGGCGGCCCCTGCCGTTCGACCGCTCGCTGATCTTCCCCTACGCGTTCCGCCACGCCTATTGCCAGCGGCACGCTGATGCGGGAGTGCCGATCGACGTGCTGCGGGAGCTGATGGATCACGCGTCGATGGAGACCACCGCCGGCTATTACACCGTCTCCCTCAAGCGGAAGCGGGAACGGTCGAGGTGGTCAGCCGCCACAGCTTCGACCGGACAGGCCGGGCCCTGCCGGCCTGTTCCGGCGTCGCCTACGAGGAGCGGTCGGTGGCGGTGCCGTTCGGCCTTTGCACCGAGCCGGCCAACATCAGAGCTGGGGGGGAAGGCCTGCGCGGTCCGCTTTCAGTGCGCCGCCTGCAAGTTCTTCGCCCCTGACCCCTCACACCTGCCGGCCATGGACGAGCAGATCGCGGCGATGCGGGCCGACCGGGAGACGGCGATCGCCTGGGAGGTCGACGAGTACGTGATCCGCAACTTCGACGACAACATCCAGGCCATGGAGAAGATCGCCGGCATCGCCCGGGCCAAGCTGGCGAAGCTGCCCGCCGACGAGCGGGCCGCACTGGAGGAGGCCACCGAGGTGCTGCGCATCGTCCGGGCCAAACACGCGCGCGATGGCGTCGGGAGCGGGGCCATCGATCTGGGCATGCCCCGCTTTCCGGGCCGGCGCGGGCAGGAGAGCGCGTGAGCGGGCCCGCCTCAAGCCGCACGCCGGGTGAGGTGCTGCGGGCCTCGCGGCATACCGACAGCCAGGTCAAACGCGGCCGGGTGATGGCCGTACTGGAGGAGCTCAGGACCGCCGGGGAGCCGATCACGTTCCGCGGCGTCGCCCGGGCGGCCGGGGTGTCGCCCTGGCTGGTCTATGCCCAAGGTGTCCGCGAGCACGTCGAGGCCGCGATGGCGGGGCAGGCCAAGGCGGCGCGGCGCGCCGCGAGGGCCGGGGGCAGCGCCTCGGCGGCGTCGCTGGCCTGCGATCTGGAGCTGGCCCGCGCGCAGCTCAAGGAACTGCGCGACGAGCGGGACCAGCTCAAGGCCGCCGTCCAGCGGCATCTGGGGGCGGCGCTGGAGACGGCCGGCACCGCCGAGCTGACGGCGCGGATCAACGAGCTACTGGCCCACGGCGAGCGCCTGGCGGCCGAGCTGGGCGCCGCAGAGGCCGAGAACAGGAAGCTGAAGAGCGAACTGGCCACAGCCGAAGACAACCTGACCGCTGCCCGGGCGAAGCTGAAGAAGATGATCAAAGAGGCCAGTCGCGACTGATGAGGAGCCGGAGCCGGACGGCGTAGTGCATCAGAGCGATCGTTCGGCACACAGGCGCGTACGCGCCCGATTACACTGCGTGCTCGTCTGTCCGCCCGGCTCCGGTGAGGGGTTCGCATGAGTTTCACAGAGCACGACGTGACCGAAGGCCGCCGCCTGATGAACCTCTGCCGCGGCGGTCAGCTCGCGATCGGTGACATCCTGGCCGCCGGGTGGGCGCAGGACGCCGCCGCTCTGGGGGAGTTCTGCGAGCGGATCGGCTTGTCGGTGAGCACCGCCAGGAGTGGCGGGCCACGGCGGCCGCGGTCACTCCGGCGCTGCGCGAGCACCTGAACAGCTGCGGCGTGTTCGTCTCCTACACCGTGCTGCGTGAGGGCGCCCGCGCCCGGGGCGGCCAGGCGTTCGATCCCGGCTACGCCAAGCTGCTGCACCTGATCGAGGATGCGAAGAGGGCGGGCATCGACCGGGTCGGTCATGCCACCTATCAGACGGTCCTGGGCACGGCGCCCTCGCTGGCCGCGGTCACGGACCCGGTGGCACGTGAGCGGGACGAGGTCAGCGACTACCTCACGGAGGTGGACCACAGCCCTCACCGCGACCAGCTCGTGGCGATCCTGGCCAGAGACGAGCAGATCACCCGCCAGGAGCTAGCCGCCGCCGTGGAGGCCGAGCGGGCCCGGCAGGCCGAGCAGCGGGCCGGACGCGGCCCCCAGCCGCCTGCGGCACGCCCCCCGGCGGGCACCGGCGCCGCGCTGGTCGCCGAACTCCTCGCTCTGGCCGGGCAGGCCGCACGCCTCGTCAAGCGCTTCCCGGGGCCGGTGCAGATGGACACCGCGCAGCGGGCCGACGCCGCGGTCACGCTGGTCGATCTGGACGTGTTCCTGGCCTGGGCGCGCCAGACCGCCTCGATCCCCCCGGCGGCCGTCCCGGCGCAGCGCCGCGCCCCGCGCAGGCGCGTGACCGCGTGATGGGCGATGAGGCGCCCGAGCAGGGCCCCGGCGATGCCCGCGACAGTGTCGGCGGCGGTGTCGGCGCCGGTGTCGGCGGCGGTGTCGGCGATGACGGCGAGGATGCCCTGCGCGCGGACATCGCCCAGTTCGTCACGCTGGAGCTCGAAGGCCCGTGGCATATGGCCTACCTGGTCGCCCGGCGGGTCGAACCTGACGCCGGCCACGGCATCGGATTCGAACAAGAGTCCACGAAACGTTTCGGGCCGAAACGTTTCCGGCGCGTCAGCGCCCGGGAGTTCGCCTCCGAGGCAAAGACCAGCGCCAGGCGAGTCTTGGCCTTCTGGCGTGCCTGGAACCGCCTGGCTGACACAGGCGTTGTTCCCCACGCGATGGCGCTGGAGCCGGACCGGGACGTCGAACTGCCCGACGTCAAGAAGTATCCGTTCTATGGCGAGAAGGGCTACTACCGCAGTTCCGACGCCCGGCCCATCTCCGACGAGCGGCGCGATGCGATCGAGCGGGAGGCGGCCAGTTCCGGAACCCGCCCCGCGGCCATCACCTACGTGATCGAACATCCGAAGGCGGTCAAGACCGCGCTGCTGGCCGATGAGAGCGCCCGGGCGGCCGCCCGGGAGGCCCTGGCGGAGTTCGACGCCCGCCAGGCCGCCGCGGATGCGGCCGACCGCGCCGCCGCGGCCGACGTCACCGCCCGGCGGCAGAGCGAGTACGACAGCGAACACAAACACGAACACGGCGAGGCTCTGCGACGCGAGCGAGACGACATCGCCGCCCAGGCCCATGCGGCCCGCGACGGAACACAAGCCGACGCGTCCATGGCCGTCTTCAACGCCATGGCCGAGATCCGCATGGCCGCCTCGCGGGCGCTGGCGCTGCTGCACAAGCAGCAGATCGCCTTCACCGCCGATCGCGCCCAGGCCATCGCCGAACTCTGCGACGGCACCGAGGCGGCCATCGCCGCCGTCCGGGACCTGGCCACCGGCTCCAACCTGGACGACGCCGCGCTGGCGGCGTTCCTGGACGACAGCGGCGGGCTGCTGTGAGCCCGCAGCGCTCGACCCAGCGCAGAGCCCGGCGCAGCTCACGGCGTGACGCGATGGGCTTCACGCCGGCCGAGTACGACGTCGCCGACGTGATGCTCTGGCTGCGCGGCAACCACGGGCGCGAGGTCAGCTACGCCGACATCGCCGCCGGCGTCCGCATCCCCGACGGTTCCCGGCTACGCCAGGCCGTCCGCGTGGTCCGCGACATCGCGGCCCGCCGGGGCGACCGCCTGCAACGGTTCGCACCATCGGCCGACCCCGCCCGGCGCGACGCTGCCGGGCGCCGGGTCTTCGTCACCCGCTACATGCTCTCCGGGCACGGCGACGAGTTCAGCGCCCGCGATGCCATGTCCGCCGCCCGAGCGGCGATGACGGCGACCAAGGACATGCACCGCGCCACCACCTACGAGGCCGCCAACCCCCACTCCATCGCCCGCACCGAGTTCGCCGCGATGGCCCAGGCCGCCGACGAGTGCATCACCAAGGTCGCCGGCCTCGACACGGTCGGTCCGCAAGTGGTCCGGCAAGAGAACACCAGCCTGCTCACCCAGATGATCGCCGAGATGGAAGCCCGGCTCACCGAACCGGCGGCAGGCTGACTGGACCCACCACACACCCCACGACCCGGCCAGGAGCCCCGCCATGACCCCGCTCGAACGCACCCTTGCCAAAGCCCTCACCGAAGTCGTCATCAGGCTTGATGGCGGCGACGACGACGCCATCACGCCGACGGCCGCGATGGAGGTCCTGAAGCCAGTGATCGCCCTGCTGCAGGATCTCCCCGAGCAGGACCGGCAAGTCCTCGCCGACCTGATCAACCAGTGCGCGCAACAGGAAACCGACCCTGAGCGGCGTCTGACGGCCTGGGAAACGCCCGAAACCCTGGGGCTTCTGGCCTGAGGAGCCACTGCTCGACATTCCGTCTCGCGCCCACCCCTTGCCAATACATAACCAAACCGGGCTATCATCGTTATATGGCGATTGATAGTGATGCTGGCCGCTGCGTCAGCACCGACATCGCCGCCGGCATCTCCCCGGCGGCAGCGTTGTTCCACTCCCTGGCCGATGAGACCCGGCTGCGCATCGTTCAGCGGCTGGCCCGCGGCGAGGCCCGCGTGGTCGACCTGACCGCCGAACTCGGCCTGGCCCAGTCCACCGTGTCCAAGCACCTGGCCTGCCTGCGCGACTGCGACCTGGTCGACTACCGCGCCGAAGGGCGCCAGTCCTTCTACTCCTTGACCCGGCCCGAGCTGATGGACCTACTCGCCTCCGCCGAACACCTGCTGGCCGCCACCGGACACGCCGTGGTGCTCTGCCCCGTCCACGGCACCACACACGGCGCAACCGACGCGCACAGCGCTCTGCGAGCCGAGCTCGACCAGGACCTCGAGCACCTCGGCGAACCGGCAGACGGCGAGAACGTGACAGAGGAGGCGGTGTCATGACCACGCTGAACCTGCCCGCCCCGGACCGGCGGACATTACTGCAGCGCCGCATCCGGCTGCTGGTCGCCGCGACCATCACCTACAACGTGATCGAAGCGGCCGTGGCCATCACCGCCGGCACCATCGCCTCCTCGGCCGCGTTGATCGGCTTCGGCCTGGACTCCGTCGTCGAGGTCGCCTCGGCCGCCGCGGTCGCCTGGCAGTTCTCCGCCGCCGACCACGAGAAGCGCGAGAAGACGGCGCTGCGCGTCATCGCGATCTCGTTCTTCGCGCTGGCGGCCTACGTCACCTTCGACGCCGTCCGCGCCCTGCTCGGCGTCGGTGAGGCCGAACACTCCACCCCCGGCCTGATCCTGGCCGCCGTGTCGCTGGTCGTCATGCCGTTCCTGTCGGCCGCGCAGCGGCGCGCCGGCCGCGAGCTCGGCTCCGCCAGCGCGGTGGCCGACTCCAAGCAGACCCTGCTCTGCACCTACCTGTCCGCGGTCCTGCTGGTGGGGCTGGCGTTGAACAGCCTGTTCGGCTGGTCCTGGGCCGACCCGATCGCCGCCCTGGTCATCGCCGCCGTCGCGGTCAAGGAAGGGCGCGAAGCCTGGCGCGGGGACGCCTGCTGCGCCGTCCCCATCGCCGGCGCCCGCGAGCAGGCCGACCAGCAGGCCGACCAGCAGAGCGACGAGCACTGCGCTGACGGCTGCTGCGCCCCCACGACCATCCAGCCGAAGGGAACCACCTCATGATCGGCCGTCCGATGCCCGCCCCCGTCAAGCAGGCACCGCGGTGACGACCTCGACGAAGCTCTCGACAGTGCGGTTGATGGCCGATGCCTGGGCGGCCAAGCGGGGCGGCCAGCGGGCGATGGCCCGCCGGCAGCGGGCCCGGCTGGCCGCGCTCATCGCGCACGCGCGCACCCGCTCGCCCTACTACCGCCACCTCTACAGGGGATGGGGAGTGCCCACCGGCGTGAGCGACCTGGCCGCGCTGCCGGTCACCGACAAGCGTCGGCTGATGGACGCCTTTGACGACTGGGTCACCGACCCTGCCATTACCCTGGAGGCGGCGCGCGCCTTCGCCGACGACCCCGCGGTGATCGGCCGCCCCTTCGCCGGCCGCTACACGCTGAGCACCACCTCCGGCACCACCGGCACGCACGGCATCTTCCTGCAAGACGCCCGCGCCACCGCGGTCACCGGCGCGATGATGGCGCGCATGCTGACCGGCTGGCTCACCGCTGGCGACGTGGCCCGGATCGCGGCCGGGGGCGGGCGGATGGCGCTGGTGATCCCGGAGGGTGGGCACTTCGCCTCCACGGTGGCAGCCGCCCGGCTACGCGGCCGCTCCCGCCTGGCCGCCTTCAGCGTCCACCAGCCGCTGGAGGAGCTCATCGAGGCGCTCAACGCCTTCCGCCCGGCGGTGCTCGCGCCATACGCCAGCGTCGGCGCTCTGCTGGCCGGAGCGGCCGAAGCCGGACAACTGCGCATCAATCCGGCCTTGGTCATCTTGACCGCCGAGGGCCTGCCCGGTCCGGAGTATGCGCGAATCAGCCGCGCCCTGGGCGGAACAAAGGTGCGCACCAGCTACGCCGCCAACGAATGCCCCTTCCTCAGCTACGGCTGCGCCGAGGGCTGGATGCACGTCAACGCCGACTGGGCCATCGTCGAACCGGTCGATGAGCAGTATCGGCCAGTGGCTCCGGGCGAGGTCTCCCACACGGTGCTGCTCACCAACCTGGCCAACCACGTCCAGCCGATCCTGCGCTACGACCTCGGCGACGCCGTGGTGGCCCGCCCGGATGCATGCCCCTGCGGCAACCCAGGCCCCGCCTTGCGCGTTCAGGGGCGCGCCGCCGACCTGCTCACCTTCCCCGGCCCGGACGAGAGGCCGGTCACCCTGGCCCCGCTGCCGCTGGCCACATTGCTGGAGGCGGTGCCTGGCCTGGAGCTGTTCCAGATCGTCCAGACCAGCCCCGCCACGCTGCGGCTGCGGCTGCTCCCGGCGCCCGGCATCGACCCCGAGGCCCTATGGCAGTCCACCCAGACCCGGCTCAGCGAGCTGCTGGCCCGCCACCGCCTCGGCCACGTGCGGCTCGAGCGCGCGGCCGAGCCGCCGCAGCACAGCGCGGGCGGCAAAGTGCGAACCGTCATCCCCGCCCCCGGCCCCAAGGCCAGAGCCGAGACCGACATGGTCAGTCCCGAACGCACATGACTGACGAGCACGACCGACACGACGATCACCGACACGACGACCACCGACACGACGATCAAGGAGGCATGATGGTCGGCCGGATGCCCGCACGGGTCCGCGCGGCCTACCAGGCCGAGATGCGCGCCGCTCGCACCACCACGCACGCCGAGGCGCGCTGGCGGCACTTGGAGCGCGCCCACATCCTGTCCCAGCCCTGGCCCTGGCCGCACACCGCCAACCACATCGCGATGTTCACCCTCGCCGTCCGCCAGCGTGACCGCCGCGAAGCCTTCGGCCAGGTGATCCGCATCGTCGTCGCGGCGCCTGGCTCGGCGCTGGGCCGTTATCCCGAAGGCAACACCGGCCGCGCCCGCGTCGGCCTCACCCAGCCCATGCCCGTTCCCGACGACCTGGCCGCCGTTCTCCGGACCGTCTGAAGCCAGCTCAAGGAGCACATCAGTAGACCAGGCACCCCACGGGCGGATGTGGTGCGTTACCCCAGGCTGGAGGGTAGTGGGACCCTCTGAGCAGGGTGTTGGAGGCCGAGATGAAACGCTCGGTGCTAGCGGGGATCACGGCCGGCTCGGTGCTGACGGCCACGGCGGGAACCGGCATCGCGGCGGCCTGGCAGCAGACCGCTGGGCCGACCGGCTGGGGCATGATGGGGTCGACCAGCTCCATGCATGGGGTGAACGTCAGAGATGAGGCCGACTATCTGACCCACATGGTCGCCCACCACCAGGAGGCGGTGGCCGCGGCCAAGCAGCTGCAGCGCTCCGGCCGGGCCGAGATGCGCACCTTGGGCGCCTCGATCGTCAGCTCGCAAAGCGCCGAGATCGCCACGATGAACAAGTGGCTGGCCACCTGGTATCGCGGGCATTCGCCGACGACCGACTACCACCCGATGATGCGCGATCTGTCGAAGCTGTCCGGCGATGCGCTGGATGAGACGTTCCTGCGCGACATGATCCCGCATCACATGATGGCGGTCATGATGTCCCAGCAACTGCTCATGCACGGAGGCGTCCAGCACGAGCCGGTCGCCACCTTCGCCGCAAAGGTGCGCGACGACCAGCACGCCGAGATGTTCCAGATGCGCAGTATCTGGCTGACTGGTTCGGCGGCGCGGGCATGCCCTGCCCCATGGGCAGCTGACGGCGGCGGCCGCGGCCTACCTACTTGCCTTACATGGCTTACAGACGTTCAAGCGGCTGACCAGCTAGAACGCTTGAATACTCCAGATAACCATCGTACAGCCGCCATTGCAGCGTCGCGCTCGTCGCCCCGGTCAGCTTGGCCGTCAGGTCGATCGTGGTCTGCTGCCAGGCGCACTCATCGGCGGCGACGTCCCGCTCCCACACCACCTTGCCGTTGAGGGGAAGCCCATACCCGTTGGAGTTTCAGACCGTCAGGCCGTCACGCGTTCTCGACGGAGCCAGTCGCTACTGCTCGCCACCTGCGCACGAGCCGGCGGCAGGCTCGTCTCAGCTCGACGGGTGTCACATGATCCAGATCGGCGTCGAAGGTGGCGAGAAGCCCGGCGACACCCGCCCAGGACCACGCCCCGATCGTGAGGCGGCAGTGATCGGGGCCGAGGTGCTCAACAACCGATCCGCCGGGTGCCCAGCGTGCGACGGTTTCAGCGGGCAGATTCAGGCGTGCCGTACCGGTGCACTGCCAGGTGGCGGGGGTATCGCCGCGGTCGTGGCTGGTCATGACGAAGCGTGCGACGTCACCGCCGGGCAGGTCTCTGGGCGTGAAGGGGAGGCCGGTGGGCGGGTGCAGGTGGAGGCGGTCGAGGCGGCGTACCCGCCAGTTGCCGTCGGCGACGTCCCAGGAGACGAGGTACCACCGTCCAGCCCAGATCACCAGGTGATGAGGTTCGATCCGGCGAGCGGGGGCGAAGTCGTCATCGCCCGGAGCCGGGCGGGTGCCGTCGGCTCTCACCGTGTCGACGATCAGGAGGTGGCGGTGGCGCACCGCGCTTCCGGCGGCTTTGAGTCTCTCGGAACCGATGGGGGGCGCCGGGAACTCCCAATAGTTCTGCAGGCTGGTCACGTGCAGCGACTCCATGGCCGTCCGTAGCCTGGCCGGCATGACGCGTTCGATGGTGTTCAGAGCGCGTCTCGCGTCCTCGCCGAGTCCGAAGATGCTGCTGGGCGCGGTCTGCAGAGCCACCGTGATCGCGAGCGCCTGCTCGTCGTCGAACAGCAGGGGTGGCAGGGTGCGCCCGGGGCCCAGCCGGTACCCGCCGGCTGGGCCGTGGATGGTGACGACGGGGTAGTCGAGGGCCCGCAGAGTCTCGATATCGCGGCGGACGGTGCGCTCGCTGACTTCCAGCCGCAAGGCGAGCTCGCTCAGCGACCAGCATCGGGGGGTCGCGAGCAACGACAGCAGGCGCAGTGCGCGTCGTGAAGTGTCGGCCACGTGCCCATCATGCATCCGATGATGGCCATCCCGTGTCCACTACTGGTGGCACTGTGTCCAGTAAGACCGTGTCAGCGAGCTAAAGGGAAGTCGTGCTC
Source organism: Nonomuraea deserti (assembly GCF_004348685.1). GTDB lineage: Bacteria > Actinomycetota > Actinomycetes > Streptosporangiales > Streptosporangiaceae > Nonomuraea > Nonomuraea deserti. Next base: position 28,275 of record NZ_SMKO01000059.1, on the reverse strand, counting down.
AGAATGCGTATTATCGTCGTCGGGGGCGGAATCGGCGGTTTGGCGCTGGCCGCAGGGCTGCGCCGGCATGGGTTCAACGTGGCGGTCCTCGAGCGTGACACCGATGTCACGGCAACCGGGGGCTACCACATCACCCTCGACGGGCGGGCCCAAGAAGCCCTGCGCCAGCTCGTCCCACCGAAGATCGTCGAACAGCTGCTGGCCTCCTCATCGGCGCTCCGGCTACGCGACCCGGACGCGCTCTGGGACCGGCACGGCCGTCTCCTGGGCTACGGGCCTCAGCTGGCCGACAGCCCGAGCGTGGACATCGACCGCATCACGTTGCGGACCCTCCTTGCCGAAGCGGTCGGCGAGGATCTCCACCTAGGGCAGACGGTCACCGGCCTCGGGTACGCCGACGACGGCACACCGCAGGTCGTTCTCGCCGACGGGGCGATCCGTCAGTGTGACCTGCTGGTGGGGGCGGACGGTACCCACTCGCTGGTCGCCCGGCACCTCGCTGGCGGCCCGACGAGCGCACCCGCCGGGATCGTCGGCTTTTCCGGCAGGACGGCGGCCGAGAACCTGAGCCCGCCGGAGCAGCAGCGGCTCGGAACGCGATCGGGAATGGTCATCGCTCCTCGGGGCGCGGCACTCTACGTCGGCTTCCTCGACCCCGTGGGCAATGCCGTACTCGATGCCCCCGACCAGCGTGCCGCGATCACGAGCGGCCCCACCTACATCTGGGGCGCCATGTTTCCCGAGTCCGCCGAGACCGACTCTATACGCGGACTTCGCGGGGAGGAGTTGCGGGATGCGTTACTGGCCAGATTCCGCCGCCAAGGATGGGGAGAACGCCCCCTCGAGGTCATCGTCAAGGCCGATCCCGGCAGTATCGCCGCGTTCCGCTTCAACGCCGCCTCCTCACGCGTGAGGGACCTCGCTCCCTGGCCCGCCGGTCGCATCACCGCTTTGGGTGATGCCGTGCATGCCACCCCGCCGACCGCTGGCATGGGAGCGGGCGCTGCCATCCGCGATGCCGCCAGCCTGCTGACGCACCTGCGTGAGGTCATCGACGGCTCCTGCACCCTCCCCGTGGCCGTCAGCCAGTTCGAGGCGGGCATGCGGGTGCGTGGCAGCGAGATTCTCATTTTGGCTATGCGGACTGTCCGCTGGATTCTGGCCACCGACACTCCGTTGGGTGCGGCGGTCACTGCTGCGGCAGCCCCTGTGATCGCGGCAGTCAGCCAGCTCAGGCGTCAGCGCTGAACCCGATCCCTTCCTGGCCCGTATGGGGGGTCTGACCGAGATACGTGCCAAAGGGGCAACGAGATGATCTTGAAGCCCTGATCCGCTCGGATTTACGTGCGGCGGCGTGCAGCGGGGTCGCGTTCGGCGACGTGCCGGGCGACCGAGTCGACGCCGGGGCGGGCGTATCGCTCCAGGGAGCGGACGGAGGCCTGGCGGGAGCGGGCCAGCAGCATCGGGGTCGAGGTACCGTCTTCGGCGTCGTGCGTCAGAGCACTGTGCCGGAGCCGGTGCAGGGTCCAGCCGTCCAGGTCCTCGATGTCGTCGGGTGAGGCGAGGGGGTTGGCCAGTAGCCGGGTGTTCTCCTCGAAGATCTCCTCAGCGCGGCGGTAGGAGAGCCGGGCCCTGCCGGTCTCCGGGCACACGTCGAGTGTCGGGGTTCCGGCCGGGGCCTTGCGGTCGGTGAGGAACAGCGGGCCGCGGGTGCAGGCACCGGTGGCGCGGTGCTCGCCCACACCATGGCCGACGCCGTCCTCGACGTCCGCACAACGGCACCTCGCACGGCGAGATCGGTATCAACACGCTACTGGCCGGCTCCTACGGCGTGCCCGTCGTGCTGGCCAGCGGCGATGAGGCGGCATACGCGGAGTTCAAAGCCCTGGCGCCCCAGGCCGCACCGTGCCGGTCAAACGCGGTCTCGGCCAGCACGCGGCCGACGGCATGCACCCCGACGAAGCGCACGAACGCCTGCAGCGCGGCGCCAGCCAGGCGATGCGATCGCACGCCACCACAGCACCGGCCTCGGTGCCACAGCCGCCCCGCCTCGAGGTCGACCTGCACCAGCCGCGCACGGCGGACCTGGCCGCTCTCCTGTCCGGCCTCACCCGGAGCGGGCGCACCGGCGCCTTCGACGCCGAGACCATGACGGCCGCCTACGGCATGCTCCACGTCATCGCCGCGCTCACCCAGAACGGGCCGTAGGTACCCAGGGGGTGGCCCGCGCCCGGCGCAAGCCACCCCTACGATCAACCGCCTGCGCCCTCTCCCTGCAGAAGGCGCGGCCCAGAACCTGTCAGGGCGTCAGCCCCAGCTCGCGAAGTTGCGCGGGCCGCAGCGGCCGCCAGCCGCTGGTGTCGAGCTTGGCCAGCTCCGCCTCCACGTCGACATTGATGACGCCGAAGAAGTTGATGTTGTCGCTGTGGCCGGGCGAGGTGTGCGACAGGATCTCGTCGCTCACCTCCCGGCCCTGGGAGCGCAGCTCCAGCACCGCTCTGGAATAATATTCTGTCGTCCAGGCGACCACGGAGTTGGTCAGCAGGGTCAGGCACCACGCCTGCTCGGTCTGCTGCTCCAGGTGCGGCTGGAAGTCGATCGCGGCCAGCACGTTCGGCGTGAACTGGCGCAGGTAGGTGTAGGAGGACTCCAGCTCCGACAGCCGGCCGTGGTCCCGGGGCAGCGGCGTCCACGCATCAGAGGTGATCTCCCGCAGCCGCTGCATGCCGATCCGCTCGCGCAGCATCCCGCCCACCTCATCATCAGGGATCGACGGATCGGCCAGCACCGGAAGGATCACGTCCATCACCAGCTGCCGGGCCTCACCCTTCTTGGCCCGCTCGACCAGCGCCTCATCCGTCTTGGACTTCGCCCGCGACTCCCGCGCGCTGACGGCCTGATCCAACAGAGCCACCACCTCATCGAGTTGGTCGACCGCGGCCTGGGCGACGAACGCCAGCAGGATCGGGAACTTACGTTCCTTGCGCCGCTCCAGCCCCTGGTTGGTCGAGCGGCGCGCCACCTGCGCCAGGAACCGGCGCCGCTCGTTCGGCAGCACCGACACATCCATCTGGTGGGCGTCGATCGCGCGCAGCCAGGTCAGCTTGTCGATCGCGGTCTTCACCGACGTCGACGAGGCGTCCCGGGCCGGGCTGACCAGCCACTCCAGCCGAGTCATCCCCAGCCCCGCATCCACGACCAGCATCCGTTCCAGGTCGGCGCGGACCTCAGCGGTCAGCAGGTGCCCCACCAGCTGCGAGGTCAGATCAGAGGCCGCCTTGCGCGCCGTGCCGACCATCTTGGCCAAGATGAGCACGCCGGGCCGGATCACCTTGGCCGCCATCAGATACTCGCGCGCCAGGTTGAACAGCAGCGTCGGCGAGTCGTGCTCCATCGCCCGGTCCAGCAGGAACTGCTCCAGCTCCTTCATCGCCTGGCTGCCCGCCGGAGCTGTCTGCCACTCCAGATACTTGGCGATCAGGCCCAGATGATCCGAGCGGGTCTGATCGCGCTTACCGTACAGCCGCAGCGCCGCCGGGGTCACCCCCCAGCCGCTCGGCCACCCGTGCCACCGCCACGGCCGGTGCGGCGGTCACGTCGTCGGGTACGAACCCGAGCCAGGGCAGTGTGCACAGCTGGACCAGCATGCCCAGCCGGTCGACCGGATGTGGCCTTCCCCGGGTCGACGAAGGCCACATCCGCCGCCGTCGGCGTGAAATGCCGGATCAACTCATCGCTGGCGATCTCCGGGTACGAGCGCAGCTGCTCCAGCTGCTCCTCGGAGAACATCTTCTCGGACAAACGCACCACCTCTACCTGCCGTATCGGACGAAACCGGAACGAACGTAGCGGCAGTGATCACTAACTCGTCAAATGCAACCGTTTCCCCAGTTCAGGGGCTATTTCGCTGGAAATTTCTTCATTGCTACCGGGACCCCCTCATGGTGCGTGAGGACGCCGCATGGAGACGATCGGGGCGGGACCACCCCGGGCCGGAACATTCGTGCAAGACGCCCCGACCTGAGCTTGTGATGCTCGATCCCGTGGCCGGCACGGCTCCACGTGCGGAGGCCGCGGAGCTCCGAGCGACAGGAGAGGGAATGACGAAGACCGAGGACAGCGCACCAGAGGTTCAGGTGGCGAGTGGCCGCCTGCGGGGCCGGATGGACGAGGGAGCGGCGGCGTTCCTCGGGATCCCGTACGCCGCCCCGCCCTTCGGGCCGCGCCGCATGCGGCCTCCCGAGCCGCCCGTACGGTGGGAAGGCGAGCGCAGCGCCACCGACTACGGGCCGACCTGCCCGAAAGCCAACGACGGGCCGGAGAGCTCAGCGCTGTTTCCGGAGGTCGTGATCCCTGGCGAGGAATGCCTCAACCTCAACGTGTGGACCCCCGATCCCCGGCGATCCGGCTTGCCGGTGCTGGTCTGGATCCACGGCGGCATGTTCACGAAGGGGTCCGGGTCCGTCGCCGGCTACCGCGGCACCTCCTTCGCCCGCGACGGGGTCGTGTGCGTCACGATCAACTACCGGCTCGGTGCCGAGGGCTTTCTCCGCCTCGATGACGGCACCGTCAACCTGGGGTTGCTGGATCAGATCGCCGCGCTGGAGTGGGTCCAGGGCAACATCGCCGCCTTCGGCGGGGATCCGGGGAAGGTGACCGTCGCCGGCCAGTCCGCCGGGGCCGTGAGCGTCATCGCCCTCATGGCCATGCCCCGCGCCCGAGGCCTGTTCCGCCAGGCGATCACCCAGAGCGGGGCGGCGGCCCAGATACTCACGGCTGAGACCGCCGCGGACATGGCCTCGAGGCTGGCCGGGTCTCTCGGGGTCGCCCCGACCCGGGAGGCCCTCGGCCGGGTGCCGGTCGAACGGCTCACCCGGGCGGCGTCCGCCCTCCTCAGGGAGGTCCAGACCGCCGCCGATCCGGCCACGTGGGAAAGCCTCCCCTTCGCCCCTGTCGTCGACGGCGACACCCTTCCCGACCACCCGCTCGACGCGTTGAGAAGGGGCGCCGGCGGTGACGTGCGGCTCCTGGCCGGATGGAACCGCGACGACACCCGGATCGGCCTCGTCCCCACCGGCATGATCGACTTCGTCGACGAGTCCATCCTCTCCGCGGCCGTGAGCGCCCTCGGCACGCCCGACGGGACGGTCGAGCGCTACCGGGCAGCCCGGCCGGAGGCAGGCCACGGGGACCTGCTCGCTGCCGTGACCACCGACTGCTTCGTTCGGACTCCAACGGTCCAGGTCGCCGAGGCACGGTGCGCGGCCGGCGTAGCCGACACGTGGATGTACCGCTTCGACCACGAGTCGCCGAGCTTCGGCGGCCGCCTCGGCGCCGCCCATGCGGTGGAGATCCCGTACGTGTTCGACCTCCTCGACGAGAAGTCCAGCCGCGCCCTCATCGGCGACGAACGATCGCAGGTCGTGGCCGATACGGCCCACGGCGCCTGGGTTCGTTTCGTCGCCGACGGCGACCCGGGCTGGCCCCGCTACGACCTGGCCGACCGGTCGACCGCGCTGATCGACGAGGGAATCACCGTCGTGCACGACCCCGACGGTGCCGAAGGGTGGCCGGGGGCCGGCCGACACTGATCGGGAGTTGCCGGAGATCCTTACGGGCATCGGGGTGCGCGTTGCTGCGCGCCTGACATATCCGGAAAAGGGCCGCGTTGCGCGCCACCGCGACCTGGCTCCTACCATGTCGGCGTGGGATCCTCCGAGCCGGTTCGCCCCGGTACGCCTCGATGGAAGATCACGGTCCCGTCGCGTCCTGGCCGGCTGCCCGGGGTCGTGATGGCAGGGTTCAGCGACCAAGCGAACGAGTTCCGCGACGTCGCGCTGGTCCCGCATCCGGCGGTTACGGTGCTCTTCGACCTCGGCGACCAGCCATTCGTCTTCGAAGACGGCCGTGGCTCGCAGCAGCGCGAACGCGTCGTCGCCGGACTCGCGCCCCACAGGGCCCGCGGGCGGGGGCTGGCCAGGAGTTCCGAGTGCCTCCAGTTGCGGCTTCCGCCGATGGTCGCGCACGCGGTTCTGGGCGCCTCCTCGGAGCTGGGCGGGACGGTGGCCGCCCTCGATGATCTCTGGGGACGCGAGGCCGTACGAGCCCACGAACGATTGCGTGCCGCCGGGTCGTGGGAGGAGCGATTCGCCATCGTGGAGGCCGCGCTGGCTCGGCGATACGACGCGGGCCGGGCCGCCGATCCGGAAGTCACCTTCTGCTGGGGACAGATGGTGGCCAGCGGGGGGCGGGTACGCATCGAACGGCTGGTTGCCGAGATCGGATGGAGCCGCAAGCGCCTCTGGTCCCGCTTCCGCGCCCAGATCGGCCTCACCCCCAAGCGTGTCGCCCAGCTCATCCGCTTCGACCACGCGGCCCACCGCCTCGCCGCCGGCCACAGGGCCGCCCTGGTAGCAGCGGAAAGCGGCTACACCGACCAGTCCCACCTCCATAGGGACGTCGTGGCCTTCGCCGGGATGACGCCGGCCACGGTCGCGCTCTCGCCGTTTCTCGCGATCGACGATGTCGCGTGGCCTCCCAAGGCTCAATCCGGCAGGTGACGTGGGCGAGCGCTACGGCTGCTCCCGATGCCCGTCGCGCCGGCCACGAGGGCGGAACATTTCTGCAAGACAAGCCGTGAGAGATGGACGAGTCTCACCGCATGTCAAAGAGCAGCACGGCCGGGGACCAGCCGGCGATCGAGGCGCACGGCCTGGTCAAGGTCTTCGGCCAGAACCGAGCGCTGGACGGGATCGACCTCACGGTCCGGCGCGGTCAGGTGTTCGGGTTTCTCGGACCCAACGGGGCGGGCAAGACCACCACGATCCGCGTCCTGGCCACCTTGACCCGGTTCGACAGCGGAGTCGCCCGTGTCCTCGGTCACGACGTGATCAGCGAGCGCGACGCGATCCGGGCCCGGGTCGCCGTGACCGGCCAGTTCGCGGCCCTGGATGAGGACCTGACCGGGTACGAGAACCTGATCATCCTCGGCCGCCTCCACGGTCTGTCCCGCGCCGCCGGCAAACAGCGAGCCGATGACCTGCTGGCCGCCTTCGACCTGACCCACGCGGGCGGCCGCCCCGTGGGCGGGTACTCGGGCGGGATGCGCCGCCGGCTGGACATCGCGGCCGGCCTGATCGTGACCCCCGACCTGCTGTTCCTCGACGAGCCGACCACGGGGCTCGACCCGCGCAGCCGTAACCAGGTCTGGGAGCTGGTCCGCCGGATCGCCGCGGCCGGCACCACGGTGCTGCTCACCACCCAGTACCTTGAGGAGGCCGACCAGCTCGCCGAGCAGATCGCCGTCATCGACCAGGGCCGGATCGTGGCCGAAGGCACCAGCGCCCAGCTCAAATCCCGAGTCGGCTCGGGCACCCTCCACGTCCGGCTCCTCGACGGCGAGCAGCGCGCGCAAGCGCAACAGGTCCTGGCCGGCGCCCTGGAAGGGACCGTCCATCCCGCCGCCGACCCGCTCGCCCTGTCCATGCTGCTAGCCACCCCGGCCGACGCGACAGACGTGGGCCGGCTGGTCGGGCACGCCCTGACCCGGCTCGCCGAAGCCCAGGTGGGCATCGCCGAGGTCGCTCTCGGCCAGCCCAGCCTGGACGAGGCCTTCCTCGCCCTGACCGGCCACCCGGCCGGCCCAGCCACCACCGACCAGGAGGACGTGAACCGATGAGCACCCCCGCCGCCGTCACAGGCCCCGCCGCGGCGGGGACCGACCGGATCGGCCTTCTCCTCGCCGGCAGCCCGGCCCGTCGCCGTGCCGGGGCACTCGCCGCCTCCGCGACCTTCGGCCGCCGGGCCATGCTCAAGATCAAACACGACCCCAAGCAGCTGGTGGACTCGGTCGCCATCCCGATCCTGATCACCGTGCTGTTCACGTACCTCTTCGGCGGCGCCATCAGCGGCTCGCCCGGCGAGTACCTCGAGGTCCTCCTGCCCGGCACGCTGAGCATGAGCATCGCGATCGTCACCATGTACGGCGGTGCCCGCCTCGCCAAGGACGTGACGACCGGGGCCTTCGACCGTTTCCGTTCGCTGCCCACCTGGCGCGGCGCCCTCGTGTTCGGCGGCCTGCTCAGCGATGCCGCCCGTTACCTGTTCGCCTCCGCCATCGTGGTGGTCCTCGGACTGGTCATGGGCTATCGCCCCGACGGTGGCGCAGGGGGTGTGCTCGCCGCGGTCGCCCTGGTAGTCGCCTTCGGGCTCTCCCTTTCCCTGCTGTGGGCCGCGGTCGCCCTGCTCGTGCCCGACCCCGCCGTCGTCATCAGCATCGCCAACGTCGTGCTGATGCCGCTCTCGTTCGCCAGCAACATCTTCGTCCAGCCCAGCACCATGCCCGGCTGGCTCCAAGCCTTCGTCGAGGTCAACCCGCTCAGCCACGTCGCGACCGCGGCCAGGGGCCTGATGAACGACGCCGGCGGCACCGGCGCGTCTGTCGTCTGGGCACTCGTCGCGACCGCCGCCATCACCGCAGTGTGCGCGCCGCTCGCCCTTCACCTCTACAGCAGGCGGGGCTGACGCGTGCGGAGCCGCCGGCAGGAGGCGCGACGCTTCGCGTCCCCGGCGCACCCGCTCACCGGCCCTGACGCCCGACGTTGCAGGGACCTCACGGACGAGCCTTGAGTCCGTCCAGCGTGAGATCGAGCAGGCGTTCTGCCTGCTCTCGTTGTTCGGGCCTCGCCGAGGTCAGGGCGATGCCTGCGAGGGCGGCACCCATGTCTGCCGGGCTGATGTCGGTGCGGATCGTCCCGGCGGCCGCGCAGGCGTCCATCAGGGCGGTGATGGCGGCCTGAATCATGTCCCGACTGTGGCCGTAGGGGTTTCCTCCCGTAGCGACGATGGCGCGCAGGGCGTCGGCCATGCCGAGCTTGGCGGTCACGTAGTCCAGGAAGAGACGTGTCCAAGCACGCAGGGCTTCGTAGGGCGGATGTGCCGCGAGCAGGCCGGGCACGGCGTCGCACAGCTGAGCCACCTCGTTGCGGTAGACCGCCTCGATCAGAGCTTCCCGCGTGGGGAAGTTGCGGTACAGGGTCGCGGTGCCCACGCCCGCCTCCTTGGCGATGCGCTCCAGGTGCGCGTCCAGCCCCTCCTCGGCGAACACGCTCACCGCAGCCGTGATGATCTTCTCCCGATTGCGTCGCGCGTCAGCTCGCAACGGGCGTGCCGCGTCTTTGCTCATCGGCGGCGGCCCTCCCCCTTGTGCTCTTCCTCCGTTTGCTAAACGGAGGCGTGCCCACTTAAGCTCGATTAAGTGGTGGCGCCTCCACTTCCACTGTAGGTCATGGACCGACCTGCGCCTGTTCCTCGTGGAAGGACTACTGATCATGACAGGAATCGCCGGCAAGGTGGTGGCGATCACGGGTGCCAGCAGCGGCATCGGAGCAGCAACGGCGACGTACCTCGCCGGGAAGGGGGCCCGGCTCGTGCTCGGCGCACGAAGAAGGGACCGGCTGCACGCGGTGGTGGACCGGATCGTCGCACACGGCGGCTCAGCCGTCGGAGCCGTCATTGACGTGACGCGCCGGGAGGATCTGAAGCTCCTCACGGACACGGCGGTCCATCAGTTCGGCCGGCTCGACGTCCTGGTGTCCAACGCCGGCACGATGGCGGTGTCACCGTTCGACGAGTTGCGCCAGGACGACTGGGACACGATGGTCGCAACGCACGTCAACGGCCTGCTGAACGGCATCGGGGCGGCCCTGCCCGTCTTCCGTCGGCAGTGCTCCGGCCAGTTCGTCAACGTCGCCTCCACCGCGGCCTACGTCGTGAAATCCCCGCAGGGCGTCTACGCAGCCACCAAGACGGCGGTCAAAATACTGACCGAGGCGCTGCGGCAGGAATCGGGGCCGGACCTGCGCGTCACCCTCGTCTCACCCGGGTTCACCGACACCGAGGGCGTGGGCAAGGGGGCAAGTCCCGAGGCAGCGGCGGCGCTGATCCAGCAGCGTGACGAGATCGCCATCCCGCCCTCCGCCATCGCGTCCGCGATCGGGTTCGCGATCGAGCAGCCCGCCGGCGTCGACATCAGCGAGGTCGTCGTCAGGCCCACCGTGCAGGCCTGACCGCCGGAAGGTGTTGGAGGAGAAGATCAGCGGCAAGCTCGCAAGGCGGCGCCGCGCGTTGCGTACGCGTCGTTCCTGGCACCTCGCAGTACGGAGCGGACCGAGCAGCGTCGGCGGCGGCTCGCTGAAGGAGACCGGCTCTCAGGATGGGACCGCGTAGCGGGTGGCGATCGCGGCGGCGCGGTCGCGCAGGGCGGTGCGCAACCACTGCGGGGCCAGGGCTTCCGCGTTGGTGCTGAGCTGCCACAGCGCCCATTCGGCGTGTCGTGGATCCTGGAAGGTCACCTCCAGCCGCAACCGGCCGTCTGCGCCGGCTTCCTCGGTGCGGACGGCCAGCGCGGTGCCCACCAGGTCCTCCCGCCGTTCGGGGTCCACCCGTACCAGTACGGTGACCTGGTCGCCGCCGGTCCGAAACTGCGTGCTGCGTTGCCGCCAGACCCGGTCCAGATCGACCCGGTTCGGTCGCTGTGCCGGTTCGGGAAGTTCCTCGGCGGCCAGCACCCGCGACAGCCGGTAGGTGCGGTCCGCGCCAGACCTCGTGGCCAGCAAGTAACCCCGGTCGCGGACGGTGACCAGGCCGATCGGGTCCACCGTGCGCCACTTCGGGGTCTGGTCCACGGCCGCGTAGCGGATGCGCAGCTTGTGTCCGGCGAGCACCGCGCGCCGGACCTCGGCCACTATGGCGTCAGGCACCTCCTCAGCGACCAGCCGGCGCGAGAGAAGGTCGGTCTCCGGGTCGATGAGCAATCGCTCGGCCGCGCCGGCCGCGGTGTCCCGATAGCTTTCCGGCAGCGCGTCGACCACCTTGAGCATCGCCGAGGCGAGCGCCGAGCCCAGGCCGAATGCCTGCGCGCCGCGCCGCGATCCGGCGATCAGCAGGGCGAGGGCCTCGTCGTGGTTCAAACCGGTGAGCTCGGTACGGAAACCGGGCAACAACGCGAACCCGCCGTGCCGGCCGCGTTCGGCGTAGACCGGGACGCCGGCCGCGGACAACGCATCGATGTCGCGCAGCACGGTGCGGGTGGACACCTCCAGCTCGCGGGCCAGCGCGGCAGCGGACAGCCGACCGTGCCGGCGCAGCAGCAGCACCAGCGAGACCAACCGGTCGGCGCGCATACGAAGAAGTTATCGGAATACGCGACAAAGGATGTCGTGATTTGCCGGGAGGCTTAACACGACGTCACAGATGGCGGCCACCGGGCCGATGGACGTCCCTACTTCCGGTGAATCGAACGGAGCTGATGTGGCGATGGAGCGAATGGCGGTCAACCCGTGGGCGTGGTCGGTCGAGATGGGGTACAACCAGGGTGAGATCGTCTCCGGGCACACCCGGACGCTGTACTGCTCCGGGCAGACCGCGATGAGCGGCGACGGCAAGCCCCAGCATGACGGTGACATGGCGGCGCAGCTGGCGCTGAGCCTCGACAACCTGGAGGCGGTGCTCGGCGAGGCCGGCATGTCCCTGGCGGACCTCGTCCGGCTCAACGTCTACACCACCGACGTCGATCTGCTCTTCGCGCACTACGGCGTGCTGGCGTCGCGGTTGGGCGCCGCCGGGGTGGCGCCGACCACCACGATGCTCGGGGTGACACGGCTGGCGATCCCCACCCTGATGGTCGAGCTCGAGGGGACCGCCGTCGCGTGATGCGATCTCGCCGCTTCCGGCAGGGCCGCCGGGGTTGAACCGGCACGAGTGACAGGCAGGTGGGTGAATGCGGTGCTCAGAGTGGTGACCATCGGCGTCTATGGCTTCGACGGCGAGTCCTTCCTGCGACGACTGCGGCACGCGGACGCCCACCTGCTGTTCGACGTACGCCAGCGCCGGGGTGTCCGCGGCCCCGAGTACGCCTGGGCGAACGCGCGCCGGCTGCAGGCGGCCCTCGCCCGAGCCCGGATCGCCTACGAGCACCACCCCGAGCTCGCCCCGACCACCGAGTTGCGCCGGCTTCAGTACGCCGAGGACGACCGCCAAGGCGTCGGCAGGCGCTCGCGGCGCGAACTCGCCGCCGAGTACACCCGCCGCTACACCACCGAGATCCTCGACCGCGCCGACCTCACGCCCATCGTGTCGGCGCTGCCGGCCAGCGGGACCGCAGCGCTGCTCTGTGTCGAGCGCGACCCCGAGGCATGCCACCGCTCGTTGATCGCCCAGCGGCTGACCGAGCGACACCACGTCACGATCGAGCACCTGCGCCCGCTGGACGGGCCACCGCCGGGCCCGTGACCGACGAGCAGTATGAGGAGGATCTCGGCGTGCTCGGCAGGCCGGGCAGGCCGCGGGGGTGAGGCGAGCGATGACGCTGCGGGCAACGTCGTCGGTGGGGCGAGAACGGGATCTTCTTCACAGTGACGCATCAAGGAAGTACTCGCCCAGAAACGCTCCGGAAACAGAGTTTCGTGTTGGGTGCCTGGCATCCCGCCACGAAACGTCAGGAGCAAGCATGACCCTTGCAGGCGATTTCCCTGCCTCCAGCCGGCGCGCCTTCCTGCGCGAAACCGCCATGATGGCGGCCGCCGTGCCCATGGTCCTTCCCTCCATGGGCACGGCGGCCGCCGCTGTGAAGGATCCCGACCAGCTGTTCAGGAAGGGTGAGTTCGACGAGGCCGCCCGAGGTTACCGACGTCTGCTGAGCAAGGATCCCAAGAACGCGCACGCCGCCGCCCAACTGGGCTACATAGCCCTGCTGTCCAACCGGTTCGCCGCGGCCGAGCGCTTCCTGTCCACCGCCACGGCGCTGGACCCCGGCGACGTGGCCTCGCACCAGCGGCTGGCCGAGTGCTACGTGCGGCAGGACAAATTCGCCCGCGCCGTCCCCTTGCTCAAGAGGACCGGCAGCCCGCGCGATGCCGCCTTCGCCACCTTGTACGCCCACATCACCGGGACGCCCTGGCAGATCCATGGCGCACGGAGCAGCCGCGTGCCCTTCCTGCAACTGGACCCGCTGCCCACCATCGAGGCCTCGGTGAACGGCAGAGCGGGAAGGTTCTACCTCGACACGGGCGCGACGCTCGGCCTCACGCAGGAGATCGCGGAAGAGGCGGGGCTGCGCTCGCTGGCCACCGTGTCAGGCATCGGCAGCGGCCAGCAGATCACCATCCACCTGGGCGTCCTGGAGTCGTTCCGGATCGGCGACATAGAGATCCGCAACCTGCCGGTGCAGTGGCACGACACGCAGTCACCGCCCGGCGGAGCCCAGCCGGAGGGCATCATTGGCACGACGCTCTTCTACCACTTCCTGACCACGATGGACTACGCCGGCCAAGCCCTGGTGCTCCGGCCCAAGTCCGCGGTCCAAGAGCGGGGAACCTACCGGGTCCCACTATGGCTGGCCGGGGACCACTCCCCGTGCACGCGGGGAAGCCTGGGCGACTATGGGCCACACATCGTCACCCTCGACACCGGCGGCATCGGCACCGGCATCCACACGACGGTCCAGTACGCCAAGCGGGCCGACATCAAGGTGGACTACGATCACCCGAACGAGGTGAACGGCGTCTCCGTCTACCCGATCAGGCCAGATCGGATCAGCTTGGGCAAGGCGATCCGGCGTAACGTGCCCGGCAGCGCCGCCGAGAAGACGTTCCCCGGCTATCCCGGTCCAGGCCAGGCCGAACAGTTCGGGTTCGAGATCATCGCCAACTTCAGCCACGAGTTCTTCAAACCCTTCGCCGTCACCTTCGACTTCAGCGGCATGAACCTCGTCATCACCCGCCGATGAGCCGCTGGCAGCGCCGAGGAAGGCGTGGAGTGCGTGGCAGTCGCACCCAGCCCGCCCCGCCTTGATCTCAGTTACCTGGAATGCGACCTTCCGGGCGATCTTGTCCGTACGGTCTCGCCGGTAGGTGGGGCGGACGCTGTCGTACTCGAGAAGAAGTGGCCCGTCCTGGAGCGGCACCAACAAGCGGCCCGGTGGCTGCGGATCCGGACCGATCTGGGACGGGCGCCCCGCACGATCGACGCCTACGCACGTGCGCTCGCCGAGTATCTGCCTGGCCGATGATGATCTCCTGCTGAGCCGTCCGCCATCTGCGCGGGCGGGTGCGCGATGAGCGCCTCAAGACCGAGACCACCGGTGTCACCAGGGCAACTACTCCTGTTACGGGCGCCCGCAAGATCTACTATCAGCTCCGCCGCGAGGGCCTGCCGGTCGCCCACCATCCAGCGGCAGATGGGCGAGCTGGGCATCGCCGGTCTGGTCCGGTCGCCGCCGTGACAAGAGCGGCGGGTCATGTGGCGCGCCTCAGGGCTCCTAGCCCGAACGCAGCTCGGCCGCCACCGCGCGTTCCCGCAACTGCGCCGCCTCCGCCCGCGCCGCGTCCAGTTCGGCCCGCACATCCTCCAGCCGTACCCGCTCCAACCGCAGCTCTCCCCGCAGCCGGTCGCGCTCCTTGACCGCCGCGTCAGCCCGCGACTTCTCCCGCGAGGCCAGCTTGTGCTCCCGCGACAGCGCGGCCGCCGACTCCTCCTCGAGTGCCGCCGTCTTCGCGGTCAGCCGCTCCACCTCACCGGCGGCCTGCGCCGCTTCCTGGAGCGCGACTGCCCGGTCCCGCTCGGCCGCCGCGGCGGCCCGCTCCGCCTTGACGGCCCGCTCAACTGCCCGATCGCGCTCCTGCGCCGCCGCCTCCTCCCGGGCCCTGGCGCCGACCGCCGCACGTTCGGCCTGCTCCCGACCACGCACGGCCGCCGCCGTCTCTTCCCGCGCGCGGTCGCGTTCCGTCCGTGCCTGGCCGGCGGCCTGCTCAGCGTGTACGGCCTGCGCCCGCGCCTCAGCGATCTGCCCTTCAGCCAGTTCCACCCGTTCCGCGAGCTCCCGTACGGCCTGATCCCTGGCCTCCTCGGCCAGCTCCACCTGGTGGGCCGCCTCCGTGGCCTGCCGTTCGGCCAGCTCAGCGCGCCGCTGCGCCTCCTCGGCCGACTGCAGCGCCTGCCTTTCCGTGCTGGCCGCCTCCCGTAGCGCCGCCAGCGCCTGCTCGCGGGCCCGTTCGGCATCCGCCAGCGCGGTGTCGCGCTCGTGCTCCGCCTCCTCCAGCCGTGACCGCATCTCGGCCGTCTGCCGGCGAGCGTGCTCGGTGGCCTCACGTGCCAGTCGTACCTGCTCGAACGCCTGCTCCCGCTCCGTGCGCGCGATCGCCACCCGCGTGTGCGCCTCCGCCTGCACCGCGCTCAGCTTCGCCTCGACGCCCGCAGGGCTCAGCTCGTCGGCCAGCGCCCGCGCCAGCGGCTCGATGGCCGACGCCAGCCCGCTCTCCATCCGGTCGTACAGTTGCTCGGCCCTGGCCAGCGCACCCTCGAGTCCCGGCGTGGCCCGCCGCAACTCCCGCTCGCGCTTGGCGGCGGCCTGGCAGTCCTTCTCAGGACAGTACGCCCGGGGTCGGCCCCTCCCCCGCCGCTGCTCGATCAGTGCCCCACAGTGCTTACACGGCGTCACCAGGCTGGTCTCTTGCGTCACAGCCGTAGTCTAGCATTTT
Source organism: Nonomuraea deserti (assembly GCF_004348685.1). Lineage (GTDB taxonomy): Bacteria > Actinomycetota > Actinomycetes > Streptosporangiales > Streptosporangiaceae > Nonomuraea > Nonomuraea deserti. Next base: position 12,739 of record NZ_SMKO01000059.1, on the reverse strand, counting down.
TTATTTTCCAGAAATTCTAAATAGAAATATCCGATAGCTTGCGCCGCGCTCAGATGTCTCCAACTTGCGAGAAGGCAGAATTCCCGCAAGTTGAGCCGCCCACTGACGATCTGGGGTCGCCGCGCGGAGAGGATTGCCGCGTAATTGTCCTCGAGGTGTGCTGTGACGCGCAGGCTCGCTGACATCGAAAACGCCGATCTATGGGGATCCCTGGGACCCGCCACTTAAATTTCTTTGGCGAGACCGAGCGCGAGCGCGACCAGGCCCGCGGCGCCGCTGCCGCACACGCGGAAGAGCTTGATCGGCTCCGCCAAGCACTGGCCGGTGAGCAGGAGCGACGCGAGCAGGCGGTCACCGCGGCCGCTGTGGCCGAACAGCCTTGTGAGGCCGCTACCCGGGCCCAGTCCGACGCTGCCGGTGAGGCCGATCGGCTGCGCGCCGAACTGAGGGCCGCCGCGAGCGCGCTCAAGGCCGCTCAGCACCAGCGCGAGGAGGCCGTCACAGCCGCCGCCGTGGCGCAGGCTCTGCTGCGTGAGCAGGAAATCTCACGCCTGCGCGAACACGCCGGCCCCGATACAGGTGACCCCGCCCCTACCACCGATGTCACCGAATCGGCACGTCCGTCATCCGATCGAAGTCCCATCTCCGACGGCCCCAAGCCGGGCGACGCACCGCCAACCGGCCTCGCATAACGCGGACGGCAGCCGTGCGTCATGGTCATCACAAGGTCGGTTCTGGCAGGATATTTCGGTGCTTCCGCTCAAGGTTCGCCAGACCTCATCCGGCGTCCATCTGTTTGACCGGCGCACCGGACTCAACCTCCTTCTGGAGCCGTCGAGCACCGGGTCATGTTCGCCGTCGCTGGCGCCACGGCAGATCTCGGTGGCGCTGAGCAACGCGTGCGATCTGCGCTGTTCCTACTGCTACGCGCCGAAGACGCCTGGGCGCCTGAACATTGATGCACTCGTTGGCTGGCTTAGCGACCTTGACCAGGAAGGTTGCCTGGGAGTCGGGTTCGGTGGCGGCGAGCCCACACTGCTAGGCCCACCGCTCGGGTTGATGCCACCAGAGGGAAAGTAACTCTCCGTAATCAATTCATGGGGCGTTTGAACAGTTCAGCGGCTTTTGCGGCGGGCGGCCGGGTCGGCTTCGGTGGTGAGGCGGGCGGAGGTCTCCTCGCCGAGGCGGACGTAGCGGCCGAGGCTGGCCAGGTGCTGGTGGCGGGACTTGGCCTGGAGTTCGGGCGCGCTGCGGCCGCCCTCGGCCAGGTGCTGCAGGGCGCTGTGGCGCAGTTGGTGGAGCGTCCAGCCTTTCTGGTGCGGGTCGAGCTTGGCGCTGGCCTGCTTGAACAGGTATTCGGCGCGCGGGTAGGACAATCGGCCGCGTCCGGTGGCCGGGCAGATGTCGGCGGCCGCGGGCGCCCGGGAGCCGGAGGCGGGGGCGCGTCGGTCGGCCAGGAAGAGCGGGCCGGCGGTGCGGCCTTTGAGCAGGCGGGGCAGGAGCCGGGCGGTGCCGGTGCCCCAGTGCACGTACTCGATCGCGCCGCCCTTGGAGACCACGCGGGCGCGGCGGAACTCCAGGTCCAGATCCTCGATGTTCGAGGTGAGGATCTCCTCGGCGCGGGCGGCCGTCTCATACAGCATCCGCCACAGCAGGCGCTCGCGCAGAGCGCTCTCGGGGTCGGTGAACAGGGCCTCCAGTCGCGTGCGCAGGATGGCGCGGTCGCCGCGGCGGGCGCTCTTGCGGCGCTGCAGGCGGCGGGCGGGGTTGGCGGCCAGCAGTTCCTGGCGCTGGGCCCAGGCGGTGAAGGAGACCAGTGCGGACAGGTGCCGGTTCCAGGTAGCGGCCGCCGCGGTGTTCCAGTACTCCATCACCGTGGCGTAGTCCTCGGGCCTCAGGCTCGCGGTGGGCCGGGTGCCGGCCAGCGCGGTCAGACGGGTGAGGGTGGCGGCGTAGCCGGCGCGGGTAGTGGCGGCCTGCACCTGGTCGAGGAAGCGGCCGACCGCGGCCGCGACACTCTGCCCGCCTGCCGGAGCATCGGCGCCCGGCGCGAGGAAGGAGACGACCGTCACTGCAGCTCCTGCACGTCGATGTGACACATAATGTGGCCGAGTCGCGTCCCGGCCGGCTCGCCGCGAGCTGGGCGTAGTTTCGGCCGCGAGGGTCAGTGTGACAGATACATATTCTGTGTCACAGTCTGGGATGGGCCGAAGGCTCTGCCGCGAGCACGTGTTCCGCGCTCATGAGTGGAGTGACGCACGTCACGTCGCCTCCGGTCACGTCGCTGCGGTCCCCGGTGTCTTGAGGGCGTGACTGAACACAACACTTCACACAAGATCGTGGTCATCGGCGGCGGATACGCGGGAACGGCCGCGGCCAACCACCTCCAGTTGCGCGACGACGTCGACATCACCCTGGTCAATTCCCGCCCGACGTTCGTCGAACGGATCCGGCTGCACCAGTTCGTGGCCGGCAATTACGACGCCTCGGTCGACTACGGCACGATGCTCGGCGACGGCATCGAGCTGGTGGTCGACAACGCCACCCGGATCGACACCGCCTCCCGCACGGTGGAGCTGGCGTCGGGCCGCGCGCTGGATTACGACTACGTCATCTACGCGGTCGGCAGCACCGGCGCGGTCCCCTCCTCGGTGCCGGGCGCGGCCGAATTCGCCTACTCCATCGCCGAGCTCGAGTTTGCCCAGCGGCTGCGCGTCAGGCTGGCGGAGCTGCCTGCGGAGGCCGTGGTCACCGTGGTCGGCGGCGGGTTGACCGGCATCGAGACCGCCGCGGAGCTCGCCGAACAAGGGCGCAAGGTCACTCTGGTCGCCGGGAGAACCCTGGCCCCCACGCTCAGCGCTCCTGGCCGCCGATCCGTCGCGACGTGGCTGTCCGAGAACGGTGTCACGGTGCTGGAGGGCAGCGCGGTGGCTGAGGTCCGGCAGGACGCGGTCGTCCTCACCGATGGAGCGGTACGGCAGAGCGCGCTCACCATCTGGACGGCCGGTTTCGGCGTGCCGGGCTTGGCGGCTGCCAGCGGGTTGCGCGTGGACGAGCTGGGTCGGCTGCTGACCGACGAAACGCTGCTGAGCGTTGATGACGACCGTATTGTCGCGGCGGGTGACGCCGGTTCACCGTCGGGGCGGCCGCTGCGGATGAGCTCCCAGTCCGCGATACCGCTCGGAGTGCAGGCCGCCGACGCCGTACTGAGCCGCATCGCGGGAACCGCGCCGGCGGTGATCGATCAGGGTTTCAAGGGGGTGTGCATCAGCCTGGGCCGGCATGCCGGTATAAAGCAGCTCGTCCGCGCGGACGACACTCCCTTGGACACCTACTTCGACGGGCAGGAGGGCGCGCAGATGAAGGAGGAGCAGTGCCGCCAGACGGTGATGGGCATCGGCATGGAAGGCCACAACCCGGGCACCATCGTGTGGTATAAGCCGGGACCGCGTGCCGTGCAGGTGGCCGCGTGACAACCGACGAGCATGCCGAGCGGTTCACCGTACTGCGGCCACTGCTGTTCACGATCGTCTACGAGATCCTCGGTTCGGCGACAGAATCCGACGACGTGCTGCAGGACAGCTATCTGCGGTGGGCGGAAGTGGACCTGGCGACGGTCCGTGACACCAAGTCGTACCTTGCGCGGCTGGTGACCCGTCAGGCACTCAACGCCCTGCGGGCGAGTAAGCGCCGCCGCGAAGAGTACATCGGCTCCTGGCTGCCCGAGCCGCTGCTGCTCAGCGAGGACGACGCGTCGGCCGATGTGGTGCTCGCCGAATCGGTGTCGATGGCGATGCTGGTGCTTCTCGAAACGCTCACCCCCGACGAGCGCGCGGTGTTCGTGCTGCGCGAGGTGTTCGAGTTCGACTACGACGAGATCGCCGCAGCGGTGGACAGATCCGTGGTGACGGTGCGCCAGATGGCGCACCGCGCCCGCGGGCACGTACAGGCGCGGCGCAGGCGTTTCGACCCCGTCGACGCCGGGACGTGCACGCGGATCACCGAGCAGTTCATGTCCGCGGCGGCGACCGGTGACATGGGAGAGCTACTCTCGCTGCTCGCGCCGGACGTCACGTGGACCACCGACAGCGGCGGCAAGGTCACCGCGACGCGCCAGCCGGTGGTGGGCGCGGAGAAAGTGGCCGCGCACGTCATGGAACTGTTCCGCCCGGGGCGGTTGCCTGAAGTGCGTATCGAGATCGTCAACTGCAACAACGCGCCCGCGATGGCCGCCTACAGCGGCGACCACCTGGAGAGTGTCTTCCTGGCCGATGTCGTCGACGGGAAGATCACCCACCTCTACGCCATCCGCAACCCGGACAAACTCCTCGCACTGACGGTTCCGCGTCAGATCAGCCGGTAGGAGTCGGCAGCCGCAGCGCAGTGAGTCGCGATCGCGACGTCTGGCTCAAGCGAAGGTGCCGCCGCAGAAGCGGGGCGGCAGGCGATCGACGAACGCCTCTCCGTCTCCTCTGCGCGTGACCCATTCGACTGAAAGATGACCAAGGAGTTGACCATGACGGATACCCAGGTAGTGATCGCCGGAGCAGGGCCGACCGGGCTGATGCTCGCGTGCGAGCTGGGGCTCGCCGGGATCGATGTGCTCGTCCTCGAGCGGGCCGCGGAGCCTCGAACGGTGGAATCGCGGGCCGGAGCCCTGCACATCCGCACGATGGAGGTGCTCGACCAGCGGGGTCTGCTCGACGGGTTCCTCGAGCGCGGACGGCCGCGACAGGAGGTGCATTTCTCCGGACTCGGTCTCGACCTATCCGATATGGCGACGCGATATCCGTACGCTCTGCTCATCTTGCAGGCCGAGGTGGAACGGCTGCTGGAGGAGCGCGCGGCGCAGTTGGGGGTACGGCTGAGCCGCGACGCCGAGGTGACGGGGTTCACCCAGGACGAGACGGGCGCCACGGTGGAGCTCGCGGACGGGTCGCGCGTCCGGGCGGACTACCTTGTCGGCTGCGACGGGGGCCGCAGCACCGTGCGCGCGCTCGCCGGCATCGCCTTCCCCGGCACGCCGGCCACGATGACCGCGATGCTCGGCGACGTCGAGCTCGCCGAGCCGCCCGCCGCCGACATCTTCCAGGAGGGACGCGAGCACGGCAGATTCTCGGTGCTGTCCTACGGTCCGGACTGGTACCGGGTGCTGACCAACGAGTTCGATCACGTGGCTGGCCGGGACGAACCGGTGACCCTGGAGACCCTCCGCAAGACCCTGCTCAAGATCGCCGGGACGGATTACGGGATGCACTCGCCGCGCTGGCTCTCCCGGCACGGCGACGCGGCACGCCAGGCCGACCGCTACCGCTTGGGCCGCGTCCTCCTGGCCGGCGACGCCGCGCACATCCACTTCCCGGCAGGCGGGCAGGGCCTGAACACCGGCGTGCAGGACGCGGTCAACCTCGGCTGGAAGCTCGCCGCCGTCGTCCGCGGCCAGGCCCCGGCCCTGTTGCTCGACACCTACCAGGCAGAACGCCACCCGGTCGCCGCCCGCGTCCTGCAGAACACCCGCGCCCAGACCGCCCTCTGGCGGGTGGACGATCACACCTCCGCTCTGCGCGAGGTGCTGGGTGATCTCATCGGCATCGATGAGGTACGGCTGCGCCTGGCCGGGATGATCACGGCGACCGACATCAGGTATCCGATGGCGGGGACGGACGACCTCCTCGGCATGCGGATGCCGGATCTCGACCTCGAACACGGTCGCGTCTACGAACTGCTGCACCGCGCTCGCGCGGTTCTGCTGGATCTCGGCGGTCTCCCGCCGCTCGACGCCGTCGTGATCGGCTGGGCGGACCGAGTCGATCTCGTCCGCGCCCATCCTGCGAAGGGCTCCGGCCTCGGCGCGGACGCCGTACTCATCCGTCCCGACGGACACGTCGCCTGGGTCACCCGCGCCGGCGAGCAGCCAGACCTTGACGCTCTCCGGACCGCCCTCACGACCTGGCTCGGCCCAGCTGGTCCTCACGGTGCGCACGATGGGTAGCCGCAGAAGATCCCGGTCGGCGGCCGCGTCCGCATCATCAACCGGCTGGGCACAAGCCGCACTCGCGACGTGATGGCCTTCCGCGTCGCGCGCAAGGCCACCGACGACAGCCGTATCCCCAGAAAGCTCTCGTCCGATCTGCCGAGCTGGCGCCGCTCGGACGCCGTCCGGACGCGCGACCTCTCCTTCCGCGCCGGCCGGACGAACGGACGTCACGGCTGGCTCAGCGGCGGGAAGGCGTTCGACCCCGCCCGCACCGACGTCACCACCCGCCTCGGCGACATCGAGGTCTGGCGGCTGATCGCCGACATCCACCACCCCGTCCACCTGCACCTGGTCGGCTTCCGGGTGCTCTCACACGGCGGCAAGGCCCCGCTGCCCCACGATGCGGGTCTAAAGGACACCATCTCGCTACGGCCAGGCGAAGCAGCCGAGATCATCACTCGCTTCGACGGCTACCGCGGCCGCTACCTCTTTCACTGCCACAACGCCGAACACGAGGACATGGGAATGATGGCCGATCTTGAGGTCATCTGACCCACAACGAATGAAGGGAACCAGGACAAGTGAGCGAAACCGAAGTCAGAAATCACATCGACAAGCTAGCCGAAGGCATCCGAAACAAAGACATCGCAGGCTTGAAGCAGCTCTACGCCACGGACATCGTCTCCTTCGACGTCGAGCCGCCACTCCAGCATGTAGGGAGAGACGCGAAGCTGAAGAACTGGGCGAACGTGTTCGCGGTCTTCGAGGAAGTGACCTATGAGGTTCGCGGCCTGAAGCTCACCGTGGGCGAGGGTGTGGCGTTCGGGCATTGCTTCGCCCGACTCGTCGGCACCTTGAAAGGCGGGACCTCGACGGACGGAATGTGGGTCCGAGGCACATTCTGCTTCCGAGAAATCGCCGGCACCTGGCTGATCACGCACGACCAGATCTCCGTTCCGCTCGACATCCCGAGCGGCCAGGGAGTGACCGACCTCGAACCCTGACAGAGATGATGTCGGTGAGCACCTCCCACCGGGTCTGACTCAGCCCTGACTGACTTCGGGTCTTCAACGGGATCTGTCGGCCCTGGCCGGGAGGTTGCTCGTATGCACGCACCGTGCGTGGCGTTGTGACGTCAGGAGGTTGGGATGCCAAGGAATAACAAGGTCGGGCACGAGGACGACATCCCAATCCTGCGGGCCGAGCTCTATGACGACGTCACCGCGATGGACGGCAGGTTCATCCGCGACGTCGCGATCGGCGGCCCTGCTCGGCACCATCACCGCGGCGGAGTTCGGCCAGTTCGGCACCACTGACCGGCTGGATGCGGGCCGTCTGGCCGGAGCACAGGTGGAGAATGACCGTGTCGCCGTCCATGACGGCGCTGGTGTAATCGAGGGCTCGGCGGCGGGTTGGAGGCCGCCGGATTGATCAATCGTCGCGAGAGCCGCCGCTGGTCGCTGCGACACTGATCCGGCTCAACGACCCCGGGTCAGAGCCTCGGCCGGGAGGCCTTCTTCGAGCAGAACAGACAGCTAATGGCCTCACGTGTCCCCTCGGGGACCTACTCGTCGATGTCGTCGGGCTCGGCTCGGGCTGGATCGCGCAGGGGCCGCAGCCCGTCGGCGGGCTGGGAGGCGGTGAAGCTGTACCGGCGACCGGCGTTGAGATCCTCACCGGGACTGGACAGGCAGCCGATGACGCTGCTCGGTGACGCGACCACGGCCTGCTCCACCTGCACAACCCCTCCGGCCACCCCGAAGCCGCCCGCCGCGCCGTCTTGCCCATCGAGACGTTCGCCACCTTCTTCGGCGGCCGCGGCATCGCCGTCGCCCTGCCGTAGCTCACGCAGGTCCTCGCCCTGCGCCTGCCCCTCCAGCTCCAGGTCCAGGTGCCGGCTCATGTCCAGCTCCAGCTTGCCGTACAGGTTCAGGTCAAGTCGGCCAGGAACTCCTCGGGGTCGCGGGGCTTGGCCAGCTCCCGGTAGTGCACGTCCCGGTTGTCCTCGAAATCAGGGGGAAAACCGGCCATGAGTCGATCTTGACGCCCGTTCCCGCAGGCAGGCGTACAGTCAGCGGTCGACCGTGATCAGTTTGAGGGCGTCTTCCTTATTCTTGTCGGACGGCAGGCTGTACCGGCGGGTGGTCTCCAGACGGGCGTGGCCGAGGATCTCGGCGACCAGGACCAGGTCGGTTTTGCCGCGGACCAGGGTGGTGGCGAGCGTGTGGCGCAGGACGTGTGCCGTGGTGGGATCGTCCAGCCCGGCTGTGTGGGCGATCTCGGCGATGATGCCGCCTGCAGCGCGGGTGGTCAGCCGTCCGCCCTTGGCGTTGAGGAACAGGGCCCGGTTGTCGCTGGCGTGGGGCCAGTTGGGGCGTTCGTCGAGCCAGAGCTGCAGTTCGGTGCGGAGTGTGGGATGGATATCGACCTCGCGGAACTTGTCGCCCTTGCCGTACAGGCGTAGCCGGCCCTTGCGGGCCGACATCTGGACGTCGTCGACGTCGAGGCGGACGACCTCGCTGATGCGGGCGCCGGCGTAGTACGGGATCAGCGCGATGCACCGGCCCCGAGGGGACAGATGCGCCTCCACGGCGCGCAGCCAGCGGATGCGGGCGCGCTCCTCCAGCGCGCGGGGCGCGCTCTTGGGTAGGTCTTCGCGGGTGACGTCGGCCCTGCCCAGGCCGCGGCGGACGTGGAAGTCGTCCAGCGCGGTCAGGACGGAATTGACGTAGACGCGGCTGCGCCTGGCCGGGCCGTCGCGCAGCAGCCACATGCGATAGTCGCGCACCGCCCAATCGCGGGCCTGCCGGTCGGAGAGGGGATCGGCGGCATAGCTGGCCGCCGGCAGCTGGGTGGGACGGGCACCCGGACGGCGCTTCGTAATCTCGGAAGCGGATCCGGGCGCCTGCGAAGGGCCGGAGTGCGCAATCTAGGAAGTCACTCCTGGGAGTATACTTCCGAGATTGTGTTGATCTCGGAAGTACGGGATCGCCCGGCGCGGACAAGAACGCTTGCTCATTGGGAGCCCGGCGGGTAGCACGAGATTGGACCGCGGGCGCCACATCCTGCGCATGGGCCACTGACATGGCCCGGAACTCCCACAGCTCTGGCAGGCCGCCACCCAGTTGATCAATGGGTACGGCGGGAGGCGACGACGGCCGGTGTGGCCCACGTCAGCATGGCTCGGGCGAAGCGCGGCGGAACGAAAACGTACGCTGAGTGACCGGCTCCGGAAGCCCTTCGGGTTGATGTGAGTCAGGTGGAGGCCGCATTGCGGAGGGTTTCGGCCGTGGTGGGCGGGCGTCACTAGCCAATAGGGAAGGAACCACAATCCTGCGGTTCTCGTGACCGGCTCCGATCAGCGCCGACCGCATTACGCAGACCTGACCTGGTCGGAGCCGGCTCCTGAGACGGCAGGGCCGTCAGGCGAGGTCGAGCACCGCCTTGCCGTGCAGACGGCGTTCCATGAGAGCGCTCACCGCCTCGGGCACGTCGTTCCAGTTGCCGCGCCAAGTGATCTCGGGGCTCAGCACTCCGTCCGCGACCTGCTGTGCCAGCCAGGCCAGGTCCCTGTCCAGCCCGTCGCAGAACAGCAGCATGAACGTGACGATCGAGCGATCGTCACGTCCTGGTCCGCTGAACAGGGCGCCGAATGGGAAGCTCTCGCCATCACCCGTGGAGTGCCCGACCGCCACCAGCGTGCCTCCCTCACCGAGCTGATCGAATGCCTCCACGAGTTGCGGGCCGCCCACCATGTCGAGCACGCCGTCGAGCCCGCCGCCGGCTTGCGCAGGACCAGTCACCACCTCGTGGGCGCCCAGAGCGCGCAACGCCTTGCCATGCTTGGCGGGGTCACCGGTGGAGGCGATCACCTGTGCGCCGCCGAGCCGGGCGAGTTGGACGGCGTAGCGGCCGACGCCTCCGGTGGCGCCGGTCACGAGGATCCGGCGTCCCAAGATGGGCCCGATCCGGTGGAGCGCGCGCAGCGCGGTGCCGGCCGCGACCGGGATGGTGCTGATCGCGCCCGGCTCCGCGCGCTCGGGCGCCACGCCGATCCAGTCGGTACGCACGGCGCGGACCTCGGCCCAGCCGCCGCTCTCATCGAGGGTCACGACGGGAGTCCCCACGGCCGGCCCTGACCCATCCGCCGCCGCCTGGACGACGACTCCGGCGGCGTCCCAGCCGAGCACCGTCCCCTCCATGGCTGTCTCGATGCCGTGTTTGACCTCGCCGTAGTTGAGCGAGGTGGCCGTGACTCGGACCAGCGCCTGGTTGGGGGCGGGCACAGGCGCGGACACTTCCCCCACCCGCAGGCCACCGGGGACGGAACGATCAACGATCAGGGCGCGCATGGCGATCCTTTCCTCAGACATCCACTCAAAGTGCTACTCAGGAGCATAAGCCTATGGAAGGCGTTTGCGTTCCCGTTACACTTGGAGGATGGCTGCCGACATCTCCTCCACCTCCGTGCCGGGAACGCTCTCGCTGCGGGAGCGTAAGAAGCTCAGGACCAGGGCTGCGCTGGTCGATACGGCCCTCGCGCTCTTCACCGAGCGCGGCTTCGACGGGGTGACCCTCGACGAGTTGTGCGAAGCCGTCGAGGTCTCCAAGCGCACCTTCTTCCGGAATTTCGCCAGCAAGGAACAGGTCGCCTCTGCTCCGCTGGAGGCACTGTGGAACGGCCTGCGGGACGACGTCGAGCACCTGGCATTCGGCCACGTGCCCGTCTTGGAGGTGCTGCAGGAGGCGTTGCTCGTGGCGCTCGCGCGCATGGACGATGGCGGAGCCTGGGTGACCCACGTACGGCGGAGCCGGGAACTGGCCGAGCGCACGCCGTCGATCGCCGCGTACGGGCTTCAGTACTGCGACGACACCAGCGCGGCCATCGAGGAGGCCCTGCAGCGCAGGCTGGGCCTGGACCCTGCTGACCCACGGCCGAGGCTGGCACTGGACCTGGTGGTCGCATCGTTCCACGCCGCGCTGCGGGCCTGGACAGCCAAACCCGGCGCGCCTACCCACGCGGGCCTCGCGGCCGAACTGCGGTCGGTCTTCGCGGCCCTCCCCGGTGCACTCACCTTCAGCATGGCCTGACAAGCGGGTGCAACGCGAAATCCACGATAGGGGGCGGCTCACCGTAGCTAAAGGAGGTTCAGGCCAGATCCCCTGGCCGGCGGCGAGACCCGCGACTCTCGTAGTCCCACCGCCCCAATGAGAGCCCAAACCTCGGCTCCGCAGGCTGCAACCGAGCCCGCGGCACAGATCTACGCCGCAGTCTCCTCGCCAAGGTGCAAGTGGACCTCCATGTCCTCCAGCGGCGCGTTCAGATCGTAGATGTAGTCGCCGAAGCGGCGTACGTTGTCTTCCTGGTAGGGGGACATGATGGCCACGTCGGTGCGATGGACCGCCTCGCCCTCGCTGCGCAGCTGGTTGAGCACCAGCGACATGTCCAGCGTGGTCTGGTACATGACCAGGTCGGCGACCAGGGTATTGAACTTGATCGCCTTTTCCTGTTCCTCCGGGTCGTTCTCGGCGATCACCCCGTTGTTGCCGAACCCGATCCACTTTGAGAAGTTGTTGCAGGACTCGACCATGTTGGTGGCCCGGGTGATGTTCTCCCGCAGCGTGGCGTCGGAGACGTACCGCAACAGCACCATGGTGCGGATCACGCGGCCCAGCTCGCGGAAGGCGCGGTAGATCTTGTTGCGTTTGGAGTCGTGCCGCAGCCGCCGCAGCAGCGTGATCGACGACAGCTCGCCTTCGCGGATGGAGATGGCCACCTTCATCAGGTCCTGCCAGTGGTTCTCGATCAGCTGCCAGTTGATCGGCTCGCCGAACAGCGCGTCGATATGCCGATAGCGGACGCCGGGCTCGGGCCGGTGGAAGGTCAGGTCCCGGAAGTTGCGGATGCGCGGCAGCAGCTCGAACCCGAACAGGTGCGCCAGCCCGAAGACGGGGAACGACTGGCCTTGGGTATCGGCGTGGATCTCCTTGGGGGCTGCCTCGCTCTCCTGCTCCAGCAGCCCTTCGCACGGTAGGCACGCCTGACGTTCTCAAGATCGACTCATGGCCGGTTTTACCCGTATCTCGGCTGGACCCGATGATGTCCTCCAGCGTGCGCTTGCCGACCACCGGATACAGCGCCTTGCGCACGATCTCCTCCGGCAGCTTCAGCGCCGCCTCGGCGAGCTTGACCAGGATGCCGTTTTTGCCATGCACCCTGCGGAACTCGGTGCTGATCTCGTTTTCGACCTTCTTCTCCGCCCGCATGCTGATCTTGTGCACGAGCTGGATCAGCAGCTCGACCAGGCCGTCGATCATCTCCGCCTTGCGCGTCCAGCACAGCGCGGCCAGCAACGTGAGCCGCACCCTGTCGGGGGCGGCATCGAAGTCGGGGGGTACATCTTCATCGCCCGCGCCCGCCACCCGGCCACGATCTTCTCCGACACTCCCTCGAACAAGCCCTCCGGCAACCCGATCGCCTTCACGCGCTCCAGCTTGACGATCTCGGCCAGCAGCGTGTCCAGCTGCAAGGGTCGGGATCGGACTTGAGCTCCTGCAGGAACGCTCGCGCACCCCCAACGCCTTCGGCCTTGTCGCCCTCGTCGGCGGTGTCCTCCTCCTGGGCATCGCCGGCACCGGAATCGGTATCCTCCTCGGCGGCGCGCTCTGCCGAAGAGCTGGCCTCGCCCGTGTCTGCCTCGTCCTCGTCATCGGCACCCGGGTCGTCGGGGACGATCAGCTCCTCCAGCTTCTCGATCGACT
>NZ_SMKO01000464.1 GCF_004348685.1 Nonomuraea deserti | reverse complement strand
GCTCAGGAGCCCGTGGCCCACGCCAGGCTCCAGTTCATCCAGCACCTGGCTCGGCTCGCCCGAGAAGGCCAGGTCCACCGGCGCCATGACCTGGCCGCGCCAGCCGGCGGGGCCCGGGTAGCCCTGGTAACCGGCGGCGGCCACGGTCTGCACCAGATAGGCGCGTCCGGCGTGCACCTGCAGGGCGGGAGCGCCGGCCTCGTTGACGGGAACCTGGGCGCCCACGGGAATCCAGAGCGGGTCGCCGCTGGCGATGACCCGGTGCCCGCTGTCCAGCAGCAGGGGGATCTGGCGTTGCGCCCCATGGCTGCGCGCCTGGAAGATGCCCTGCATTTCATCGGCGAAGGCGAAGCTCAGGCAGAGCACGCCCACGGGCTCGCGGGTCTGCGGATGCAGCA
>NZ_SMKO01000463.1 GCF_004348685.1 Nonomuraea deserti | reverse complement strand
CCGTGTCCAGGGACGCGGCCGGGCGCTGGTTCGTGTCCATCCTCGCCGAGGAGAAGATCACACCACTGGCTCCGGCCGAGCAGTCGGTGGGCGTGGACGCGGGCATCACGGCGCTGGCGGCGCTGTCCACCGGCGAGAAGATCGTCAACCCGCGCCCCGAGCGGCGCGACCGGCGCAGGCTGGCCAAAGCGCAGCGGGCACTCGCCCGCAAGACCAAGGGATCGATCAACCGAGCCAAAGCCCGGCTCACGGTGGCGCGGGTCTACGCCCGGATCGCCGACCGTAGAAGGGATCACCTGCACAAGGTCACCACCCGGCTTGTTCGCGAGAACCAAGTGATCGCCGTGGAAGACCTGACCGTCCGCAACATGGTCAAGAATCGGAGCCTGGCCCGCGCCG
>NZ_SMKO01000058.1 GCF_004348685.1 Nonomuraea deserti | reverse complement strand
CGACCCACCCGGAAAGCCCGCACCCCCATCACACCGGAAAGCCCGGCACCGCCGACACACCGGAAAGCCCGGCGCCCCCGGCTTCCCCGGACGGCCCCGCGACCCCGCTTCCCCGGACACCCTGCGACCGGACCCGGCACCCACCTTGTGCCGTGCGTTCACCCGTTCCCACACAGTGCCTGCCCCTGCCTCCACCCGCACGCGCCAGCCGCCGCCTGCCATCAGCGCGGCCGGGCACGGGCAGGTCTGGACAGGCGCGGCGGGTGTGTGGTCAGGCCCGGCAGACCGACGCCGACCGGTGTGGCCAGGCCCGTCAGACAGGCGCGGCGGGTGTGTGGTCAGGCCCGACAGACAGGCGCCGACCGGTGTGGCCAGGCCCGGCAAACAGGCGCGGCGGGTATGTGGTCAGGCCCGACGGACAGGCGCCGACAGGTGTGATCAGGCTCGCGGACAGACGTGCACACGTGTGACCAGGCTCGCGTTCAGGTGTGGTCGATCTCACCGATCACCTGGGCGCCGAGCTCGCGCTCCAGCAGCGCCATGCCCGAGACCGCGTCCACATCGGCGTCCGCGTCGTTGAGCGGGTCGACCTCGTCGGCGTCCGGGCCCTTGGAGCGGCCGGGGATCGCTTCCGGCCACGCCCCGGCACCGCCACGGGAAGCGGCGCCGCCCCGGGGAGAGGGGACGCGGGGACCGGCCTGCGCGGCTGCATTGGCCGCCGACCGAGCGGCGGCCAGCCCGGCGCCTGCCGCTCCGCCACCAGGTGATCCCGCCGGCTGGGCGGCGGCGACCGTACGGGTGGGGTCGGGGGACGGAGGTGCGCCGGGGCCGAGGTCGTCGGGGGCGTCCGGCCAGGACTCGTCGGTGGTCGGCGGGCCGGGGAGAGCGGACGAAGGGGCGGCCGGAGGTTGGCCGGGATCCTGCGCCGCGGCTCCCTGGTCGTCGTGGGAGGCGCCGTTGGACGAGCCGTGGGACGCCGTACGGCCCTGGGAGCCCGGCGTGCCGTGGGACGCGGCAGGCGCGGCCGGCGCTCCCTGAGGACCGGTCGGCCCCTGGCCGCCGCCATGAGAGGGCTGCTGCGGACGTGCGGGACCGCGCGGGGCGGACGGGGCGGGAGACCCGCCGACGACCGCCTCGACCCGCCACGTGCCACCGAGCACGTCGCCGAGCGCGGCCGCCACGACGGCGTCCTTGCCGCCGCCCGTGAAGTTTTTCATCGCACCGACCTGGGTGAAGCCGAGCGTCACCAGGTTGCCTTCCACGCCGACCACCTGGGCGTTGGTGCTCACGTTGGCCCAGACGACGATGCTGCGCTGCTTGAGAGCGGCCAGTACGGTGGCCCACTGCGCCTGGATCGCCCCCGATCCCCCTGCGACGGGAGCGCCCTGAGAGCCGCCCGAGACCGGACCCTCCTGAGAGCCGCCGCCCGACCCCGGAGCGCCCTGGGAGCCGTCCCCGGCACCGGCTGACGGCTGGGCGACGCCACCGCCTGCCGGAGGGGCGCCGTGCGCCTCGCTCCCTGCCTGAGGATCGGGCTGCTGCCCTCCACCCGTACCGGGCCGAACGGGTGTGGGCCAGTCATCCCCGGCATTCGCCGAGGGGGCGGATGGTTGAGCCACTCCTGTACCGCCCTCGCCGGCCGGCGAGGCAGCGACCCGACCGTGGCCCGGGACCTCGGGGACACCGGGACCCACCGGCGCTGCAGGACCCGCGGGCGTACCGGAACCCGCCGGCGGACCCGATGCCGCTCGGGCGGCCATCTGGGCGACGGCGCCGCCGCGTTCGAGGCGTTCGAGCCGGGCGAGCAGCGCCTCCTCGCCCTGCGCCGCGCCAGGCAGCAGGACCCGCGCGCACATCAGCTCCAGCAGCAGGCGCGGCGAGGTGGCGCCACGCATCTCGGTGAGACCGGCGTTGAACACCTCGGCGGCGCGCGTGAGCTCGGCCGGCCCCATCGAGGCGGCCTGCTGGACGAGACGCTCCAGCTCGTCGGCCGGCCGGTCGAGCAACCCGCTCGACGCCGCCTCGGGAACGTTGGCCAGAATCACCAGGTCGCGGAAGCGTTCGAGCAGGTCGGAGGCGAAGCGGCGCGGATCGTGGCCGCCCTCGATGACCCGGTTGACCGTGTGGAACACCTGACCGCCGTCACGGGCCGCGAACGCGTTGACGACCTCGTCGAGCAGGTCGCCGTCGGTGTAGCCGAGCAGGGAGACGGCCTTGGCGTAGGTGATGCCGTCGTCGTCGGCCCCGGCGAGGAGCTGGTCGAGGATCGAGAGCGAGTCACGCGCGGACCCGGCGCCCGCCCTGACGACCAGCGGCAGCGCGGTCGGCTCGAAGGGTACGTCCTCCGAAGTGAGAATCTCCTCCAGCAGCGCGCGCAACGTCGCGGGAGGCATCAGCCGGAACGGGTAGTGGTGCGTGCGCGACTTGATCGTCCCGATGACCTTTTCCGGCTCGGTCGTCGCGAAGATGAACTTCAGGTGCGGCGGCGGCTCCTCGACGAGCTTGAGCAGCGCATTGAACCCCTCGCGGGTCACCATGTGCGCCTCGTCGATGATGTAGATCTTGTAGCGCGCGGAGACGGGGGCGAAGAACGCCCGCTCACGCAGGTCGCGCGCGTCGTCGACACCACCGTGCGAGGCGGCGTCGATCTCGATGACGTCGAGGTGGCCCGGGCCCGTGGGGGCGAGCGCGACACACGACTCGCAGGCGCCGCAGGGGTCGGGCGTCGGACCCTGCTCGCAGTTGAGAGAGCGCGCCAGGATGCGAGCGCTGGAAGTCTTACCGCATCCACGAGGGCCGCTGAACAGGTAGGCGTGGTTGATCCGGCCCGTACGCAGGGCCTGCCGCAGCGGATCTGTGACGTGTTCCTGACCCTTGACCTCGGCGAAGGTCCCGGGTCGGTACTTGCGGTAAAGCGCAAGGCTCATGCGACCATCCCGCCTGCGAGGGGGCTCTCAACGAAGAGACCCCCCGCACACCCGCCAGAGCCCGCTTATCCTTGCTGCCTTCCGGCCCTGGGGAGGTTCACAGGATGACGCCGCGCGAGGGGTCCGTTGACAGTCTAGCCGCATGCCGCAGTGCTCGCTCCATCCCCGCAGACTCGGAGAAAACGTGGTCTCCGTACTCCTCGGAGTCAGGTAAGCTCGTCCGCGGAGGATTCGCCTAGTGGCCGAGGGCGCACGCTTGGAAAGCGTGTAAAGGGCAACCTTTCGGGGGTTCAAATCCCCCATCCTCCGCGCCTGGTTGAGGCAGTAAACGCGAAGGGGCCGACCCCATCCAAGTCGGCCCCTTCGTCGTGTCCAGCCTCCCTTGCCCTGTGCCCCCTTGCGACCTCCCACATGAGACCCCCGCCTTGCCCGGCCACGGCCTGCCGGATATCAGTCACGTGCTGACACCGCACCGCCACTCCCGAGCCGGACCGCCCCATGATGCCCACGACCGTCCGACCGCGGTCCCGCTGAGCACGGCAGGCAACCGGACAGCGGGTCATCGGCTTGCCCTGCGCGTGCGGGGAGCTCTGGTCCGGCGGTATGGGGTGACTTCCCGCCCGGAAAACATCGGGGAGATTCGGCCCGCCGGGGATGTCGAGAATGCTCCGCCGGCTCCGTCCCAGGGACACCAGAGGCCGCCACGGGCCGTCACGGGCCGCCGCGCCGCACGTACACGAACGATAAGGAGGGGGACGACCGTGCAACCGCAGGAGATCACCGAGATTCTGAGCCGGCCGACCAGCCGGGAACTGCTCGCCCGCGACCTGACCCGCCTGGCCTACATCGCCAAGGACGGCACGCCCCGCAACGTCCCGATCGGGTTCACCTGGAACGGCTCGGAGATCGTGATGTGCACGTCGAAGAACGCCCCGAAGCTCCCGGCCCTCCGCGACAACCCGGCGGTCGCCCTGACGATCGACACGGAGGTGCACCCGCCCAAGATCCTGCTCATCCGCGGCCGGGCCGAGCTGGACGTCGTCGAGGGCATCCCGGACGAGTACCTGCAGATGAACGGCAGCTACCAGATGACGCCCGAGCAGCGGGTCGAGTGGGAGGCGGAGGTGCGCTCGCTCTACGACGGCATGGTCCGGATCGTGGTGACGCCGACGTGGGCGAAGCTGATCGACTTCGAGACGACGCTGCCGAGCGCGGTCGAGGAGCTGATCCGGCAGCGCGACGAGCGCCGGCGTGCCTGAGCGGGCGCGTACGTCGCAGCCGCCTGAAATTCCATAGGAAAAGTCGCGATGGGATGTCGAGAACCCGCGCGCGGCTCCGTCCCCGCAGTGAACACCGGCCACAATGGGCCGTACCGCACAAAGGAGAACACGATGGCCAAGTACCTGCTGCTCAAGCACTACCGTGGCGCGCCGGCAGCGGTCAACGACGTGCCGATGGACCAGTGGACGCCGGAGGAGCTCACGGCCCACATCCAGTACATGCGGGACTTCGCCGCTCGGCTCGAGGACACCGGCGAGTTCGTCGACGGCCAGGCGCTCTCCCCGGAGGGCACGTTCGTCCGCTACGACGGCGAGGGGCGCCCGCCGGTCACCGACGGCCCGTTCGCGGAGACCAAGGACCTGATCGCCGGCTGGATGGTGATCGACGTCGACACCTACGAGCGGGCGCTCGAGCTGGCCGCAGAGCTGTCCGCGGCTCCGGGCGCGGGCGGCAAACCGATCCACGAGTGGCTCGAGGTGCGCCCCTTCCTGGCCGAGCCGCCCACGGTGACCGAGTGAACGAGTCGCTGCTGCGGGAGCTGGTGCCCACGGTGATCAGCATCCTCGTCCGTCGCGGAGCCGACTTCGCGGCCGCCGAGGACGCCGTACAGGACGCCCTGATCGAGGCCGTACGCGTGTGGCAGGACGATCCACCGCGCGACCCCAAGGGCTGGCTGGTCACCGTGGCCTGGCGCAAGTTCCTCGACGCCGCCCGCGCCGACACCTCCCGGCGGCACCGCGAGGTACGCGTCGAGACAGAGCCGGAGCCGGGCCAGAGCGAGGCGGCGGACGACACGCTGCAGCTGTACTTCCTGTGCGCGCACCCGTCCCTGACACCGGCCTCGGCCGTCGCGCTGACGCTGCGCGCGGTCGGCGGCCTGACCACGCGCCAGATCGCGCAGGCCTACCTCGTGCCGGAGGCGACCATGGCGCAGCGCATCAGCCGGGCCAAGCGGACCGTCTCGTCCGTACGGTTCAACCAGCCCGGTGACGTCGCCACGGTGCTGCGCGTGCTCTACCTCGTCTTCAACGAGGGCTACTCCGGTGACGTCGACCTCGCCGCCGAGGCGATCCGGCTCACCCGCCAGCTCGCGGCCAGGACTCACCATGAGGAGGTGGCGGGCCTGCTCGCGCTCATGCTGCTGCACCACGCGCGGCGCCCGGCACGTACGGCCCCGGACGGCAACCTCGTACCCCTTGCCGAACAGGATCGCGGCCTGTGGGACACCCGTCTGATCGCCGAGGGCGTGGACGTGCTGCAGGCCGCTCTCGCGCGCGACCGGCTGGGCGAGTTCCAGGCCCAGGCCGCCGTCGCCGCGCTGCACGCCGACGCCCTCACGGCCGAGGAGACCGACTGGGTGCAGATCGTCGAGTGGTACGACGAGCTGGTACGCCTCACCGGCAGCCCGGTGGCCCGCCTGAACCGGGCCGTCGCGGTGGGCGAGGCCGACGGCCCGCGGGCCGGCCTGGCCGCCCTGGCGGAGCTCGACCCCTCGCTGCCCCGCCACACCGCCGCCGCGGCGTACCTGCACGAGCGCGACGGTGACCTGGTGACCGCGGCCCGGTTCTACGCCGAAGCCGCCCGATCAGCGTCCAGCCTCCCCGAACGCGACCACCTCACGCGACAGGCCGCCCGGCTCAACGCGAAGCTCCGCGGTTGAGTGGTCGGCCCGAGGCCGGGGCCGGCATGACCAGCCGGCCAAGACCCCGGCGCGTGGCGTCGGTGACAGTGGGTCGTGACCTACCGGCCTGAGCCTCCGTCCGGTGAACCGATGGCAGGCGGACAGCGTCATCAGCGTGTGAAACCCCTCCATTGGGTCAGCGTCGTCCTGGCGGCGGTCCTGCTGCTCGCCGCGGTCGTCCTGGTCCCGGCCACGGTCGGCGAGCCCGCGCCACCGGTACCGGCTTCATGTCCGCAACGCTGGGACAGCGACGAGATCGGCCACTGGGTGCCGGATGCCGCCGACTTCGACGGTGTCGAGGACTCGCTCGTGCCCGGCGCACCTACCAGCGCGTTGATCTGCGCCTACCCCGGACAGAACTCGCATCCGGGTGGGGAGTCACTTGCCGGATCACGGATGTTGACCGACCAGGCCACGTTGATGGCCCGCGACCTGGGCTATCTTCCGATCACCACCGATCGCGTCGAAAAGGCGTGCACGTTGGTGGGCGGCCAGATGACCAACTACGTCATCCGGTTCGCCTACCCCGATGGCCGGGCGCTGTGGGTGGGCAGCGCCGAAGATGTCAACTCCTGCGTCACGACCACCAATGGCACGGTCGTCAGCGATTCCTACGTCGGGAGCAGCATCACCGCCGCCTACCGCACCGGGACCTGGACACTCCTCCCGCCGAAGAACCCTTGCGACCCGGCGACCGGACGGCGGGGGCAGAATGAGCAGATGGTGCCCGACGGGGTGATCAAGGTGCTGGTCTGCCGGAAAGAACTAAGCGGGAACTCCACGCCACGCCCGTCGAATGGGCTGGAGCACCGGCAGCGACAGGCACGTCAGCTGGCGGCGGAGCTCAACTCACAGGACGCCGAGTCAGGCGGGAACACCTGCAGAGAAGTCGGTGGCAGCCGGCGGGAGATGTTCCTTCTGCACTTCGGTTACGCGGAGGGACCGCCGGCTTGGGTACGGATCGCCCCCTATTGCCGCCCCTCGGTGAACAACGGGATGCTGGTGGGGGATCTAGACGATGGACTTCTTGACCGGATAGCTCGGCTTGCGCCGCCCGCCTGAGCGGATTCTCACACTGCCGGCACCAGCGAGCAGAACCGGTCGAAGATGTGTCTCAACGCACTCGGTCGGGGAGGTCATGAGATCTCCCACTGCTCACGCGAGGCCTGGGCAGCGCCGCGATCACCCCGGCGACCACCGGCAGCCCGGCGACCAGAGCGGCGACGGCCCACCACGGGGTTTCGAAGGACACCCGCGGCGGCACCTCCCAGTCGACCGAAGCC
Organism: Nonomuraea deserti; assembly: GCF_004348685.1. Taxonomy (GTDB): domain Bacteria; phylum Actinomycetota; class Actinomycetes; order Streptosporangiales; family Streptosporangiaceae; genus Nonomuraea; species Nonomuraea deserti. The sequence goes on along the minus strand of NZ_SMKO01000058.1, from coordinate 42,131 downwards.
GTGCTCGGCCACGCCAGGAGCAACCCGATGACACACCCCGCGGCCGCCCCCAGCGCCGTTCCGCAGAGCATGCTCAATCCTGCGCGACTCGCGGCGAACATCCGCAGCGTCAGGACCGACCCGTTGCCGACGCGCAGCAGCACCCGTCTCGACCGGCCTCCGGTGCCCGCCCGGCCACCCGCGACCAGCGCGCTGCCGAGCCCTACGACGATCATCGCCGCGACCACGCCCATCCATCCCACCGAGTCCTGGAACCCTCGCTCGACGTAGGTCGTCGCTCCATCACCCGGTCGCTGGTCGATCCGATCCTGCTCGGCCTCCGTCGTTCGATGGGCGGATGGATCGATGATCAGTGTGTCCGGCTCGGGGCGAAGACCCAGGTCCTTGATGATCTTCGTCGGGATGAAGACCTCGTTGACGTGCGGATCGGAGGATCTGACCGCGATCGCGGGGATGGACTCCGCCTGGAGCTCCCCTCCCCTCCTCGTCGGGGGAAAGGGAGTAGTGGAGCGTCACCGTGTCGACTTGTACGTCATCAGGCGTGACCACCACGGCTGTGCCCTCGTCATACGGCGTGGTCGAATCTCCTGTGAGATAGCGCAAGAGTGCCTGATCACCGATGAAGCCGGCCGGAACGACGCTCTCCACGTCGGGGAGGTCCACATCCTCGACATCCAGGCTGAAGTGCCCACGATGGCTTGGAGAATCTCTCTGGGCGATGGGCACTCCGGGCAATTCCTGCTGAATGACTGCCCGTGACATTGTCGCGTCTTTCGCCCACACATCCGCGACGAGAGCGCCCGAGCGAGCCGAGGGATAGTAGCCGGCCCTGCTCTGTGCCGTCTCAGCGACCGCGATGATCAGAAAAGCCACCGCGAGGGCCGTCGTAACCATCGTGATCGCGATCGGAGCAGCGGTCAGGCGGCGGTTACGGGCCACGTCACGGGAGGCCAACCGGATCGTCGGCGACAGCCGGGCGGTGCGCCGCCGCAGGATGCCCAGCAGCCACGGAGTAAACGGCCCAACCCGGCGAGGAACAGCGACCCCCCGATGACAGCCGTCAGGAGCAGCAGACCAAGGGAGTCGTCATAGTGCTTGTCTTCGCGTGTTGACCAGGCGATGACCGCCATCACCAGGAGGCCGGCGACCGCCAGAGCCGCCCCCCGGACCAGGAGCCATGATCTGGGATGGGCGTGCCGGGCCGACTCAGACGCGAAGACCACCGAGCCGCACACTAACGCCACGGGAATCCCGAGAAACACGCATAAGAGCACCCAGCCCATGATCACGTGAAAATGGTACGCAGGAATTGCACCGGTTTTCCATGGGCCTCTTTCCGCTTCCCAGCCGCATTCCGCCACCTACTCGGCCACGGCCTGCCAGATGCCGCCTGTCACGTGCTGGTCCGCGGGCCACGCCGTTCGTGCCTTGGCGGATGAGGCGCGGTGTCTCATGCCGGAGCCGGTGTCCCGCTGGACGGCCGCCGGATCCTGGACGCCGGTTGCGGTTCCGGCCCGCTGTGCGTGGCACTACGCGATCGCGGTGCCGTGGTCACCGGCATCGACGCCGGCGCCGGAATGCTGGCGACAGCCAGGCGGCGGCTCGGCGACGGCGCGGCGACGACGCGGACCTGCACGTGGCCGACGTACGTGATCCGCTGCCGCTCGACGACGACACGTTCGACGGGCAGTCCTTCCCGCTGACTTTCTGGCGCGGGCCGTCGCACGCGATGACCGACGCGTTCACCACCGCCGGCTTCCGCCTTGCGTCATCAGCGAACCGCAGGTCGACCCGGCCGCCCGCGAGCTGTTCCCCGACGACTTCCATGAGTTCGCGAACGAACTCAGCTTCATGTGCTTCGTCGTCGAGGTGCCGCCGTCGGCTGCGGGCCCGGACGGCTGGCCGACCAGGCCGGCCCGGCCCGCCGCCGGCGGCGGTCCTTCAGGCGGCACCGGAGGTCTGGAACAGCGTGACGGCTCGGGTGCCGATCTTGAAGGATGTACGGGGACGTGGCCCGCGCTCCAAGGGAACCTTGCGGCCTCGTACGGTCACCGCGATCACGCTGCCCCGCGGGAGCACAGTCGTCAGGGCGTCGACCATGCCGGCGACTCCTGCCGTCGCCCCGGAGCCGTGCCAGTGGGTCTGTTCGCCGTAGGGGACGTCGGTGATCACGATGTCGGGTACATGGTGTCCGAGTGCCCGCCGGAGCTGGTCGGGGTCGAACACGTCGGCGTGGCGCACCGCGTGCGGCACATCCCCTCCGACGGCGGCGAGCTCGGCGGCGAGCCGGTGGGCAGCGTGCGCCGCCGCGGCGTATGCCGGCTTGCCGAAGCGGACGGAGCGCGCCTCGAGATCGGCGGCGCGGGCAGCCAAACCGGCCCGGCTCAGCAGGGCGAGGTTGCGTCCGGCCAGGCCCAGTGCTTCGGGGTCGAGGTCGGAGGCCAGCACAGAGGCGATCCGGCGCCGGTGTGACAACGCCAGAACGGTCAGGAGGTAACCGCTGCCGCAACACGGATCCCAGACCACGGCGGGCCGGTCGCCGCCACGCAAGGCCAGCGCCCGCTGGAAGATCTCGCTGGCCAGCCGGACGGGGAATGCGGGGAAACCCGCGGCGGAGTGCAGCACCGAGCCGCTGGACAGGTCCCGGTAGTCGGTCCGGACGGTCGCGTGGCGATAGCTCATCAGCTGCGGCTCGCCCCGTTGTTGCGCTGGCGGGCGGCCTCGTACAACGCGACGGTCGCCGCGCTGGCGGCGTTCAGGGAGCTGGCCGAGCCGGCCATCGGGATGCGCGCCATCGTGTCGCACGCCTGCCGCCATCCCGCGCTCAGCCCGGTGGTCTCGTTACCGAAGATCAGCAGGGTGGGCCCGGTCAGGTCCAGGTCGGCGACGTCGAGCGTGCCGTTCTCGTCGGTGCCCACCACCGTCAGCGGCAGCCCCCCGGCGCGGAGGTCCGCAACCCACGCCAGCACCTCCCGGTGCGAATGGGACCGCACCACCGGCAGCGCGAGCAGCGACCCGGTGGAAGCCCGCACGGATCGGGGGTCGTAGGGGTCGGCGGCGTGGCCGGTGATGATCAGCCCTCTTCCGCCGAACGCGTCCAGCGAGCGCGCCATCGTCCCGATGTTGCCGGGGTTGTTCGGCCGGTCGAACACCGCGCCAAGGAAGGACGGCCCCACCTGGATGCGGGACAGCTCGTCGTCCGGCAGCTCGGCCACCGCCACCAGCTCGGGTACGTCCTCGTCCTTGCCGCCCAGCTCCCGCAACAGCTCGGCGGCCATGGCCACCCGCCCGCCGCCGGCCGCCTTCAGCATCTGCTTCGCCCAGTTCGACAGCGGCCGCTCGGGGTCGTAGATGAGCGCGTGCACCGGCCAGCCGAACTCGACCGCCAGGCTGATCGGGCGCACCCCCTGGATCAGGAACTGCCCGGCCCGCTGCCGCTTGGCCCGGTTTCCCAGCAGTGCCTGCCACTGCTGGAACCGCGCGTTCGCACGCGTGACGTGCAGCTCCCCCGACACCGATCGTCCGCGGTTCATCACGCTCTACAGAATAGAATCAGTTCCTCAAGCGACGACAAACCTGTCGGTGGTGTGGGCCGTCCCCCACGACAGGCACGGGCCGCCGCCCTGCGCAGCAGGGGGTCTGTCTGAAAGCGAACCGAAATCGCGCTTCTCTACGCTGCGCCCCATGTTCGAACGAGCGAAACCCCTCTGGGCGGCGGCGGCCGTGGTGCTGGCCGTGCCGCTGCTGTCCCCGCCCGCCGCCGCTGCGGCGTCGGAGCTCCGCGTCATCTCATGGAACATCTGCGGCGAGGCGGGCGGCGAACGCGGCGACGCCGGCTACTGCCCGTACCGCAATGAACCGGACAAGAAGGTTAAGCAGATCGCCGGCCTCGTGTCCGAGCACCAGGCCAACGTGGTGCTGCTCCAGGAGGTCTGCGGCGTCGCCGCCGACAGCCACATGGAGCTGTTGAAGGCGGCCCTCGGCCCCGGCTGGTCCTTCGCCCGAGCCGACGGCGCACGCCCCGACGGCCGCGTCGACTGCCGTGGCTCCCTGTCAGGCAACCTCGGCCTCGGCATCGCGGTCAAGTCGCGGATCACCGGGACCAAGGTCACGCAGACGCTGCCTCCCGACACCACGGGGAAGAGCAAGCAGACGCTGCCGACGTTGTGCGTACGTACGGCGAGCTGGACCGGCACCCAGATCTGCACCACCCACGTGCTCGCCGACCCGGCGGACCCGCGCCGCCCGCAGCAGGTCAGGAACATCAAGACCGCTGTGTCCGCAGGCGGCCTCGACGTGGTGCTCGGCGGCGACTTCAACCTGTTCCCCGGCTCGGCGGAGCTGCGGCCGCTGTCCAGCGCGTACGAGGAGTGCGACGCCGGCGGCGCGAAGCGCAACGAGGTCACCCACCACGCCTGGACCAACGGGAAGCACGTCTACCGCAAGCGCGACCACATCTTCGCCACCAGGGCCGGCACGAGCAGGCGTTTCACCTCCTGCGACGCCGACCAGTCGCTCATGGACCGCACCGCGAACGAGCCGGACAGCGGCCCGCCGAACGGGTACTCCGACCACGCGCCCCTGATCGGCTACCTGCCAGGAGCATGAGTCGGGAGCACGACGCACGGGGACGCCGCTAGGGTTTGAGAATGGGAAAAAGCCGCCTAAAGCGGGCACAGTCCGGCATGTCCTGGATCTATCCGGCGATGCTGGTGCTGGTGCTCGCCGACCTGTTCCTGATCGGCGTCCTGCCCGGCGGCCTGAGCGTCCACAGCGTGGTAGGGCTGGTGGTGGCCTCGGCCGTCGCCCTGCACCTGGTCAACCAGCGGGACTGGATCAAGCGTACGGTCCGCCGGCTGCTGTCACGGCGAGGGCTGCAGGGGACGATGCGGCGCGTCGGGATACGGGACGGCCTGCTGCTGGCCGCCGGCATCGCGCTGACCGTCACCGGGCTGGTGCAGTGGAGCGGCGTTCCGGCCGCCCGGCCGTGGCACAGCTCGGCGACCGTGGCCTTTCTGGTCATCGCAGGGGTGCACCTCTGGGGTAACCGGCGCAGGCTGGTCCACCGCATAAGAGAGACCGGCCGCCTCCTCTGGCCGGGCCGCTGAATCTCCCTGGACGGGTCGCGCGCTGACGGGAACCGTCCCGCCGTGGATGCGGGCGCCCCTCAGACCAGATCCGCCCACGGCGATGGCGGGCCGGACGCGAAGAAGCGCAGAAGACCCAAGAGCCGACTGGCGGGCGGCGCGGTCCAGTGGCGCTCGCCTGGCTTCGGTACGGGATCCGCCAGGCGGGCGAGGGCCCAGGTGAGGTGCACCCGCAACACGCGCGCCTCCCAGGAGCGCAGGTGCTCGGAGGCGCCCTCGCCATGCTCCTGGGCGTATCCGTCGAGCATGGCGGGCACGGCGGTCAGCGGCGTCTTGGCGAACTCGGTCGCCGGGTCGGCCCACTGCGCGTCGCCCCAGTCCACGATGCCGGTCAGTACGGCCCCCCGTTCGGCAGCGAGCAGGTTCTGCGGGGAGATGTCGCCGTGCACCAGCACCATGGGCGGTTCGGCGGGGACGTGCGGGCTGAGCGTGTCGAACCAACCGATGAGCCAGCGGGCAGCGTCGGCGTCGATCCAGCCGTCGGTGCGGAGCCGGTCCACCAGCACCCGGGGATCGCCGGGGCTCCTGTCCCGGGGAACGCCGGACAGGCCGGCTTCTCCGGACAGCCGGTGCAGCTTGGCGAGCTCCCGGCCCACCTGCCGGTAGACCTGCTCCGACTCGTCCCTGGGCAGGTCGAGCCGCTCGAGGTCGGCGCCCCGCACGCGGTCAAGGACCATGTAGGGCACGTCCACATCAGTGCAGGTGTCATCGAAGGTCACGACGTCGGGCGTCCGTACGCCGAGGCGCCGGGCGGCTGGGATGACCGCCGCCTCCTTCACGAGGTCGGCCAGGAACCGCTCGGTGCGCGGGATCCGCAGCACCAGGTCGTCGCCGAGCAGGTAAGCCCGGTTGGCGACACCGGAGTGCGCCGGGCGCACGGTTTCAGCGGTGCATCCATGCCGGGCGGCGATGGCGGCCAGGGTCTCGTGGGCCGGCTCGAAGTCGTCCATGAGCGTGCATGCTGACAGACCGCCGTTCCGAGGTCTCATGCTTTTCCCGCGCTCCGCGACCGCGCGTCTCAGGCGGGGGCGAGGGCCTTGGAGCGGTCGGTGGCCATGAGTACGGCGAAGCCGCCGAGCAGGCTGCCCATGATGTAGCGCTGCACGCGCAGCCAGGCCGGACGGCCGGCCAGGAACGCGGCCAGCGCGCCCGCCGAGATCGCGATCAGGCCGTTGACCGTGGTGGCGACCACGATCTGCACGGAGCCGAGCGCGAGGCTCTGCAGCAGCACATGACCCATCGACGGGTCGATGAACTGCGGGAGCAACGACAGGTACAGGATGGCGATCTTGGGGTTGAGCAGGCACGTCAGCAGGCCCATGCCGAACAGCTTGGCCGGCCGCTCGACGGGGAGGTCGCGCGGCTGGAAGGCCGACGTGCCGCCGGGCCTGACGGCGTTCCAGGCCAGCCAGAGCAGGTAGGCGGCGCCGGCCAGCTTGAGCGCGGTGTACGCGGCCGGCACGTACGCGAAGACGGCCGTCAACCCGAGGCACGTCGCCGTCAGATAGACGGTGAAGCCGAGGACGACTCCGGTGAGGGAGATCAGGCCGGCCCTGCGACCTTGGGCGATCGTGCGTGAGATCAAATAGACCATGTTGGGGCCTGGTGTGAGAACCATGCCCAGCGAAACCAGCGCAATCCCAACCATTCCAACCGTCATGTCGGCAGATTATCCGGCATATCCCGAAAAATCACCTTCATTAACCACCCTGCGTATCCGCCGAACTACTGGGGATGACATTTGCTGGGGGTGACATGCAATTCGATGACGACGCGCCTCTCGACCCGTCGCAGGTCGAGGACGCACGGGCCACGCGCCCGCGACCGCGCGGGGGCGGCATGCCCGGCGGCTGCGTGCTGCCCGTCGGCCGGCGCGGCGGCTGCCTGACACTGGCCCTGGCGGTGGCGGGGCTGCTGCTGTTCGGGATCGTCCCCTCCCCGTTCGGCGGCGACGAGAGCGGCCGCCAGAGCGGCGGGCAGGGCGGTGAGCAGGGCGACAGGCAGGGTCACGGGCAGGGTCACGGGCAGGCGCCGAGCGACCCTCCGGCCCTCTCGCCGAGCGGCAACCTGGCCGAACGCTGCCGGACCGGCGCCGACGCCGACCAGTCCGAGGACTGCCGCATCGTCGGCACGGTCAACAGCATCCAGTCGTACTGGCGGGCGGAGTTCGGGCGGCAGGGCCAGATGGCGTACAGGCCGGCCAGGACCGTGCTGTTCTCCCGGACGGTCAGCACCGGTTGCGGCGCGGCGAACTCCGCCGTCGGGCCCTTCTACTGCCCGCCCGACCGCAAGGTCTACCTGGATCTCACCTTCTTCGACGCCCTCCAGCGGGACTACGGCGCCGAGGGCGGACCTTTCGCCCAGGCGTACGTCGTCGCCCACGAGTACGGCCACCACGTACAGAACCTGCTCGGCACCATGGAACGGCTCGGCGGCGCCGGCCTGCCCGGCGCCGGCAGCACGTCCGTACGCCTGGAACTCCAGGCCGACTGCTACGCGGGCGTCTGGGCGCGCAACGCGGTCAGGACCGGCTTCTACCGGGAGCCGTTCTCCAAGGCCGACATCCACCAGGCGCTCAGCGCGGCCGCGGCGGTCGGCGACGACAGCATCCAGCGGCGCTCTCAGGGCCGGGTGAACCCCGACGCCTTCACGCACGGCACCTCGCGGCAGCGCGCGAAATGGTTCAGCAGAGGATATGAGAGCGGCCGGCCCCAGCGGTGCGACACCTTCTCCGGGGACATCTGAGCCGGAAAATCCGATCAAGGAGCGCGAGAAACCCCTTTTCCGGCGGTGCCGGGAAAACCCGTATGCGCGGGCTCAGCTGGGCCGACGCAACCCGGATAACGCGAGGATTCGGATTCTCTCCTAAAATCAGGGGGGTGATCTTCAAGCTTGTCGGCGACGGACGCCCTTATCCCGAACACGGTCTGACGCCCCGGGAGTGGGCGCAGATCCCGCCACGGCAGGTCCGGCTCGACTCGTTGATCACCACGAAGGCCATGCTGGACCTGCATTCGCTGCTCGCCGCCGACTCCACGTTCTACGGTGATCTCTTCCCGCACGTGGTGCAGTGGCAGGGCGAGCTCTATCTGGAAGACGGCCTGCACCGCGCGTTGCGCGCCGCGCTCCACCAACGATCGATCCTGCACGCCAGGGTCCTGGAGCTGCCCACCTGAGGGCGGGCCGGTGCGGACATGCCAAAGGGCCCCCGAGAATCCGGAGGCCCTCTGGGCGATGGCGGTGGTGGTGGGATTTGAACCCACGGATGAGTTGCCCCATCACACGCTTTCGAGGCGTGCGCCCTCGGCCACTAGGCGACACCACCGCGCATGAGCTTACCGGATCCTGCGAGTAGCGAAGAACCGCTTTAGTACGGCGGAGCACTCGGCGGCCAGGACCCCCATGACGACCTCGGGCCTGTGGTTGAGCCGGCGATCGCGTACGACGTCCCAGAGCGAGCCCACGGCACCGCCCTTCTCGTCGACGGCGCCGTACACGATCCTGTCGACCCGCGCCAGCACCGCGGCGCCCGCGCACATCGTGCAGGGCTCGAGGGTCACCACGAGCGTGCAGCCGGTCAGCCGCCACCGGCCGCGGCGGGCGGCGGCCCGGCGGAGCGCGAGCACCTCGGCGTGGGCGGTCGGGTCGGCGGACGACTCGCGGTCGTTGCCCGCCGCGGCCAGGACCTCGCCGAGCTGGTCGAGCACGACGGCCCCCACGGGGATCTCTCCCCTGTCGCCCGCCGTGGCGGCCTCCGCCAGGGCCAGGCGCATGGCCTCCTCGTGGGTCACCGCAACCGGTCGAGCTCGTCGGCGAACGACAGCCGCTCGGCGATCACCGACAGGATGTCGGCGGGCAGCATGCCTTCTTCCACGCTGAGCTCCAGCAGCTCTTCCGAGCTCAGCCCGAGGTCGCTGAGCAGCTCGAAGTCGCCGGCCGGGCGTACGCCGAGGCCGTTGCCCTCCTTTTCCGGGACCACGCCGGCGAACTCGGCGAAGAGCTCGCCCAGCCTGTCGGAGACGACCGCGTGCACGTCGGACAGGAAAACGCGCGGTTCGTCGTCGCCCCGGTAGCGGACGAGGGCGAACCACTCGTCCTCCACCTCGACGCAGAGCAGGGCCAGTTCGTCGCCCGTCAGCCCCAGCGTCTCCATGACGGCGTCGCCGAAGTCGTCGACGATCTCGGCGTCATCCAGATCGACCTCGGCGCCACTCCAACCATCGGAGGTCCTGACAAAAGCCGCAGAAAAGGTGTTGGACGCCATGTCCGCGCTCCAGGGGGGTCAGCCGAAGACCGATTCGATGGCACGCTCGAACGGCTCGGAGAAGCCGAGCCGGGCGGCGATGCTGGACAACACGTCTTCGGGCAGCAGGTCAATGTCGCCGGAGAGGATGCCCAGCTCCATCTCGTCCAACCCGAGATCGGCGAAGATCGACAGATCTCCCGCGGGAAGCACGGTCTCCTCGTCCTGGAGGATCTCGTCGAGCTCCTCCTCGTCGGGGACGGGCACGTCGAGGTAGTCGAGCACCTGCTCCGCCAGCGGGAAGTCCCACGAGGCGGCGATGTCGGACAGGAACACGTCGACCCGCTCGCCCAGGACCCGCAGCGCCACGAAGAACTCGTCGCCCACCGCGACCAGGCCGATCGTGCTGCTCTCGCTGGGCTGCTGCCTGAGGGCGTGGATCAGCCCCTTCAGATCAGACGTGAGCGTGCTGGGCAGCAGCCCGGCGTCCCAGCGATCGTCCTCGCGATAAACCACGATGGCGAAGTCGAGAGCGTCTTCGTCTGTCATCGCCATCTCCACCCGACCTCTGACACGACAGATATCACCAACACCTAATCGTTCCAGAGTCGGCCACTGGTCGTGTGCCTCTCCGACCAAATTGTGATCAAAACCGATGAGGTGAGCGGCCCTACGCAGCAGATCTGCGTCCCAGGCCGTCACGAGATAGCGTGGTCCTCTATGGAAACCCTCGTCGTCGACCATCCGCTCGTGGCACACAAGCTGACCGCGCTGCGTGATGTCCGCACCGACTCGCCGACGTTCCGCAGGCTCGCCGACGAGCTGGTGACGCTGCTCGCGTACGAGGCCACCCGCGACGTCCGCGTCACCGACGTCACCGTCGACACGCCCGTCGCCCCCGCCCACGGCGTCCGGCTGGCCAAGCCGCACCCGCTGGTCGTGCCCATCCTGCGCGCGGGGCTCGGCATGCTCGACGGCATGACCAGGCTGCTGCCGACGGCCGAGGTGGGGTTCCTCGGCATGATCCGCAACGAGTCGACGCTGCAGGCGGAGACGTACGCCACGCGGCTGCCCGACGACCTGTCCGGGCGGCAGTGCTTCGTGGTCGACCCCATGCTCGCCACCGGCGGCACGCTGGCGGCGGCCGTGCAGTTCCTCTTCGACAGGGGGGCCGTCGACGTCACGGCCATCTGCCTGCTGGCCGCGCCCGAGGGCCTGGCCCACATGGACAAGGTGTTCGCCAACTCCGGCAGGCCGATCCGCGTGGTGACCGCCGCGCTCGACGAGCGGCTCAACGGCAACGGCTACATCGTGCCGGGGCTCGGTGACGCGGGCGACCGGCTCTACGGCGTGGTCTGAAGCGGCACGATCCGAAGCACTGGCGCGAAAAGTCCTTTTTTCGCCACGCGGAGTCGTCACTTCGTTACATACTGTGGTTGAGTGGGTACGAAGAGACAGGAAGGCAACTTCCGCATTGCGCGTGGGGGAGCACGATGAGCGACATGCCCAGTGCCGAGGTGTTCTCGTGAACGATCACACCAAGGCCGATCCGACTCCGTACGCGGAGGTGGAGGCGCTGCTGCGCGACGAGTTCGCCGGCATCCATTCCTCGACCACCGTAACGCGCTGTGTCGAAGCAGCGCACTACGGCGCGCTGGAGGTCACCGGCTACGCCCATCCCGGCCTCGTGGAGCGCATCGCGCGTAAGCACCTTCACGTGCTGGCCCTGGTGGCCAGCGAGCGTGGTTAACAAGATCCGAACATACCCGCCAAGTTACCTTTACCCCGGCACCCGGGTGGGTAATGTAGACGGTGGGTGGAGTGGGTAAGTGGCACGGAGGCGACAGTGCAGGTCAAAAAAGTCCTCTCATACGGTGGTATCGCATTTGTCGCGTACTACCTGTTCGCGCGACCAGCTGACGCCGCAGACGCGGTGAGAGGAGCGTTCGACACGGTGTTCAACGCGGCCGACTCGCTGGCTCAATTCGTGAACAGCCTCGCATGAGACTTGTGACCCACGGGGACTCCGCTCCGTCGTCGGTCAACCGCTACCTCCTCCCCCACGAACAACAGGTCCTCATGGTGCGGCGGCACCCTGCCATCCTGCTCCGTCCGGTCGCCGAGGTCTTCGGCGGCCTCGTCCTCGCCGGGCTGCTCAGCAGCTTCTTCGGCGGCGCCGAGGCGGGTGGCACGGCGCTCGTCGTCGTCTGGTGGCTGTGGCTCCTGCTGCTGATCCGTTTCGTATGGAAAGTGGCGGAGTGGTCGGTTGATTACTTTGTGGTGACGTCCACCCGAATGTTGCTGACCACCGGGCTCATCACGCGCAAGGTCGCGATGATGCCCTTGGGCAAGGTCACCGACATGAGCTTCCAAAGATCACTGCTCGGGCGCATGCTCGGTTACGGTGAGTTCATCCTGGAGTCGGCCGGTCAGGACCAGGCACTGTCAACGGTCGAGTACATTCCGTATCCGGAGACCTTGTACCTCGAGGTCTGCCAGATGCTTTTCCCCGGCAAGGACGACAGCGACGATTAATCTCCCTACGGGGAATTCTTCACGTGGGGATACCCGATTCGGCTACTTCATGCAATCATTGCGTGTTGTTGACCCTTCCCCGCCTTGAGAGATGAGATGCCGAGTCAGGGAACCATCGGTGACCGCGTCCGAGGACTGCGGCTTAACAGGCGGATGTCCCAGGCCCAACTGGCCGGGCCCGACCTGTCTGACAGTTATGTCTCGCTCATAGAGTCGGGCAAGCGCACGCCGACTCCTGTCGTGGCCCGGCTGCTCGCCGAGCGACTCGGCTGCACGACCGAGTTCCTGCTGCACGGGATCGAGCCCCGCCAGCGGATCGACACCGAGCTGGGGCTGCGCCACGCCGAGCTGGAGTTGCAGCACGGCGACCCGTCCATAGCCGCCGACCGTTTCACGGAGATCGTGAAGGCGGCCGACGAGGAAAACGCCATGCTGACCGCGCACGCCCGCTTCGGCAGGGCGCGTGCTCTGGAGGCGCAGGGCCGGCTCGGCCAGGCCGTCGAGGCCTTCGAGCGCCTGCGCAGGGAGGCGTCGGCACACCCGGAGCGGCTGGCCGACCTGCCGCTCGCCATCTCGCTGAGCCGCTGCTACCAGCGGGCGGGCGACCGGCTGCGCGCCCACGACCTGGCGGTCTCCGCGCTGCGGCAGGCCAAGCGGCTGTCCATCACGCAGGGTGAGGTCGCCATCGACCTGGCCACCGCGCTGGTGGAGGCGCGCAGCGAGCGCGAAGACGACTCCCCCGAGCTCGACTACGTCAAGAGCGTGCTCGACGGGACCGGCGTCCCACAGGTTGTGGACCGTTCCGGAGAGATCAGCGCGCTGTGGGAGGCGAGCTCGGCCGCCGCCGCGGGCGAGGACTCCGCGCTGGCCGTCAGCCTGGCCGACGACGCGATCATGGCCGGGCGCGAGACGCGGCTGGCGCTGCAGCTCGCGCGGGCCGCCATGCACTGGTCGCGCCTGCCCACGGCGGACATCGGTGAGGCCGAGCGGCTCGTCACGGCCGCCTCCGAGGCGTTCGCCGTCTTCCCCGCGACCACCCGCGAGCACGGCGAGAGCCTCATCGTGCACGCGCGGGTGCGGCTGCGGGCCGGCGACCCGGCGCGCGCCGGAGAGCTCGCCACGGTGGCCCTGGGGCTGTCGCACGACCGTTCCGGCACGACTCCCGCCGAGGCGCACCTCGTGCTGGCCACCGTCGCGCTCGACCTGGGCGGCGACGCCGCGGCCCACGTGCGCGACGCGCAGCAGCTGCTCGCCGGGCTCGACCGGCCGGTGTTCGGCTCCGATCGGCAGGCCGCACGCTGCTGGCGCGAGCTGGGCGACCTCTACGGCAGGATCGGATCCGTGACCCAGCAGACCGCGGCCTACCATAAGGCTCTGGAGTCGGCCGGAGTCCGCTCCGCCATGGCGGGGGTGACGGTCGACGCCGCGGTATCTCGCTGAACCTCCGGGAGCTCCAGATTTGGCTTTTCGAGTCTGGAATAATTAGGGTCTACCAGTCATTCACTCATAGGATGATTGGTTTCCCGGAGGAGGCGGACTAGTGAGTCTGCGTACGGCGCAGCGAGCTTCGCTCGTCGACCAGGTGATCGATCAGCTCAAGGAGCAGATCACCTCAGGGACGTGGCCGATGAACGCCAAGATCCCAACCGAGACGGTGCTCGCCGAGCAGCTCGGTGTTGGCCGCAACACCGTTCGGGAGGCCGTACGCGCGCTCACGCACGCCGGGCTGCTCGAATGCCGCCAGGGCGACGGCACGTACGTCCGGGCGACCAGCGAGCTGTCCGGCGCGATGTTGCGGAGGTTGCGCCAGGCCGAGCAGCTCGAGATCTTCGAGGTGCGCCGCGCGCTCGAGGTCGAATCGGCGCGCCTTGCCGCCACCCGGCGCACTGACGAGGACATCCAGCGCATCGAGGCGGCGCTAGCCGAGCGCGACCAGGCCTGGGAGCTGGACGATCCCGACTTCTTCGTCGAGGCCGACCTGGCCTTCCACATGGCGGTCGCGCACGCCACGCACAACCTGGTGCTGATCGACCTCTACGAGGACTTCTCGGCGGCGCTGCGGGCCAGCATCACGGCCGCGGGCACGTCGCTGAACAAGAGCTACATCCCCCACGACGCGATCGCCAGGGCCATCGCCGCCGGCGACGCCTCGGCCGCCGAGCGGGCCGGGCACGCCTGCATGGAGCACATCCTCATCGCCCTGACCGAGTCGTGACCGGCGTCAGCAGCGGCCCGTCCGGCTCATGACTGGCGCAGCGACATGACGAGGTAGCGGAAGGCGGGCTGGGCGTCGCCGGGCACGTCCTGGATGAGGGCGGGCCTGGTGGGCGACTCCATGTTGATGCGCGCCAGCTCGCTCTCGATGCCGGTCAGCCCGTCGAGCAGGAACTGCGACTGGAAGGCGATCTGGATGTCGTCGCCGCGCAGCTCGCACTCGACCACCTCGGTGCCGCGCCCGATGTCGCCGCCGCCGGCCTGGATGAGCACCTGGCCCTCGCTGAAAGACAGCCGGATCGCGGTGTTGCGCTCGGCCACCAGCGCCACCCGCTTGATCGCATTGACGAACGGCGCCACGGCCACGTCGGCCCTGATCGACCAGTCGTTGGTCAGCCTCGCGCGATAGTCGATGAACTGCTCGTCGAGCAGGCGCACGGTCGTGCTGCGGCCGACACTCTCGAACCCGGCGACCCCGTCGCCCATCGAGACCGACACCTCGCCGCCACGCAGCGACCTGGCCACCTCGACCAGCACGCGGGCCGGCACCATCGCGGAGACGGCGACGTCGGAGGCGATTGGGCGCCAGGTGAAGTCGCGGGCGGCGATGCGGTAGCGGTCGGTCGCCGCCATCGCCACCGACTCGCCCTCGATGTCGACCCGGATGCCGGTGAGCATGGGAAGCGTGTCGTCGCGGCTGGCCGCCGGCGCGACCTGTCCGACGGCGGAGGCGAACACGCCGCCGCCGATCGCTCCGACGCTCGCCGGCATGGCCGGCATGGACGGGAAATCCTCGACCGGCATCGTGATCAGCCCGAACTCGGCGCTGCCGCAGGTCAGCACCGCCTCGGCGCCCTCGGTGACGATCTCCACGTCGTCGGCGGGCAGGCTCCGGCTGATCTCGGCCAGCAACCGGCCGGGGATCAGCACGCTGCCCGTCTCGGCCACGTCGGCGTCGACCGCGGCCCGCGCGGAGACGTCGTAGTCGAACGCGGACAGGGTGAGCTCGTCGCCCGCCTCCAGCAACAACCCGGACAGGACAGGCACCACAGGGCGGCTGGGCAGGACTCGGGCAGCCCACGCCACCGCATCTGCCAAAACATCGCGGTTAACCCGGATCTTCACCTGTTACCACCTCTTCGTCGCCGTGCCCCTACGAAAATAGCCGCTACGACCGACAACTCGCGGCGGGCGGCCGCGACCGGTACGGCCAGCGGCAGTCGAGGCGGGCGAGCACGGCCGGCGGCAGTCGAGGTAGGCGAGCACGGCTAGCGGCAGTCGAGGCGGGCGAGCACGGCCGGCGGCAGTCGAGGCGGGCGAGCACGGCCGGCGGCAGTCGAGGTAGGCGAGCACGGCCGGCGGCTGTCGAGGTAGGCGAGCACGGCCGGCGGCTGTCGAGGTAGGCGAGCACGGCTAGCGGCTGTTGAGGTAGGCGAGCACGGCCAGCACCCGCCGGTTGTCGTCGTCGGACGGCGCCAGGCCGAGCTTGGCGAAGATGGAGGCCGTGTGCTTGGCCACGGCGCTCTCGCTGAGGTAGAGGCGCTGGGAGATGGCCGCGTTGGACCGGCCCTCGGCCATGGCCTCCAGCACCTCCCGCTCGCGGGGCGTCAGCGCGGCCAGCGGCTCGTCCCTGGCGTTGCTGGCCAGCAGCTTGGCGATCACCTCGGGGTCCATGGCCGTGCCGCCCTCGGCGACCCGGCGTACGGCGTCGACGAACTGCTCGGCGTTGAAGACGCGGTCCTTCAGCAGGTAGCCGATCCCGCCCGAGCCGTCGGCCAGCAGCTCGCGGGCGTAGAGCTGCTCGACGTGCTGGGACAGCACGAGGATCGGCAGGCCGGGCACCTTCTCCCTGGCCGCGAGCGCCGCCTTCAGACCCTCGTCGGTGAACGTGGGAGGCAGCCGTACGTCGACGATCGAGACGTCGGGGCGCAGCTCCACCAGGCCCTTGAGCAGCTCGGGCCCGCTCTCCACGGCTGCGACGACCATGAAGCCGTGGGCCTGGAGCAGGTGGACCAGCCCGTCTCTGAGCAGGTAGAGGTCTTCGGCGACGAGCACGCGGTTCTTCATCAGCACAACACCTTGGCCGCCGGCTTGCCGGCGAGCAAGCGCTCGCGGTTGTGGGCGGCCGGGATCCGGATGGCCAGGACGTGCATGATGAGACCCACCGTGATCATGCCGAGGATCGTGGGCCACTGCCAGATCTCGGGCAGGTACAGCGCGAGGAACCAGGACTTCTGCTCGGCTCCCAAGAGCTTGAAGACGCCTGCCACGACCCCCTGCGGCATCGTCGGGCACCAGGCCGTCGCCCACAGCATGACGACCGCCACCGTCTTCCAGCGCGGCATCTTCTGCACGTCGGCCGCCCAGTGCTCGGGCAGCACCCGGGGCATCTCCATCGTCACGGTGGTGGGCCCGCCCGGCGGGCTGTTCAGGGCGAGCACGCCGTCGAAGGCGGCCAGCCGCCGTTCGATGCCCGTAAGGCCGGTGCCCTTCGACGGGTCGGCCCCGCCCATGCCGTCGTCGGTGACCGAGATGCGCAGGTGAGGGCCGTTGGCGCTGATGTCGACCGTCACCTTGCGGGCGTTGCCGTGCCGAGCCGCGTTGGAGAGCAGCTCGCTGATCGCGAAGTAGACCGCCGCCTCCACCGGCGCATCGGGCCGGTGGGGCAGGTCGACGTCCACGGTGACGTCCATCGGGCTGTCCATGGCGAGCGCGCGGATGGCGTCGGCCAGCCCGCGCTCGGCCAGCACCGGCGGGTGGATGCCCCGGATGACCCGGCGCAGCTCCGTCAGCGTCTCGGAGGAGGCGTCCCTGACCTTGGCCAGCAGCGCCTTGGCCGCCGTGGGGTCCCTGTCGACGAGCTCCTCGACGGCGCCCAGCGTCATGCCGATGGCCACCAGCCTGGCCTGCGTGCCGTCGTGCAGGTCGCGCTCGATCCTGCGCATCTCGGCCGCCTGGGAGTCGTTGGCCAGGTTGCGGGTGCGCTTGAGGTGGCTCACCTGGCCCGCCAGGCGGCTGGCGGTGGTCGCGCCGAGCAGCAGCTCGCTCCACTGCGCGTAGAGGCGCAGCCCGCGTGCGGGAAGCACGACGAACAGCGGCACCAGCAGCGGCTTCACGACGACGTCGAGCACCAGCCAGAGCAGGTCCCGCCACGAGCCGGGGTCGGACAGCAGCCACTTCCACCGGTTGTTCCACGCCGGGATCCGGGGCGTCTTGTAGAGGGTGCGGTCGGAGCGGTACATGCCGTCGGACTGCGGCACAGGGGGCGGCGGTTCGGGCAGGTACGGCGGCTCGATCTCGATGTCGGTCCACCTGCGCATCAGCCGCCGGTTCAGCTCCGCCAGGCGCCGGACCATCATCACCTGCCACGGGAACAGGAAGACCATGCCCAGGCCGAACGTCAGCAACAGCATGAGCCCGGTCAGCGGGATCGCGGGCACCTCGAGGACGAGGAGCGCGAGAAGCACCAGAATCCGGCCGAAGCTTCGAAGCATGCCTACAGTCTGCGGCAACGCCGCGGCACGGTCACTGCATCTAAGTACACCCTTGGCGGGCATCCACCCGGATTCCCCGGCGGACCACAGCTTCCTAGCGTCGATGGCATGAAAATCATCGAGGTCAGGAACCTGCGGAAGCAGTATCCGAACCACGTGGCGGTCGAGGACGTGTCCTTCGAGGTGGCGGAGGGCGAGATCTTCGGCATTCTCGGGCCGAACGGCGCCGGGAAGACCACGACGGTGGAGTGCGTCGCGGGCCTGCGGACGCCGGACGGCGGCACCGTACAGGTGGCCGGGCTCGACCCCCACCGTGACCGCGCCGAGCTGCGTCAGGTGCTGGGCATGCAGCTGCAGAGCGCCGAACTGCCGGAAAAGATCAAGGTGTCGGAGGCCCTGGACCTCTACGCCTCCTTCTACCCCGACCCTGCGGACTGGCCCGACCTGATCGAGCGGGTCGGGCTCGGCAGCAAGCGCGACACCATGTTCAAGAAGCTCTCCGGCGGGCAGCGCCAGCGGCTGTCGGTCGCGCTCGCGCTGGTGGGCAGGCCGCGCGTGGCGGTGCTCGACGAGCTGACGACGGGGCTCGACCCGCAGGCCCGCAGGGACACCTGGGAGCTCGTCGAGCAGGTACGCGACTCCGGGGTGACGATCGTGCTCGTCACGCACTTCATGGAGGAGGCCGAACGCCTCTGCGACCGGCTCGCGCTCATCGACGCCGGCAGGGTCGCCGCCACCGACACACCGTCGGGGCTCATCGCGCAGGTGGGCGATGAGCAGCGGGTGAAGTTCCGGCCGTCCGCGCCGGTCGACGACGCCGTGCTGCTCGCCCTGCCCGAGGTGCGCGGGGTCACCAGGAGCGGCGACCAGATCGTGGTGACCGGCTCGGGCAACCTCGCCCCCACCGTCACCCTGGCGCTCGCCCGGCAGCAGATCGTGCCCGGAGACCTGCGCATCGAGCAGGCCACGCTCGACGACGCGTTCCTCGCGCTCACCGGAAGGAAGCTCTCATGAAGAAGATGCTGATCGTGGAGACCAGGCTCTACCTGCGTGACTGGCCGTCGTTGTTGTTCACCGTCGGGCTGCCGGTCGGGCTCCTGCTCGTGCTGGGCCTCAGCATCCCGGTCATGACCGAGGCGGGGACGTCGGGCGAGCGGATGGTGGACGCGCAGCTGCCCAGCATGATGACGCTGCTCGCGCTGCTCACGCTGGCCTGCAACATCGTGCCCGCGGTGCTCACCACGTACCGCGAGCGGGGGGTGCTCAGGCGGATGTCCACCACGCCCGTGCATCCGGGGCGGCTGCTCGGCGTGCAGCTGCTGATCAACCTGGTCGTCGGCGTGGTGTCCGCGGCCATCCTGATCGGGTCCGCCGCCGTGGTGTTCGGCGCCCCGCTGCCGCGGCAGCCGGTGGCCTTCGCTTTCGTGTTCCTGCTCGGCAGCGCGGCGCTGCTGGCCATCGGGCTGGTGATCGCCGCCCTCGCGCCGAACGGCAAGACCGCTCCCGGCATCGGGGCCGTGGTGATGTTCCCGCTGATGTTCCTGGGCGGGATGTGGGTGCCGCGCGAGATCATGCCGGACGCGCTGCGCGCCGTCAGCGACTTCTCCGTGGCGGGGCCGTTCGCCCAGGCGCTCAAGGACGCCTGGGCCGGACAGTCTCCCGAGCTCGGGCATCTCGCGGTGGTGGCCGCCGGATTGGTGATCTTCGGTGGGCTGGCCGTACGGCTCTTCCGGTGGGAGTGAGGCTAGCGCGCGGCCCAGACAGGGGGCGCGCCGGTCACGTTGCTCATCAGCGAGTAGAGCGAGGTCGAGGCCGTGATGAACATGCGGTTGCGCTTGGGCCCGCCGAACACGAGGTTGGCGGTGAACTCGGGCAGTTTGAGGCGGCCGATCAGCGTGCCGTCGGGGTCGTAGCAGAGCACCGCCTTGCCGGCCGCGGTCCACACGCGGCCGGTGTTGTCGAGCCGGATCCCGTCGAAGTTGTCGCTCTCGGTGCCCTCGGCGAACACCCTGCCGCCCGCGAGGGAGCCGTCGTCGCGCACGTCGAACACCCGTACGTGCCTGGCCCGCGTGTCGGCGACGTAGAGCCGGCTCTCGTCCAGCGAGAAGGCCAGGCCGTTGGGCCGTACGAAGTCGTCGGCCACGACGCGGAGCTCGCCCGTCACCGGATCCGCGCGGTAGACGTGGCAGCCGTCGATCTCCTGCTCGGCCGCGTGGCCCTCGTAGTCGCTGAGGATGCCGTACGGCGGGTCGGTGAACCAGACGGAGCCGTCGGAGCGCACGACCGCGTCGTTGGGGCTGTTGAGCCGCCTGCCCTGCCAGCGGTCGGCGATCACCGTGATCGAGCCGTCGTGCTCGGTGCGGGTGACCCGGCGGTTGCCGTGCTCGCAGGTGATCAACCGGCCCTCGCGGTCGAGGGTGTTGCCGTTGGAGTAGCCGGACGGCTGCCGGAAGACTCCGACCACGCCCGTCGTCTCGTCCCAGCGCAGCATGCGGTCGTTGGGGATGTCGCTCCAGACGAGGAACCGGCCGGCCGGGAAGTAGACCGGGCCCTCCGCCCAGCGGGTTCCGGTGTGGAGGCGTTCGGCCTTGTCGTCTCCGCCGACGGCGGCGAACCGCTCGTCGAGCACGTCGAACTCAGTGGGGATCGTGTCCGTCATGTCGTCCACCATACGTAGTTCGGAGCTTTCGGCAAAACACGATATATCATCTTGTCGTGGACAATATCGACAGAATGCTGATCGGCCTGCTCCAGGACGACGCGACGCGGTCGTACGCGATGCTCGGCAAGGCGGTGGGGCTGTCCAGCGGCGCCGCGCACGAACGCGTGCGCAAGCTGCGGGAGCGCGGCGTCATCAGGCGCACGACGATCGACGTCGACCAGGAGGCGCTCGGGCGCGCGGTGACCGCGTACGTGCTGGTCGACGGCAACACCTGGATGGGCGACAGCGGTGACAGGCTGGCCGCGATCCCGGAGGTCGAGGAGGCGCACGTCATCGCCGGGCCCGCGTCGGTGCTGCTCAAGGTGCGTACGAGCGGGCCCAAGGAGTTGCAGGACCTGCTGCGTCAGGTCTTCCAGGTGGACGGAGTGACGGGCACGCAGACGGTCGTCGTCCTGCAGACCCTCTTCGAACGTACCCTCAAGTAAACTCCAGGTATGACGAAGGTCGCCTGGAACACACGAGAGCTCACCGTCGGCCAGCTCGCCGAGCGCAGTGGCGTCGCCGTCTCCGCCCTGCACTTCTACGAGTCCAAGGGCCTCATCACGAGCCGCCGTACGTCCGGAAACCAGCGCCGCTACACCCGCGACAGCCTCCGCAGGGTCGCCTTCATCAGGCTGGCGCAGCGCATCGGCATCCCCCTGAAGACCATCAAAGACGCCCTCAGCCGGCTCCCCGACGAGCGCACGCCCACCCGCGACGACTGGGCCAGGTTGTCGGCCGCCTGGCGCGGCGAGCTCGACGACCGCATCGAGCAGCTCCAGCGGCTGCGCGACGACCTCACCGACTGCATCGGGTGCGGCTGCCTGTCGCTGGACCGGTGCCCGGTGGCCAACCCGCACGATTGGCTGGGCGACGAGGGGCCGGGCGCGCGGCGCATCGACACCCGGCTGTGCTCCCCTCAGACGTTCTGCTGCGTCCCGCCCGCCGAGGCTCCTGACGCGGGTGCTTCTACGACGGCGTCTTCTGCGGCGGGACGATGAGCGTGGGCCGGCCCGCGTGGTGCAGCACGTGGTTGGAGACGCTGCCGAGCAGCACCGACCTGACCCCCGCCAGGCCGCGCGAGCCGGTGACGACGAGCGAGGCGTCGATCTCGTCCGCCACGTCCACGATCTTCTTCCAGATCGACTCGTTGTCGGCCACCGCCCGATAGGTGACGTCGGACATCCCGCCCGCGATCGCCAGCTCGGCCCCCTCCTTGGCGTGCTGCTCGGCCTGCGCGTGTGCCGCGTCCTCTGCTTCCACGTCGAACGCCGCCGCGGCCGGCGGATATCTCTTGATCTGGACGAGCAACGGCTCCCACACCGTGACCACGACGGTGGGCTCGGCGGTCAGGTGTTTGGCCGCGAACTCGATGGCGGCGCGCGAGTCGGCCGAGCCGTCGTAGGCGACGAGGATGGTCATGGCGTTCTTCCCTTCGCTTCGCTCTTTCAGCAGAGCACCGAAGCTCTACCGGTGAAGCACCGAAGCGATCAGGCGCCATTCCGGCGCCCGCTGTCTGCTCTGTCACATCGCCAAATGCCTAAAGCTATTAGGTGAATGCCTTATAGTTGTCGGTAGAACAGGAGGTGGCTCATGGTCAGAGCAGGGCTGACCCCGGAACGTCTGACCCGGGCGGGGGCGGAACTGGCCGACGAGGTCGGCTTCGACCAGGTGACCGTTTCTGCGCTCGCCCGGCGGTTCGACGTCAAGGTCGCGAGTCTCTACTCGCACCTGAAGAACTCCCAGGACCTCAGGACCAGGATCGCCCTGTTCGCCTTGGAGGAACTCGCCGACCGGGTGGCCGCCGCCCTGGCCGGGCGGGCCGGCAGGGACGCCCTGGCCGCGTTCGCGGACACCTACCGCGACTACGCACGGGAGCACCCCGGCCGCTACGCCGCCACCCGGCTCCGGCTCGACCCCGAAACGGCGCTCGCCAGTGCCGGCGTACGGCACGCGCAGATGACGCGGGCGATCCTGCGCGGCTACGACCTGACCGAGCCGGCCCAGACGCACGCGGTCCGGATGCTGGGCAGCGTCTTCCACGGCTACGTCAGCCTGGAGATGGCCGGAAGCTTCAGCCACACGCCCGTCGACACGCAGGAGTCCTGGGCCTGGATCCTCGACTCCCTCGACGCCCTGCTCCGGAGCAGGCCACGTCCTGACCCGCACCGCTGAGGCGGCGGACGAACTCTTCGAAGAATGGTGGAAACCATGATCACCGACTGGATCACCACGCCTGTCACCGCGGACCTGTTGCGCGGTTTCCTCGACGTGGAGACGACCGCGCACGGCCTGCTGCCGCACCGGCTGCCCGCCCGGGCGCGCCGGCAGATCCCTGACGACCGGCTGGCCGTGGCCGAGGCGCAGTCCTCCGGCGTACGGCTGGCCTTCCGCACCCGGGCCACCGCGATCGAGCTGGACACCCTGCCCACCAAGCGGGTCTACCAAGGGTTCCCGCCCCCGGCCGACGGCGTGTACGACCTGCTGGTCGAGGGACGCCTGGCGGCCCAGGCCACGGTGCCCGGCGGCCGGGTCCGTACGGTCACCGACATGGTCACCCAGTCCGCCGAGGTGCACGAGGGGCCCGCCGGCACCGCCCGGTTCACCGATCTGCCGGCGGGCGACAAGGACGTCGAGATCTGGCTCCCGCATACGGAGATCACCGAGCTGATCGCCCTGCGCACCGACGCCCCGGTCGAGCCGGCACGAGACAGCGGGCGCAGGGTGTGGCTGCACCACGGCAGCTCCATCAGCCACGGCTCGAACGCCGCCCACCCGAGCGCGATCTGGCCCGCCCTGGCAGCCGCCCAAGGCGAAGCGGATCTGGTCAATCTGGGGTTCGGCGGCAGCGCGCTGGTGGACCCGTTCACCGCGCGTGCGATGCGCGACGCCGCCGCGGACATGATCAGCGTCAAGCTCGGCATCAATGTCGCCAACGGCGACGTGATGCGCCTGCGGGCCTTCGTCCCCGCCGTCCACGGCTTCCTCGACACCATCCGCGAGGGGCATCCGAGCACTCCGCTGCTGGTCGTCTCGCCCATCCTGTGCCCGGTCCAGGAGGACACCCCCGGCCCGCTCGCGCCCGACTTCGACGGCACGACCCTGCGGTTCAAGGCCACGGGCGATCCTGCCGAGCGCGCCGCCGGGCGCCTGACCCTGAACGTCATCCGCGACGAACTCGCGCGGATCGTCGAACAGCGTGCGGCTGACGACCCGAACCTGCACTACCTCGACGGCCGTGACCTCTACGGCGAGAAGGACTACGCCGAGATCCCGCTGCCCGACGAGATCCACCCCGATCCCGCGGGGCACCGCCGGATCGGCGCGAACTTCGCGCGGCTCGTCTTCGGCGACGGCGGCCCCTTCGCCGCGAAGACCGGCTGACGGCACCGGCCCGGGTGGCGCGGCCCTTGGCCGTCAGTGCTGGGCCATGTCGACGAACCGGCTGTAGTGGCCCTGGAACGCCACCGTCACGGTGGCGGTGGGGCCGTTACGGTGCTTGGCCACGATCAGATCGGCCTCGCCGGCCCTGGGCGACTCGCGCTCGTACGCGTCTTCCCGATGCAAAAGGATAACCATGTCGGCATCCTGCTCGATAGAACCACTTTCGCGCAGATCGCTCACTTGAGGGCGTTTGTCGGTGCGTTGTTCGGGGCCTCGGTTGAGCTGGGAGATCGCGATGACGGGGACCTCGAGCTCCTTGGCCAGCAGCTTGATGGCACGGGAGATCTCGGAGACTTCGTTCTGGCGGCTCTCGACCCGCTTCGGCGAGCTCATCAGCTGGAGGTAGTCGATGACCACGAACCTCAGGTCGTTACGCTGCTTGAGCCGCCGGCACTTGGCCCGGATCTCCATCATCGACATGTTGGGCGAGTCGTCGATGAACAGCGGCGCCTCCGCCACCTCGCTCATCCGGCGGGCCAGGCGGGTCCAGTCGTCGTCGCCCATCATGCCGGAGCGCATGGCGTGCAGCGCGACCCGCGCCTCGGCGGACAGCAGACGCATGGTGATCTCGTTACGGGACATCTCCAGCGAGAAGATGACCGTGGTCATCCCATGCTTAATAGCCGCAGACCGGGCGAAATCCAGACCGAGCGTGCTGTTGTGCGTCGGTATACATGATCTGCTCGCAAGGTACATGTGGTCGGCGTTGTCCACTTCAACGCATCGGACGGGGCGCGATGGGACAGGGCGGACGTCGACGATGTAGCGGACCAGCGTGGTCGGGTGTGCGGTGCCGACCTGCCTGGACGCCTTGCGGGACAGCCGGAAGACCTTGTCAGGAGTGGTGAAGTTGATCATGTAGCAGGTGGAGGAGTCCTCGGTCCTGTCCTTGACCGGCTTCGTCCGCATGGTGGCTTTGTAGCCGAGGCTCAGGATGAGCTCGAGGGCGTCATGGGCGAGCCTCCGGTTCGTCAGCGCGAGCTGGATCTGCCCGGCTGCGCTGACATAACCGTCAGTGTCGAGCAGGCCGGCCAGCAGTTCACGCCTCTGCTGCTCCGACCCACGCAGGTAGACCCGCGGGATGCGCTTGTCACGGAGGACTCCGAGCGTACGCAGAATGCCCTGAACGGTGCCATGACTCCTGTGGCACTCCTGACAACGTCGCAGGCCGCTCGTAGGCCGACCACAATCAGGACACGTCGGTGCCGCCACGGGCGCCGAGACGAATCGCGCCTTGCCTCCACAGGTGCGCCCGCACGTGCGCACCTCGGCAGTCCGCGGGACGAGTGTGGAACCGCACACCACGCAGGCACGGACGCTGGCGGGCTCCGGCTCGGGAAGACTCATGTGATAGGTGATGGTGGAGCCCGCTCGCGTGATGCGCAGCCCTTCGGCCCTCAGATTGGCGATGATCTCCGGGTCGGTCGTGGTGAAGCGTGCCGCCGCGCTCTCGCCGTCACCGAGCCAGACCCCAAGCGCGTACGGCGGCAGCGGCACATCCTGTGGCGCGAGGCCGAAGGGCGCCGCGACCGCCACCGCGTGGTTGGGCCGGTTGTCAGACGCGCAGCGCAACGAAGCCGCGATCTCCTCGGTGGTGACCACGCTCTTGTGCTCTGCCGTCAGGGCTGCGTTCTTCGGCATCGTGACGCGTGCGTAGAGGGCTCCGAAAAGCTCCGCCGCCGGATAGGCCGGGAGGTGTCGTACGTAGTCGGTGCGGATGGGCCCGCCCATACGGGCAGGGATCCTGCCGACGGACCGGATCTCCTTCTGCGCCGTTTGCAGGACATGGCGGAACTCCTCCCCCACGACCGCAAGCGCTTCGCGGTGAGTGACCGGCTTGTCAGGCTCGGTACAAGCCGACCGGCAGGCTTCTTCCACCCGCCGTACCGCTGCGTCGGACCAGTAGGGAGCGCGGCCGGCGTGCGCGGCCCGCCTGGACGCGCGAGTGGTGGTGCGCCACTGATGCTGAGCGTCCGCGACGATCACGGTGCCGTCGCCGAACTCCACCTCATAGCACGGCCGGGCGTACATGATGTCCGTTGCGGCGACCACCCGCGTCGGGCGTCCGTCGGCTCCGATCAGCTGATCGCCGACCTTGACCTCACCCATCGTCGTCCAGCCCGTAGGCGTGGGCAGCGGGGTGTCGAGCGCGAGCGCCTTTCCGATGGCCGGGCGGGCGGCCACGACGATCATCTGGCCGGGGTGGAGGCCGTTGGTGAGCTGGTCGAGATCCTGGAAGCCGGTGGGCACGCCGACCATCTGGCCGCCGCGGCTGCCGATGGCCTCCAGCTCGTCGAGGGCGCCGGGCATGATGTCGGCCAGCGGCGCGTAGTCCTCGGACGTGCGGCGCTCGGTGACCTTGTAGATCTCGGCCTGGGCGCGGTCGACGAGGTCGTCGACCTCTTCGTTCTGGCCGCCGTAGCCGTAGGAGACGATGCGGGTGCCGGCCTCGATGAGGCGGCGGAGGATGGCCTGCTCCCGGACGATCTTGGCGTAGTAGCCGGCGTTGGCGGCAGTGGGGACGACGGCCGTGAGGGTGTGGAGGTAGGCGGCGCCGCCGACCCTGGCCATCTCGCCGCGCTTCTGCAGCTCGTCGAAGACGGTGACCGCGTCGGCGGGCTCGCCCCGGCCGTAGAGGTCGGTGATGACGTCGTAGACCATCTGGTGCGCGGGGCGGTAGAAGTCGTCGGAACGCAGGATCTCGACGACGTCGGCGATGGCGTCTTTCGACAGGAGCATGCCGCCGAGCACCGACTGCTCGGCGTCGATGTTGTGCGGCGGGGTGCGCTCAAAGCCTGGACCTGCGCCACCGGTCTCTTCGTCAATGCTCACCGCGCCCCCTCGAACCTCGCAGGCGGTCGCACCACCCCCACTTGTAGTCGACCGGTCTGACAGTTTCGCGGAGTCGCGGCCAGTCGGCAACGTGGCCTGTGGACAACCTTGTGGCCAAGCTGTGCACTATCGCCCCCAGCCTGTGAAAGGTCTGTGGACGGAGCTGTGGATAACTCTTTCGAGTTTCCGCAGCACCCGCCCTGAGCTGGGAGAAGACCGTCCACCGGCTGTGGAGAGAAGAAAGTTTCCCCGACATGCCGTGTAAGGCCCATAATGGATGAATGCCCATTACCTCCAGAGACCGGGAGATCCTGCGGCTGGCCGTGCCCGCGTTCGGCGCGCTGGTCGCCGAGCCGCTGTTCCTGCTGGCCGACTACGCCATTGTGGGACACGGCCTGGGCACCACGGCGGTGGGCGCGCTGGGCGTGGCGGGCGCGGTCCTCGCCACGCTGGTCAACCTGTGCGTCTTCCTCGCCTACGGCACCACGGCCGCCGTGGCCCGGCAGTCGGGCGCCGGCAACCACGAGCGGGCCATGCGCAGCGGCGTGGACGGCATCTGGCTGGCGCTGGGCATCGGCGTCGCGCTGATCGCCGTGTGCTGGCCGCTCGCACCGGCCATCGTGGAGGTGTTCGGTGCGGCGCAGGAGCAGAGCGCGGAGGCGGTGACGTACCTGCGGATCAGCCTGCTCGGCGCGCCCGGGATGCTGGTCGTGCTGGCGGGCACGGGCGTGCTGCGCGGCCTGCAGGACACGGCCACGCCGCTGGTGGTGGCCGTGGGCTCGTTCGCGCTCAACGCGGCGCTCAACGCGTGGTTCGTGCTGGGCCTGGAGTGGGGCATCGCCGGGTCGGCCTGGGGCACCGTGCTCGCGCAGACGCTCGGCGCGGCCGTCTATCTCGTCGTGGTGGTCAGGGGCGCGCTGCGGCTGAGGACGGCGCTGACGCCTCGGCTCGAAGGGCTCAAGCAGGCGGGCACGGTCGGGTTCGCCCTGCTCGTCCGTACGGCATGCCTGCGAGCCGCGCTGCTCGTGGCCACCATGATCGCCACCAGGATGGGCCAAGCCGAGCTGGCCGCGTTCGCCATCGCCACCCAGGTGTGGACGCTGCTCGCCTTCGCCCTCGACGCCATCGCCATCGCCGGGCAGGCCATCACGGGGCGCTCGCTCGGCGCGGGCGACGTGGCCGCCACCAGGGCCGCGACCAGGCGCATGGTCCAGTGGGGCACCTGGTCGGGCATCGTGCTCGGCGTGCTCGTCATCGCGGCGCGGCCGCTGCTGCCCGGGCTGTTCGACGCCGACCCCGCGGTCACCACGCTGCTGCTGGCCGTGTTGTGGCCGGTCGCGTTGTTCCAGCCGGTATGCGGGGTGGTGTTCGTGCTGGACGGCGTGCTGATCGGCGCGGGCGACCAGCGTTACCTCGCGTGGGCGGGGGTGTGGACGACGCTGGCCTACCTGCCTGCCGCCCTCCTCGCCACCGGTTTCGGCGTGGTCGCTCTGTGGTGCGCGCTCGGGGTGTGGATGTTCGCCCGCCTGGTCGCCCTGGTACGCCGAGCCGCCGGCACTGCCTGGCTGGTGACCGGGGCGTGACCTGCCCGTGCTTGCCGTTGTCCACGTGGTGAGACATGGTGGGCGGGGTCCCCGAGGGGTGTTCCGTGTCCACGATTCTGCGACGACTGCCTCCTTCTGAGGCGACCGGGCTGCGCACAGGCGCCCGGCACAGCCTGGCCGAGGTCTACCGCCCGGCCGACCTCGTGGTGCTCGGCTTCGGGGTGATGATCGGCGCGGGCATCTTCAGCATCGCCGGCCAGCAGGCCGCCACCACGGCGGGTCCGGGCGTGATCCTCTCGTTCATGATCGCCGGCATCGCGTGCCTGCTCGCCTGCCTGTGCTACGCCGAACTGGCGTCCACGATGCCGGCCTCCGGCAGCGCCTACACCTTCACGTACGTCATCTTCGGCGAGGTCTGGGCGTGGATCATCGGCTGGGCGCTGATCCTGGAGCTGCAGTTCGCCGCGGCCGTGGTGGCCAGGGCGTGGGCGGCGATCGCGGTCGGAGCCGTCACCGCCTTCGGCGTGCGCGTGCCCAACGCGGAGCTCGTGGGCGACGTGCTGGTGCTCGTGATCCTGCTGCTGCTCACCGGCGTCGTCGCGCTCGGCGCGCGGATCGGGCTGCGGGCACTGTGGATCATGGTGTCGGCAAAGCTGCTCGCCGTCGGCGCTGTCATCGTCGTGGGCCTGACCCAGGTCGACGTGGCGAACATCGGCGAGTTCCACGTGCCGCCCAAGACGCTGCCGACCCCGCCCGCCACCGTGCTGGAGATCGTGGTCGGGCAGAGCCAGGCGTTCGGCTGGTTCGGCATCTTCGCGGCGGCCTCGGCCATCGCGTTCGCGTACATCGGGTTCGACGTGCTCGCCACCGCGGCCGAGGAGACCGTGAACGCCTCCAGGGCCGTGCCCAAGGGCATGATCCGCAGCCTGGTGCTCACCACGGTCATCTACCTCGCGGTCGCCCTGGTCATGGTGGGCATGGTCTCGTACACGCGGATCTCGGTGGAGGCGCCGCTGTCCAGCGCGTTCCGTGCGGCGGGCGTCGACTGGATGGTGCACGTCATCGACGTGGGGGCGGTGCTCGGCCTGACGACCGTGATCCTGGTGCTGATCGTGGGGCAGACCCGGGTGCTGTTCTCGATGGCCCGCGACGGGCTGATCCCCCGAGGCCTGGCCTCCGTCAGCCGCCGCTACCACACGCCCACCAGGGTGACGCTGGTGATCGGATTCGTGGCGATCATGCTGGCCGAGTTCGTGCCGGTGCTCACTATGCAGGAACTCGTGGTGATCGGCGCGCTGTTCGCGTTCCTGTTCGTCGCGGCGGGGGTCATCGTGATGCGGCGGCGCATGCCTGACCTGGAGCGCGGGTTCCAGGTGCCGCTCTCGCCGCTGCTGCCCGCGCTCTCGCTGGTGGCCACCCTCTGGCTCATGGTCAACCTGCGGGTGCTGACCTGGGCGTGGTTCGTCCTGTGGATGGCCTTCGGCCTGCTGGTCTACCTCGTGTACGGCCGCCGCCACAGCCTGCTGGCCCGGCCCCGCGACCCGATCGAGCCGCCACGCGGGCGGCACCGGCGCTGACTCAGAACCGGCCCGACTCGAGCACGCTGCGCAGGAACTCCCGGGTACGCGCGTTCTCCGGCTCGGTGAAGATCTTATCGGCCGGCCCCTTCTCCAGCAGCACGCCCCCGTCGAGGAAGCACACCGTGTCCGAGATGTCGCGGCAGAAGCCCATCTCGTGCGTGGTGAGGATCATCGTCATGCCCGACTCCTTGAGCTCCCTGATGATGCCCAGCACCTCGATCACCAGCTCGGGGTCGAGCGCCGAGGTGACCTCGTCGAGCAGCATCAGCCGCGGCTGGGTGGCCAGCGCCCTGATGATGGCCACCCGCTGCTGCTGGCCGCCGGAGAGCTGGTCGGGGTAGGCCCGCGCCTTGTCCGCCAGCCCGAACCTGACCAGCAGGTCGTGCGCCTGCTCCTCCGCCTCGCCCCTGGTCACCCGGTGCACCTGCCGGGGCGCCAGCGTGACGTTGTCCAGCACGGTCATGTGCGGGAACAGGTTGAACGCCTGGAACACGATGCCCAGCCGCTTGCGCACGTCGTCGACGTTCACGCGGGGATCGGTGATCTCCTCGCCGTCGAGGTGGATCGTGCCGTCGTCCACGGTCTCCAGCAGGTTGACGCAGCGCAGCAACGTGGACTTGCCCGAGCCCGACGCGCCGATCAGGCTCACCACCTCGTGCGGCTGCACGTCCAGGTCGATGCCGCGCAGCACGCCGTGCCCGCCGAAGAACTTCCACACCCCGTCGATCGAAAGCACGCTCATGCGCCACGCCTCCTGCGCGTACGGGCGGCCAGATGGTCGGTGAACCTGGCCATCGGGATGGTGAGCAGGATGAACAGCAGCGCGGCTGCCAGGTAGGGCGTGTAGTTGAACGTGCTGGCCGCGTGGATCTGCGCCTGCCTGAGAGCCTCCAGCGGTCCGATGGTGGCCACCAGCGCCGTGTCCTTCTGCAGCGACACGAAGTCGTTCAGCAGCGGCGGCACCACCCTTCGGGTGGCCTGCGGCAGCACCACGAACCGCATGGTCTTGCCGTGGCTCAGCCCGAGCGAGCGGGCCGCGGCCACCTGGCTGGGATGGATCGACTCGATGCCGGAGCGGAACACCTCGGCCACGTACGCGCCGTAGGAGAGGGTCAGCGCGATGATGCCCAGCGTGGCCAGGTCGGTGGGAATGCCCTGCAGGTTGAGGGCGGGCAGCCCGAACCCCACCAGATAGATCACCAGGATCGTCGGCACGCCGCGGAAGATGTCGGTGTAGAGCGTGGCCAGCGCCCGGATCGGGAAGAACGCGGGCGTCCTGATGCCCCTGGCCAGCGCCACCAGCAGCCCCACGACCAGGATCAGCGGCTCCGCGATCAGGAAGATCCTGATGTTGAGCAGGAACCCGCTCAGCACGTCGGGCAGCGCCTCGCGGAACTGGCCGAAGTCGAAGAACGTCTCCTCCACCCGCGGCCATCCCGGCGAGCTCATGACGATCCACGCGACCAGGACGACGAAGACGACCGTCGAAGCCGTCGCGATGGAGGCCGTGCGGCGGCCCCGCGACCTGCGGATCCGCTCGCGCTCGGCCTGCCGCTCCGACTTGACCCACTCGCTCACCGAGGGATCACTTCAGCTCGGGCGCGCCCGCCGCCGAGCCGAGCCACTGCTGCTCGATCCTGGCCAGCTCGCCCTTCGACTTCAGCGCGTCCACCGCCCTGTCCACGCAGGACTTGAGCGCGCTGCCCTTCTCCATGACCAGCCCGAACTCCTCCGGCGTGCCGCCCGTCGAGCTGAACTGGCCCACGATCTTGGAGTTCTCCACCTGCGCGGCCGTCACGTAGAACGCCGTCGGCAGGTCGACGACGATCGCGTCGACCTGCTTGTTCTTCAGCGCGTTCACGGCGTCGACCTGCTCGTTGTAGACGTTGGGGTCATCGCTGGGCTGGATGACGCTCTTGACCGCCTCCAGCGAGGTCGTCCCCACCTGCACGCCGATCTTCGCGTCCTTCAGCTCGGCCAGGCTCTTCGCCCCCGCCACCTTGCCCCCGTCGACCGCCACGACGGCCTGCTTGACCGTGTAGTAGCCGTTGCTGAAGTCGACCGCCTTGGCCCGGTCAGGCGTGATCGAGACCTGGTTGATGTCGAAGTCGAACTGCTTCTTCCCCGGGGCGTACGCCGAGTCGAACTTGACCGTGCTCCACTGCACCTCGGTGCGGTCGAAGCCGAGCTCACCCGCCACGGCGAACGCCACCGCGCTCTCGAAACCCTGCCCGTTGCTCGGGTCGTCGTCCTTGAACCACGGCTCGTAGGCCGGCTTGTCGGTGCCGACGGTCAGCTTGCCAGGGGTGACGAGCTGGAGCTGCTCCTTGGCACACGCGGTGGACCCGGTCGGGGCCGCCGTGGTGGCCGTGTCGTCAACAGGTGCGCAACCAACGACCGCCACCGCGAGCGCGAGCAGCATCAAGGGACGGGCCATGGCCGAGCCTCCAGGGGGAACGTGCGAAAGAACGACGGCATTGTACGCTGCCCGAATAGGGAATATCGCCCACGGGTGCCCCTTTACCACGGCAATCGGTCCACGTGGGCTCGCGTAACGGTGGCCGGCCGGTGAAGGGTCAGCGGCCGTTTCCTGGAGGGCCCTCAGCCGAAATACGGCGGGTGGCGGGCCATGGCAGCGCGTAACAGACGAAAGAACTCGTACGGCGGGCGGACACGGCTGCGCGTAACAGACGAAGACAGAGCTCCCTACGGCGGGGGCCCGCCGTGAAAGAAAGAAGGCCCCCGCACGAAGCGGGGGCCTTCGAGCAGGTCAGCCTGCGACGACCTCGACGTCGATCGAAGCGGACACCTCGGGGTGCAGCTTGACGGTGACCTTGTGGGAGCCGACGCTCTTGATCGCGTTGACGATCTCGATGCGGCGGCGGTCGACGATCGGGCCGCCGGCGGCCTTGACGGCCTCGGCGATGTCGCCCGTGGTGATCGAGCCGAACAGGCGGCCGGACTCGCCGGCGCGGGTGGCCAGGCGCACGCGCAGGGCGCCGAGCTGGCCGGCGACCTCCTTGGCGGTGCCGAGGTCGCGGATCTCGCGAGCGTCGCGGGCCTTCCTGATGGTGTCGATCTGCTTCTCGGCGCCGCGCGTCCAGCGCATGGCGTAGCCACGCGGGATGAGGTAGTTACGGCCGTAGCCGTCCTTCACCTCGACGACGTCGCCAGGGGTGCCGAGGCCGGAGACCTCGTTGGTGAGGATGAGCTTCATGTCGACATGCCTCCTTAGCGCGCCGTGCTCGTGTAAGGCAGCAGGGCCACCTCACGGGCGTTCTTGATCGCGGTCGCCACGTCGCGCTGGTGCTGGGTGCAGTTGCCCGTCACCCGGCGGGCACGGATCTTGCCGCGGTCGGAGATGAACTTCCGCAGCAGCGCCGTGTCCTTGTAGTCGACGTAGGAGATCTTGTCATGGCAGAACAGGCAAACCTTCTTCTTGGGCTTGCGCAGTGCCGGCTTGGCCATCGTGGTGCTCCTCTCAGAGCCCCGCACCAGGGCGGGAATGGACAGTCATCCGCTTGCGCGGATCTTGGGTGTTAGAAAGGCGGTTCGTCGCTGAAGTCGTTGCCGCCGCCGCCGAAGCCGCCGCCCTGCTGGCCGCCTCCGCCGCCGAAGCCACCACCGCCGCCGCCCTGGGGCGGGGCGGGTGTGGCGGAGGCCCACGGGTCGTCGGCCGGGCCGCCGCCGAAGCCGCCGCCACCACCCTGGCGGGAGGTGCGGTTGACCTTGGCGGTGGCGTTACGCAGGGACGGGCCGACCTCGTCGACCTCGACCTCGTAGACCGTGCGCTTCTCGCCTTCCTTGGTCTCGTAGGACCGCTGCTTGAGCCGCCCCTGCACGATGACCCGCATGCCGCGCTGGAGGCTCTCGGCGGCGTTCTCCGCCGCCTGCCGCCACACGTTGCAGGTCAGGAAGAGGCTTTCGCCGTCTTTCCACTCGTTGGTCTGGCGATCCATATACCGCGGAGTGGATGCGATGCGGAATCGAGCCACCGCTTGCCCCGTGGGGGTGAAGCGCAGCTCCGGGTCGTCGACAAGGTTGCCGACAAGGGTGATTACGGTGTCGCCTGCTGCCATGGCTAGCGCTCGCCTTCCTGCACGCCTTCGCTTGGGTTTCGGCTCAGACTACGGCCCCGGCCCGACAGAATGCCGGGCAACGAGCTTGCTCAGTGCACGTCGGGACGCAGGACCTTGGTACGGAGGATGCCCTCGTTGAGGTTCATCTGCCGGTCGAGCTCCTTGACCGTCGCGGGCTCCGCGGACAGGTCGATGACGGCGTAGATGCCTTCGGACTTCTTGTCGATGTCGTAGGCGAGACGGCGACGGCCCCAGACGTCGACCTTCTCCACGGTGCCGCCGTCGTTGCGGACCACGGTGAGGAACTGGTCGAGGGACGGCGCGACGGTGCGCTCATCGAGCGAAGGGTCCAGAATGACCATTACTTCGTAACGACGCATGCGGGACTCCAACCTCCTCTGGACTCTTGCGGTCACGACACTCTGCCGTGACAGGAGGACGCTGACGTCTATGCCCTGGCGCCCCTTTCGGCGCCCGGGGGTGATGGGTCATCCATCACAACGCAGCGTGCCCAAGGTTACCAGCCTCGACAAGGTGGGAAAGCCTTTAGGAAACCGAGGGGGTGGTGGTTGTGCCACATGTGCTTCAGCCCTCCGAACAGGAGCGGTTCCGTCTCACGCTCAACACCGACGGACGTTCGCACCCGCTGGAGAACACGCTGGCCGTCGTCACGCTGGCCTGTGGCGTGGTGGCGTTCGTCGCGACGTTCTGGGACTCCGCGCACATGATCGCGTCCTGGTTCGGCACGCTGGGGTTCGGCGTCGGTCTCTACTCTCAGTACATCTCGGAAACCACGCCGCAGCGCACGCTGAACGTCGTCGGGCTCGTGGGGGCGTTCGTGGGTGCCGCGCTCGGCATCGCCCACGGCGGTTTCCTTCCCCACCCGTGAGCCCTTCGCAAGAGCAACGGCCCCGGCGTCCGCGCCTGGGGCCGTTATTTATATGGACTTATCCGCTGATGTGCAGATCTATCCCGAGCAGCACCAGGAACCAGAGGAAGACGGAGAGCAGCGCCTCGGCGAGATCCTTGAGAAGTCCTGGAGTGATGTAGTCGTAGACCCATGCGACGTATATGCCGATGACCACGTAGATCAAGATGATCAGCGCTCGTAAGCGCCAGCGGCTCATGGTTTCTCCTCGGATAGGGGGTGCCAGGCGACTTCCCCGGCGCGCCCCGGCCAAACGGATAAGCTCGGTTACATGGTGCGCATCGGAGCTCACGTCGACCAGGACGACCCTGCCGCTCACGCCGAGGAGGTGGGGGCCGAGGTGGTGCAGTTCTTCCTCGGCGACCCCCAGGGCTACAAGAAGCCCGTGCTGCCCACCAAGCCGGTCGAGGGCGTCGACATCTACATTCACGCCCCCTACCTCGTCAACGTGGCCACCACCAACAACCGCATCAGGATCCCGAGCCGCAAGCTGCTGCAGCAGCACCTCACGACGGCCGCGGGGATCGGCGCCAAGGGCCTGATCGTGCACGGCGGCCACGTCGGCAAGGACGACGACCCCCAGGTCGGGTTCGACAACTGGCGCAAGGTGTTCGAGCGCATGGAGTGCCCCATCCCCGTGCTGATCGAGAACACCGCGGGCGGCGGCAACGCGATGGCGCGCAAGCTTGAGCGCATCGCCCGGTTGTGGGACGCGCTCGACGGGTTCGACGTGGGCTTCTGCCTCGACACCTGCCACGCCCACGCGGGCGGCGAAGAGCTGGTCGACCTGGTCGACCGGGTCAAGGCCATCACCGGCCGGATCGACCTGGTCCACTGCAACGACTCCCGCGACGCCTTCGATTCCGGCGCCGACCGCCACGCCAACCTGGGCCAGGGAAAGATCGACCCCGAGCTGATCCTGGCGGTCTGCCGGGCGGCCGCGGCCCCCGTGGTGGTGGAGACGCCGGCCGAGGGCCAGGCCGACGACATCGCCTTCCTGAGGAAGAACCTCTAGGGAAAACACACAGCCTGTGGATAACTTCCCTGGATTACCGAGGAAAGAAAGGGGGTAGAAAGATCAGCCCGCCCACGCGCCGTCGAGGAACCGGGCGGCGTTGACCAGCATGAGCGGCCCCGAGATCAGGGCATAGGCGGCCAGCATCCACGCCTTCCTGGTCATGACCTTGGCGACCAGCACCCACACCGGAAACCACAGCAGCAGCGAGCGCGGGATCGACAGATAGTACGCCGACGTCATCAGCGCCGCCGCCTGCGCCCCCGTGTAGACCAGCTCGCTCCACCGGCGCAGTACGAGCAGCCAGACCAGCGCCGCCACGGCCACCACGGCCCCCACGATCTCCATCCTGAAGGCCACCGCGAAGTCGTCGGCGCCCATGGCGGAGTGCCAGGTCGTCTGCCACGCCTCCCACGGCCACACGAAGTCGCGCCCCCACCCGGCCTCCTGCGCGTGCTTCCAGGCCAGCCAGTCACCCGTCCTGCTGTAGTGGTAGGACGAGTACGCCACCAGCGGGACGAAGGGCACCACCAGCCACCCGGCCCGGCGCGGCGCCTCCTTCTTCGTGACGAACTCCACGACGAGGGCGACCGCGAGGAACAACCCGGTGACCCGCACGCAGGAGGCGCCCGCGGCCAGCAGCGCCGCCGCAGGCCAGCGTCCCTGCCTGGCGGCCAGCCACGCGGGGATGGCGAAGGCCAGGAAGAGCGACTCGCTGTAGCCCGCGGCCAGGAACACCGCCATCGGGAAGAGCAGCAGCGCCAGCACCGCCATCCAGCCGGAGGCGCCCTCGAACTCGGTCAGCCGGGCCAGCGCCATCATGGCGACCGCCCCGGCGGCCAGCGAGACCAGCAGCCCGGCCGCCGCCCAGTCGGGGACGACCAGGTACACCATGCGCAGCGCCGCGGGCAGCCCGGGGAAGAACGCGGGCAGCCCTTCGTCCACCGGCTTGCCCGGCTCGCCGTCGTAGCCGTACTGGGCGATCGTGATGAACAGCGTGGCATCCCACTTACGCCACTTGTCCAGATATTCGCCCAGCGTCACGCCGAGCACGGTCGCCAGCAGCAGCCCCGCCCGCGAGCCGCACCAGAGCAGCAGTGCGTCCCGGCCGGACGAGCGCGTGATCATCGGGCGATGGACGCCAAGGTGAAGCGGTCACGCGCGTCGGCGAACACGCCGCCCGCCTGGTCGTCGAGCCCGGCCTGCCGCACCACGTCCTTGTCGGGGCGCAGGATGTCGCGCACCACGAACGCCATCATGATGCCGATCGTGATGACCCGCCCCCAGACGGCGGTGAAGTACGTGTCGTCGCCGATGCCCAGGTCGTCCCTGCTGAGCGGCGGCTGCGCGAGCAGGTAGAGCCAGATGGCGACGAAATACCACACCTCGGCGAGCTGCCACAACGCCAGCGGCTTCCAGTTGGGCCTGGCCAGCACGGCGAACGGCACCAGCCAGAGCACGAACTGCGGCGACCACACCTTGTTCGTCATCATGAACGCGGCCAGCGCCAGGAAGCAGATCTGCGCCAGCCTCGGCCGGCGCGGCGCGGCCAGCGTGAGCACGGCGATGCCGAAGCACAGGATGGCCAGCGACGCCATGCCGAGCGTGCTGACGTCGGCCTCGCCCAGGACCGGCCAGCCCTTGTTCTGGAAGAACAACCACGGCGAGCCCCAGTCGACGCCGCGTTCCTGGGAGAAGACGTAGAACCGGCGCCAGCCGTCCCACGCGAGGACCATGAAGGGCAGGTTGACCGCGAGCCACGCGCCGACGGTCGCGCCCATGGTGACCAGGAACGGCCGCCATCGCCCCGTGCGCCAGGTGAGCAGGAACAACGCGCCCACGAACATCAGCGGATAGAACTTCGTGGCGATCGCCAGCCCGAGCAGCACCCCGGCCAGCACCTGCCGCTTGCGTGCCCAGGCCAGCAGCATGCCCATGGACAGCGCGCCCGCGATGAGGTCCCAGTTGATGTACGCGGCCAGCACCACGGCGGGCGCGACGGCGTACCAGAGCGGGTCCCACCGCCGGGTGGGCCCGGCCACCGCGGCCATCAGCAGCACGCCGGCCACGAGGGAGACGCCGAGCAGGATGACCGTCAGGTCGTAGAACCTGACCGCCTGCGCGACCTGGTCGGGCTCCAGCCACCGGGCGATCCAGCTGAACGCCTGCATGACCTCACCCAGGACCACCGGGTATTCGACCTGCTTGTCGAACGGCACATCGGCGAAGTAGGGGTTCTGGGTGGCCAGCTGCCTGTCGAAATAGAGCGGGTAGATGTCGGTGTAACAGAAATTCGTGTACGTCGAGATCTGGTCGTTCCAGCCGCCGGTGCGGCACGGCAGCCGCACGACGTACGCGAGAGACGCCCCCAGGGCCGCGAACAGCCCCAGGGGAAGGTACGGGATGGTGCGCGCCACCATGGGCGGGCGCACCTCCGTGCTCGTCATTGGCCCTCGAGCCTGCCGTTGACCGGCCCCGGGCCTCCGGCTCTCGTGTCGGGCCCGGTGTCGCCCCCCGCGACGTTAGGGTCGTCGATCTCGGGGAACCCGTCGTCGGCCGGCGGCGGATCGTCGATGGTGGGCTCGTCGCCGGTGTCGCCGTCGCAGCCGATGAGGCAGTCGGGATCGTCGCCGGTCTCGTCGTCGAAGGGGTTCTCACCGTCGTCGAACGGGTTGTCCGGCGTCTTCGTCGGCGTGGGCGTCGGGCTCGGCACGATGTTCTCCGGCGTGCCGATCTCGGCCTTCTCGGGGAACTCCTCGACCGGCTTGCCCTCGTGCGCGGCCAGCATGAACCGCTGCCAGGCGATCGTGGGGGGACCTGCGCCCTCGAAGCCCAGGGACACTTCGTACGGTCTGGTGTACGGGTTGTTGAGGTCGTATTTCTTGCTCGCCTTGCCCTTGGGCGTGATGGGGCAGTTGGAGTGGAGCGGCGGGACGACCTTGCCGCTCTTCGTCCTGCACTCCTCGCGGTAGAACCCGACGGCGGTGGAGATCTGCGGCGTGTAGCCGACGAACCAGGCGCCGTTCTCGTCGTTGTTGGTGCCCGTCTTGCCGGCGGCCGGCCTGTTGCCCAGGCCCTTGCCCCGCGCGGTGCCGCTGCGCAGCACCTCCGCCATGGCGACGGTGGAGTCGGCGGCCACCCCGGGGTCGATGACCGACTTGGTGAGCTGCTGCTCGGGGTAGGCGACCTGGTTGTTCTGCTCGACCTTCTGCACGACGTGGTAGCGGGTGTATTTCCCGGCGTTGGCGAAGATGGAGTAGCCGGCGGCCTGCTCGACCGGCGTCACCGGGGCGCTGCCGATGGCGAACTGGTAGTGGTGCTCCTCGATGTCGGCTGCCATGGACTTCTCGTTGAAACCGGCCGCCACGACGAGGTTCTTCACGTCGTCGAGCTGGTTGGGCAGCGCGTAGGCCATGGAGACGAAGGCGGTGTTGACCGACTGGGCGGTCGCCTTGACCACGTCGACCGCCCTGCCGACGTTGTGGCTGTTGGTGATGCCGCCCTTCTGCTGCCCCGGCAGCTCCTTCGGCACGGTCTCGTTGCCCGGCACGTAGCTCTTGAGCGAATAGCCGGCCTGCAGCCAGGCTGCCAGCACGTACGGCTTGAACGCCGACGCGGCCTGCTTCTTCGACTCGAAGGCCTCGTTCCACGGGTCGCTGACGTAGTTGTCGCCGCCGTAGAAGGCGACGACGCGGCCGTTCTTCGGGTTGACGGCCGCCAGGCCGCCGTGGAACTCCTTCGACATGCCCTGCATCGTGGTCTTCATCGCCTGCCGGGCGGCCTTCATCAGTTTCCTGTCGAAGGTGGAGGTGATCTTGTAGCCGCGGCTCTCCACCTCGTCGCGGGTCAGGCCGCGGGACTCCAGCTCGTCGAGCACCTGCTTCACCATGTAACCCCTGTCACCGCCCAGGGAGTTGCTGGTGTTGGCCTTCCTCGTCTTGGGGAACTGCGCGGTGTTCGGGAGCTGGCCGTACTTCTCGGGCCAGAGCTCGGCCATCCTCTTGATGACCTGGTTGAAGCGATATTTCAACCCCGGCGCGTCGGGTTCCCAGGCCGGCTGCTGGATCCGCGCGGCGAGGTAGGCGCCCTGCACGGGAGACAACTTCGCGGCGGTCATCTTCTTGCCGAAGTACGCCCGCGCGGCGGCCTGGACGCCGTACGCGCGGCCGAAGTTTACGGTGTTGAGGTAGTTGCGCAGGATCTCGTCCTTGGTCAGCGTGTCGTCGAGCTTGACCGCGACGAAGATCTCCTTGATCTTCCGTTCGATGGACACTTCCTGGCTGAGGCCGTCGTAGTAACCGCGGGCCATCTGCTGGGTGATGGTCGAGGCGCCCTGCAGCTGCTGCCCGGTCGCGGTCATCCACACCGAGCGCGCCATGCCGGAGAAGGAGATGCCGGAGTCCTCGTAGAACGTGTCGTTCTCGATGGCGATCGCGGCGTCCTTGACGCTGTCGGCCATCTCGTTGATCTCGACGCTCTCGCGCGGCATGCCCAGCCTGGCGATCTCGGTCTTGCCGTCGTTGTAGTAGATGGTGCTCTGCTGCGCGGTCGCCTCGGACTGCACGGTCGTCGGCACCGGCGTGTTGGCGTACGCCACCATGATCATGCCGAACATGCCGGCCGCGAGCACCACGACGCCGGCCACGACGATCTTCCAGCTCGGCACGAACCTGCGCCAGCCGCCCCGGCCGCCGCCGCCCTTCTTGACGGGCGGTCCTGGGGGCTCGGGCGGCCCGCCCTGCCCCCTTCTGCGCCGCCGCGGCGCGTCACTGACGATGGTCTCTTGGTTACGGAGCGTGCGCGACTCCTCGCGGGAGCGGGAGCGCGGCGGCTGGTCGCCGCGCTCGCCCGCCGGGTCGCCGCGTCTGGGAGGCTCGTCGTACGGCTGTGCGGCCATGGCCCCGGTCTGCTCGTACGCCGCCTCAGGACGTCGAGTCGCCGGCGCCTCGCCCCAGCCGGGTCCGCCGGTTTGGCGAGAGGAACCTTGGGGCACAGAACGGGATGAGCTGGAGCGACGGCGCCTCCCTTGGCGTGCCGTCCCCTCATTCATGCTGTTACTCACACGTCCTCGCAACGTCGTCGGAACTGAAACGGCGGTAGGGCGTGAGGCTCCTCGCCGCCCTCGGTCTTCACGCTTGGCCGACGAGGTCAGGCGGTCCGTTCCCGAGTACGTACGAAACCGTCAAGTGGTTCCAGGAACAACCTTGGCAGACCTCGACAACGTACACCCGGAACTCATCGTAATCATGAGCCATGGCGATGAGCTCTGATGTGACTTTTGCCTGGCCGGCATGGCGCCCGAGGCACTCACCGTAGACATAAGTCACATTGGTGACGTTCTCCCTTTCGCAGACCGGGCAGAGACGTTCGGTCGGCTCGCCGAAGTGGCGTGCCGCGCGAAGGAGGTAGGGCTGTGCGTCACAGACGTCTCCGCGCGAAGCTCGCCCGGAACGCAGGGAGCGGACTGCCGCTCTCTTCGCGAGACCGTAATCCACCACCCTTCGCTGTGACCACATGAGCGCCAGACTACGGCGTTTTGCGTGTCCATCCCAACGACTCCACGGATTCGTAGATTGCGGCGATATAGCGCCTCGACGTATCCTCAAGATGTATCGGCTCGATACATCGACACGAGAGGGGGGCGGTTCCCATGGCCAGCGGACAGGGCAGAGTCTTGGAACTGGCCGTGCTCGGGTCGCTGCACGAGACGCCGCTACACGGCTACGAGCTGCGCAAACGGCTCAACGCCCTGCTGGGAATGTTCCGTGCGTTCTCCTACGGGTCGCTGTACCCCTGTCTCCGATCACTTTTGGCTCAGGGCCTCATCGCAGAGGAGCAGCCCGCTCCCGCGACGATCGTCGGCGGCCGGTCGAAGATCGTCTACAAACTGACCGCCGAGGGCAAGGAACGCCTGCAGGACATGCTCACCCAGGCAGGTCCTTCCGCATGGGAGGACGAGAGCTTCGGTGTGCATTTCGCTTTCTTCCGGCACACCGAGGCCGAAGTCCGTCTGCGCATCCTCGAAGGCCGCCGCAGCCGGCTGGAGGAGCGGCTCGACGCGGTGCGCACGGCGCTGGCGCGCACCAGGGAACGTCTCGACAGCTACACGCTCGAGCTGCAACGTCACGGGCTCGAGTCGGTGGAGCGCGAGGTGCGCTGGCTCAACGAGCTGATCGCAACGGAGCGCCGGGCCTCGGAAGAGCCCGGAAGAGACACCACGTCAACTGATGAGTAAGGGAGCGAGTGCGATGGGTTCGGTTCGCGTGGCCATTGTCGGTGTCGGCAACTGCGCGTCGTCGCTGGTCCAGGGCGTTCACTACTACAAGGACGCCGACCCGGACGTACGGGTCCCGGGCCTGATGCACGTGAAGTTCG
>NZ_SMKO01000462.1 GCF_004348685.1 Nonomuraea deserti | reverse complement strand
CTGCAGGGCGATCCCGCGCTGCTGGAAAGGCTGAAGGGACAGATGCCATGGAACGCCTCGTGCGTCGTCCGAAAGGACGGTGTATGGGGCTTGCTCTTCGACATCTCTTTCCCGACCGCCGAAAGCGAGAAGGACCGTGTGAACCTCCAGGACCCGTGGTACCGGAAGCTGCCCACGCGGGACGAAGTGTCGCGCCGGATCCTCCTCGCACTCCCTCGTCTCAGGAGCAGCTACCCGGGCCTGCAATTCGCGGTGCCCGACGTCGAGCACGTGGACTTGCATCGCACGGCGGTGTGGGCATTTGTTCCTAACGGCTCACTCGATGACGCGCAGCGCGACGAGTTGCTGACGGCGATGCGCAGCATCTAAGTCGGGCTCGGCTGATTTCGCTGTGGTATCG
>NZ_SMKO01000461.1 GCF_004348685.1 Nonomuraea deserti | reverse complement strand
GGGCCGTCCTGCACGTCCTGTACCTGATCTTCAACGAGGGCTACACCGCCTCCAGCGGACCGGACCTGCAGCGCGCCGACCTCACCTCGGAGGCGATCAGGCTGGCCCGCGCGCTGCACCGGCTGCTCCCGGACGACGGCGAGGTCTCCGGCCTGCTCGCCCTCATGCTGCTGACCGACGCGCGCCGCGCGGCCCGCAGCGGCGACGGCGGCCTGCTGATCCCGCTCACCGAGCAGGACCGGACGCTCTGGAACCGGGACGCGATCGACGAGGGCACGGCGCTGATCACCGACGCGCTGACCTGGTCGCCGCCGGGCCCATACCAGCTGCAGGCCGCGATCGCCGCCGTCCACGCGGAGGCGGCGCGGCCGGAGGACACCGACTGGCCGCAGATCCTCGCCC